>NZ_JBSGCD010000049.1:0-44057 GCF_053601675.1 Micromonospora sp. NPDC004704 | reverse complement strand
ACGATCGTCAGGTAGGGCTAAGGCGCACTACAGCCACTCGGTGACAGTAACCCGATCGGCTTCCGGCTCCCGCCACCGGTCAGCCCGGCGCACCTCAATCCGCTTGATGACCGCGCGCAGGGCAAGGGATCGGTCGCCCTCATCCATGTCCGGCCACAGCGCCAGCATCGCCTCAGCGGCCGTAGCCGCCTGCTCCGGCGTCTGACGTACCTCGACGTCTCCCAGTTCACTGAGGCGCGCCCTGAGCGTGTCCGCTTCGGTAGCCAACTCCGCCCTGGCCGGTCGGTACTCAGCGTCGGGCACGTCGCCGAGGGCCCACGCCTTGGTCAACTTCGTACCGGCGTCTTGAAGCTGGGTGAGTCTGCGCCGAAGCGTCGCCGCGTCGGCGCGAGCGGTGTGCCGGCGGGCTAGTTGCTCCGATCGGGCGGCATCGTCGGTGCGGAGCAGACGGGTGTAGGCGGCAACCTGGCGAAGCACCTCGGCCTCGACTCGAGCAAGCACCGGGAAGCCAATGCCCCTGCATGGTTCGGCAACACCCCGGTTGGAGCCCGCGCCGCAGCACAGCCGCTGCACCTCCACGCCCTTCGCCGAACGGCCCGGTTGGCGCTGTAGCCGAGAGCCACAGATCGCGCAGTGGATGATGCCGACCAGCGCCCAGGTGACCTCCAATGCCCGCGGCGGGGTGGTGCGGTCCCGTGCCAACCGGAGTTGCACCAGGTCCCAGGTGCGTTGGTCTACGAGCGGGAGGTGGGTGTCCCGTTTGACGATCTCGCCGTTTGACACGGTGTGGCCGAGATACACGGCTCGGCGGAACCACACCTTCAGGTTGGCGGTGGTGATGCTCTTGCCCTGTCCGTCGGCGACGTCCCGCGCAATCCGGGAGATCTTCACTCCGGCTGCATAGTCGAGCCACGCCTTGGTCACCACCGGGCCCAGCAGGGGGTCGGGAACGAGTCGGCCGTCGACGTTCAAGTAGCCGATCCGGCGGCCGTGCTGTTTGCCCTGCCCGGCCCGTCGAGCGATGGTGGCTGCCCAGTTGCGGCCGATCTCGTCGGAGCGGTACTCGGCGATCGCGAGCATGTTGGTCAGCATCAGTCGGCCGGCCGGGGTGGAGGTGTCGACCTGCTCGCAGGCGGACAGGATCGTGACGCCCTGCTCGGCGAGCCACGCCAGGAAGACGAGGGACTCGCGGACGTTGCGACCGAACCGGCTGACGTCGTAGATGGCAACCGCGTCGATCTCGCGGCGCTCGGCCATCCGCCGGATTCGGTCGATGCCGGCACGTTCGAAATCCCGGCCGGTCTCACCAATGTCCTTGATCTCCCCTACCTCGCGGAGGCCGGCGGTGACTCGCCTCATCGCCGAGAGTTGCACGTCGGGACTGTGGAAATCCTCGCCGCCGCGGCCGAAGAGGGCGCTGACGCGGACGTAGAGAACGACGCGGGCCGGGTTGTCGGGGACGGCGGTGAGACGGCGGCGTGCGGTAGTCATCGGCGGTTGGGCATCCGGACGACAACGCCGCCAGTGTCGGCGCGGCGCAGCTCGGCGAGGTGTGCGGCGACTTGCGCCTCATCGTGCACATAGTGACCGATGATGGTGGCTAGATGATCAACCTGTTGGGTGACCTCGTGCACGATCCGCTCCTCTGACTCCACGATCTCCGTGCCCACGTCGGCGGTGACCCGGCTGCCGGCTATGGCGGCGAGCACCGCGACGAAGGTGCTGGCAATGCATGGCAGGACGGCCCAGAGGAGTAGGTGGGACCATGCTCCGGCGAATACGGCGGTGGCGATGATGGCGGCGATGAACAGTTCGATAATGGCGGTGGCTGCGCTGACCTTGACCAATGTGGACACGGCGAATCCCCCGATACGCATGGGCGACAGGACCCTGTGTCGATCGTGGAAGTTCCACGGGACGAGGTACCGACAGTAACGCTGATCACTGTTCTACACACGGAACGGGCAGCCAGAGACACTGGTACGAACGTACGAGTCACGGAGAGTTAGGCCAATCGGCGGCGACGCATGAAGCGGCGGTAAGGATCGATCAGCCTCGTGGTCATATCCACAATGTACTTTCGATCCTCCTCGGAAATTGGTGAGTCGGACGCCAACATCTGGTCCAACTCGACCGCCAGCGCGTGGAACTGAATTGGCGCTTTCGTGCCCGGGGGCGTGCCGAATCCGGCTTGGGCGGACACATCGGCGTATGTCAGCTCAAGCGCCTCGGCGAGTTGCTCGATGGTCGCGTTGTCTGGTTGCACGTCTTCGTAGATGAGTCGGTTGATGGTCGAGTTGCTCAGGGTTGCTCGTCTCGCCAACTCGCGCTGTGACCTGATCCCTGCGGCGTTCATCGCCCGCATCAGATACACCCCGAACTCAGTCGGTCGCTTCTCGTCACCCTGACCCGATGCACTGTTCGCCACGCGGAACGATGTTACGGCACGTAACGGTGGCCGCGTGGGCGCATCGCTGTGCCGTTGACGTGCGGAAACGCGGGAACGATTCACGTCTATGAGTTCCATATGCCGAACGATAGCAGCGATGTTCGGTCTACGGAACTTCACCCGAACGGGTGACCCCGCCGGTGTTGCCCTCGATCGCACGGTCGGCGTACTGTTCGGTCCATGGAACGCACAAGAGCAACAGTGGCCCGTGAACAGAACGGGTACATCCAGCTCAAGGGCGACGAACTCGACTCGATCCTCGAACCGATGGGCCACGAAAGCCTCCGTGAGAAGGCGGCCTTCCTCGGCGTCGGGCTCGCCACCATCCAGAGCGCCTACAAGGGCAACCCGGTCGGCTACGCGCTGATCTACGGCTGCCGCACCAACCTCCCGCAGGTCGCCTACGAGCGCCTCTTCGCTGAGGTGCAGCACTGATGGCCACCACCGAGATCACCCCGCTCGACCCGACCAGCCCCAAGGGCGTCGAGGTCGCCGAACGGCTCACCGAAGTCTTCGCGCAGATCCGGCTCCGGATCGCCGAGCGGAAGCGCCGCGAAGCTCAGCAGTCCGGAGCAGCGGCATGAGCGCCCGGAGCCTGGCCGCCTTCTTCCGGGGCGTCGCGTCGGCACCGTCGATGACCGCCTGCTGGATCTGGGGCGGGCAGGCCGACCGGCATGGCTACGGCCGGTTCGGTAAGGGCGGGAAGCTCGCGCACCGCCGGGCCTACGAGCTGGCGATCGGCCCGATCCCGGCCGGGCTGGTCATCGACCACCTGTGCGAGGTCCGGCTGTGCGTCAACCCCTCGCACCTGAAGGCAACCACGCAGCGGGAGAACATCCTCCGCTCGGTCCGGACCATGCCGAACATCAACGCAGCGAAGACCCGCTGCAAGCGGGGCCACCCGTACGACGAGGTCAACACGTACCGGAAGCCCGGCGGTGGGCGGGATTGCCGCGCCTGCACCCAGATCTACAAGGGTCGCCGCCGGCTGGCTACTGCCGCCTGACACGACTTCGGGTCCCCGCCTGCCAGCAGGGACCCGACGACACCACACCCACCCGACCAGCCTGATCTAGGAGGCACAGTGCCACCGACCAGCATCTCACCCACCCCGCCACCCGGCGAGCCCGGCCCGCACTACCGCGTCACCTTCGACGACACCGGCACGGCCACCGAGTCCCACGGGCCGCTGACCCTGCCGGCGCCGGCCGACCGCGCGGCCCTCCGGGACGCCATCGCGGCACATGTCATCCAGGGTCTGCCGGACGCCCTGGTCGACGAGTACGGCGACACGCTCATGGTCGTGATGGTGGGGGACCCGCCGGTCTCGGCCGACATCACCGCCGCCACTGCGTACCTCGGATCTGCCTCCATCACTCTGGTCGAGCCGGCCCCGGAGTACGTGGCCTTCACCGTCACCGGGTCGGTGCTGCGCACGAAGGCGGACCGGTACCGCCCGGTGGTTGACGCCGTGGCCGCCGCTCTCGGCATCGGGCCGGCGAAGGCGATGCGGGCGGGCAGCCTCTGGTACCACCAGGCGGACGGGCAACAGGGTGCGCTGCACCTGAGTACGTACACCGGGCTCCCCGCGCCGAAGGACACGGAGTTGGAGGTCGCGCGGTTGCGGGCCGAACTCGCCGCCCTCCGCGCCGAGCGCACCGGGTCGGACGCCTGATGGGCGCCGCCGTGTCCCGTCCGACCCGCACCCTCACCGGCCACAACCACGGCCGCACCGTCGACTGCCACACCCGGTGTCCCGGCTTCGGCCGCCCGGCCCCGGCCAGCGGAGGGTGCCCGGAGCCCGCCGCCGTATCTCGTCCCGCCGGCCCGTGCCGCCACTGCGGCGAGCAGGTCTACCGGGCCAGCGTCGGCGACCAGCTCCGTACCGCTGACGGCTCCGGGGTGTGCACCGGCGGGTTCTACCACCAGCTCCCCAAGGGTGGTGGTCAGCGGTGAGCCGGCCGACAACGACCACCCCGCCGACGCAGCCGACCACCACCCCGGCGCCACCACCCCGGCCGACATCCCCGTGGCAGGACCCGCCGGGCACCCCGCCCCGTGGCCCCCGCTACATCCCCACCCAGCGCACCAGCAGCACCGGTGACGCGTTCGCCCTCCCGGCGCCGATCCGGACCACCGCCACCACGGAGCACGCGGTCGGCGTCAGCTCCTGGACCCGCATCACCATCACCGAGTCGCCGGAGCCGGCCGCCGGTGACCGGTGCGCGTACTGCACCCGCCCGACCACCGCCACCGGACTGGTCGTCGAGGCCCGCCTGCCGTACTGCGACCGGGTGTGCCTCGACCTGGCCGTGCACACCTGCGCGGACTGCGGCGACGACACCCGCACCCCGATCACCTCCGGCCCGCTCCCCGGCTGCCACACCGCCGGCACCGGGTGGACCGCGTCGACCGCCCCCCTGGAGCCCGTCCACCTGCGCAGCCACTGGGAGACCGCAGCATGAGCCTCATCCAGCCGTGGCGGCGGTCGAACCGGGCCGACAAGCGTGCCCTGCCGCTCGCCGACCGGCACTACAACCGGCAGAAGCCCGGCTCCCCGCAGTTCGTCCCACCGGGCTCCTGCGTCGTCTTCCTCACCGACCAGGCCGACGCGGTGTGGGTCACCTCGAACCCGATCGCCCAGTACGTCAAGCACGCCTGGGCTGGGGCGTGGATGAACAGCCTGTTCCGCAACGAGGGCGACCACCTGTCGTCCGACCTGATCGTCGCCGCCGTCGCCGCCGTCGCGGCCACCCGGGCGCACTGGCCGGAGGTCCCGGCCCTGGGGATGGTCACGTTCGTTGACGCGGCCAAGACCCGCCGGAAGCGGGACCCGGGGCGCTGTTACCGGCGGGCCGGCTTCCGCCATGTCGGGTTCACGAAGGCGGGCCTGTGGGTGCTGCAAATGCTGCCCGCCGACATGCCTAACCCGGTCCCGGCGCCGCTGCCCACCAACCTCGCACCCGTCCGGAGGGCCGCATGACCCGCCACCTCGCCACCTACGACTGGGGCATGACCGCCGGGCTGAACTCCGAAGCCGGGGTGTACCTGGCCCTGCTCGCCATCCTTGCCGTCGCCCTCATCGGCGCCCTGTACGTCATCGGCCACCTCAACCGGCTCCTCGACGACCAGGCCACCGAGCACACCGCAGTCGCGGAGCAGTTGCAGTGCCAGGCCGCGGTCATCACCGAGCAGCGCGGGCAACTCACCCGCCAGCAGGTCGAGATCCGCCGCCTGACCGCGCAGGCAGCGCTCACCCCGGACGCGGACCCGCTCGACGACCTGTACGACGTGCCGGCCGTAGCCGACAACGCCCGGAACACCCGGAGGACCCGATGACCGTCTACGTCGACAACGCCCGCATCCCCGCCACCGTCGGCAAGATTCGGGCCCGCTGGTCCCACCTCACCGCAGATACCCCCGACGAGATGCACCAGTTCGCCGACCGGATCGGCCTGCGGCGGCAGTGGGCGCAGACCTGCAAGCGCCAGTGCCACAAGACCCTCCCGTGCGTCCACTGGCACTACGACGTCACCGACACCAAGCGGGCCGAGGCCATCGCAGCCGGCGCGCGGTCGATCGACATCCGCGAGATGGGCGCAATCACCGTCGGCCGGAAGACGGCACTGCTCAACGGTGGCCCGCGATGACGTACCTGATCGCCACCGTCCTCGCCGGGGCCGCACTCATCCCCGGCGCCCGGATCCTCGCCGACATCCGCCGCACCAGCGAGCAGACACCCGAGCACACCGGGGCCGACGAGTCCTACGCCGACGTCCTCCACAACCTCGCTGACGTACCCGCCCGCGACATCACCGCCACCGGCCGGCACCGCGCACCCGGTATCGACCTCGGCTACCTGGAGTCGTACCAAACCTGGTCCGACCAGCAACAGGCCGTTGACCCCGACCGGCTCGCCGCCGAGCTGTACGCCGACTGGCGGGCCGCGTGGCGCCGACAGCAAGCCGCCACCACCGACACCGCCCTCATGCCCGCCGTAACCGACGAGGTGACCCGGTGAGCTACCTGTCCCGCCTCATCGACCAACCCGAGTGGCAGCAGGACGCCCTGTGCGCGCAAACCGACCCGGAGGCGTTCTACCCCGACAAGGGCGGCAACCCGTCGCCGGCGAAGCAGGTCTGCGCCGGATGCCAGGTCCGGGGCGAATGCCTGGAGTACGCCCTCACCCGCGGGGAGCGGTTCGGCGTCTGGGGTGGCCTCTCCGAACGGGAACGCCGCGAACTCCAACGCCGCACGAAGACGCCCACGACGGCAGCCGCATGACCGCCGCCAACCCCACCCTGACTCAGCAAGGACCCCACCTGATGACCATGCCCAACTTCTCCTTCGCCAAGGCCACCAAGAAGGAAGCCAAGGCCCGGATCGCCCTCGAAGGCATCTCGGGTAGCGGCAAGACCTACACCGCACTGACCATCGCCTCCGCGCTTGGCCAACGGATCGCCGTCATCGACACCGAACACCGGTCGGCCAGCAAGTACGCCGGCATCTTCAACTTCGACACCCTGCCCCTCGACACCTACGACCCCCGGATCCTGATCGGCGCCCTCGCCGCCGCCGGTGACGCCGCCTACGAGGTGACTGTCATCGACAGCATGTCGCACTTCTGGATGGGGTCCGGCGGCATGTTGGAGGCCGTTGACCACGCCGCGAAGCGGGCCGGCGGGCACGGCATGTCCGGGTGGAAAGAGATGCGGCCGGTCGAACGGCAGATGATCGAAGCCATCCTGGCCTACCCGGGGCACGTCATCGTCACGATGCGGGTCAAGAACGACTGGGTTGAGCAGGAGGTACGCGGCCGGAAGTCCATGGTCAAGGTCGGCACCAAGGCCGAGCAGCGCGAGGGCCTGGAGTACGAGTTCGACATCGTCGGCAGCATGTCCGGCGACAACGAGTTGGTCATCGCCAAGTCGCGGTGCCCGCAGTTGTCCGGTGCCGTCATCTCGAAGCCGGGCCTCGACCTCGGGCACACGATCCGGGATTGGCTGGCCGACGGTGAGGCCGGCGCACCGACGGTGGCCGACTTCCGGGCCCGCGCCCTCGCCTCCGCCGGTGACTTGAACGCGTTGCGGCCGATCCTGGCCGAAGTGCGGACCGCTGGGCTGCTCGCGGCCCCCGTCCTCGATCCCTCCGGTGTGGCGGTTTCCCTCGGTGACCTGATCGTTCAACTCGGCCGGGTGACAACACCGGCTGCTGCCGCTCCGGCTGACCCGCCGCCGGCTCGTCCCGCGCCGGCCGCACGGCCGATCCCCGCTCAGCGGGAGGCGGACCCGTACGAACCGAACCCGGACGAGCAGGTCGGACAGGACCAGCACCGCCACATGCACGCCCTGTGGCGCGAACTGGGCTACTCCGGCGAGGACAACCGGGTCACCCGGCTCCAGATCACGGCCAAAATCCTTGGCCTTCCGGATCTCGACAGCAGCGCCACGCTCACCCGAGGTCAGGCCGACATCGTCATCAACGCACTCCGTGCCCGCAAGAACGAGATGGGGGCGGCGGCATGAGCCCGCGATCGCTGGTCGCCTTCCCCGACCACTACGCCGGCCACCTCAAGGTGTGGCGAGACGCTGTGACCCTGATCCACGTTGCCCACCCGGGGCGGCCGGGCCGCCCGCAGCTGTCCGGGCTGGGTGACCCGGCCGGGCCGCGCCAGTGGTTCGACAACGGCGCGACTGCGTGGCGTCTCTCTCTGGTCAAGTTCCTGCCGGTCGACGGCCGGGAGTTGAACCACGGTGTCGGGGTGGACCTCCCGGCCCGTACCGACGGCGGAGTCCTCATTCGAGCGTGGTCCCACGCCGGGGAGAACATCGAGCACCGAATCACTCGGTGTACCTCGGAGCGTCTGGCCGAACTGCTGGTGCGGTACGCCCAGACCATCGGCCTCCTCCCGACTGGGGCGTCGGCGTGACCCGGGTGGAGCGGGTGCAGGAGATCCTGCGCCTGGAGGGCCTCGCCGACGCGGCCACGAAGCGGGCCAAGGAGGTCCGGGCCGCCCTCGACACCGAGGCCCGCGCCGAACTGGAGGAGCAGGGGACCGCCCCGTCGTGGCGAATGCGCGACATCGGCACCGTCGCCCTCCCGCTGTCTAAGGAGGCGCCGGTCATCTCCGACATCGACGCCCTCCTCGCCTGGTGCAAGGAGCGGTACCCGACGGAGGTGGAGGCCAGGGAGCAGATCCGGGCTGCGTTCCAGACTGCGTTGCTGACCCGGGTGGCGTGCGCCGGCGACGTGGTCGTGGACCCGGAGACGGGGGAGGTGGTCCCCGGCATGGCGGTCCGGGCCGGTGGGATGCCCCGGACCCTGACGATCACCGCCAGCCGCGACGCCAAGGCCGTGTTCGCCGCCGCCGGACAGCAAATGCTCGAGGAACTGCTGGCGCTCGCCGGTGAGGTGCCGGGGCATCTGGACCCGTCCGATGTGCCGGACGGCGACCGGTGACCCGCAAGGATCCGGGTGCCGCGACCGGCACCATCCCTGTCGAGCCGGGCCGGTGCGCGTGCAAGCACCTGGAGGTATTCCACAACCTCGGCCGGCGCGGCCGGACCGGGTGCGACTCACACGGGTGCGGCTGCCTGGCGTACGACGAGATGCCGACCAGCAACGTTGTTCCGTTCCCGGGGGCCAGCCGCGAGTTAGCCCTCGGGCCCCCGGTAGTCGTGGACCTCGACGGTGTCGGGGACCGGTACACGGAGCTGTGCGAGGCGCGCGCCGCCGGTAACACCACCAAGGCAGCGCTGCTCGCCGCCGCATGCGCCGACGACATCCCCGCACTCCAAGCCCTGATCAGCCGACTTCAGCGGGCGCTGCGGGGTGAGTCCGATGGGTCTTAGGCCACCGTCCCGGCTCGGTGCCCGCGGCAACCTGACCGACGCGATCCGCACCCGGTGCAAGGTCTGCCGGGCGTCGATCCTCCACACCGACGACACCGCGGTGTGGTCCCGGCGCCCGCTGGGCCTGGTCCACGGGGCGTGCGCCTCGGCGCCGGTCGGGGCCCGGTGATGGGCCGCCCACGGCCGCGCCCGCGTCGCCGCGGCAAGCAGCCGGTGAAGTCGAGGCTGGCGGCGTGCACGTACACCGCGGATCCGACGCTGCCGGACCCGCGTGACCCGGACCGGCCGCTGTGCCGGTGCGGGGTCGCCGCCACCCACCCCCGGCACACCCCGGCCGAACTGCCGGAGGTGCCGGAGCAGGCGGAGCACCGGCGCCGGTACGACGGAGGCGACGCATGATCCTCTCCGTCTGCCACGCCCCCCGCCACGGGGCCCGGTACGCCTACGGCATCAGCCGATGCGACTGCCTCGACGCCGTTGAGGTTCGCCGGGAGCGGCAGCGCCGGCAGTCCGCCCGCCGCCCTCGGGTACGCGGCCGGGCCGCCAACCGTCGCGGTGGGTGGCGCGGGCTCGACGAAATCGCCGTCGAGCGGGCTGTTGGCGGGGACCGGTCCCTGGTCCTCACCGCCGAGGAGCGCCGGGCCGCGATCGACGCTCTCGACGCCCTGGGCCTGAACGCCACCGAGGTTGCGATCCGCCTCGGGATCACCACTCGCACTGTCACCCGGCAGCGGGCACGTCGCCGCGCCAACCAGCCAGCAGAAGGAGCAGCAGCATGACCATGACCACGTTCGGACGCATCGACACCAAGACCGGCTCCGGGGCGTACCCGGTCATCACCGACGGGCCGCTGAAGGACGGGGCGGTCGCGCACCGGCCCGAAAACGCGATCAGCAAGGTCCCCGCCGGACACACCCTGCTCGACGGCACCCAGGTGATGCGGGACGTCCACATCACCCGACCGCGCTGCTACGCCGACGACCAGGGCGAGCAGGTCGACGCCCGGGCGCCCCGGTACTCGGCCGTGTCCGCCGCGTGGGCCGACTTGCAGGGCGCGGTGGCCTGCCTCACCTGCTTCCCCGAGGCGTAGCCGCCGTGGAGCACGCCGCTGCGGTCCGGGCCGCGAAGGGCTGGCCGATGTGCGCCGCCCGGTGCGGGTGGCCCTTGGACCCGGCCGCAGCGGCAGGCGGCCACACCCGCCACCCGATGTGCAACACCACCACGACCAGCACAACCCGCAGGGAGCACCGGTGAGCTACCAAGCCGTGCAGTGGGCCCTCGACGAGGCGCCCATGCTCCGGATGCCCAAGACCGGGCTTCCGGACACCACCGCACGCGGTGTCCTGGTAGCCCGCGCTGAACGCGCCGACGAGTTCGGCCGCGACACCCACGCCGCGATCACAGACGTCATCTGGCGCACCGGCTACGACGCACGCACCATCCAACGCGCCCAGGAACGCCTCGAAGCCGCCGGCCTACTGATTCCGGACGGCACCACCAAGTGGGGCACCCCCCGCTGGAACCTCAACATGACCAAGCGGCGAGACGAAGCAGAACGGGCTCAGCTTGAGGCCGGGATCGAGTCGAAGAAGGCGTCCGAGGCGACCCGGGTGCGGGAGTACCGACGCAAGCAGAAGCAGGAGCGTACGGACGCAGAGTACGTACGTACGGATCCTCCGTACGTACGTACCGACACACAGTCCGTACGTACGGATCCTGACGACGTACGTACGGACGCAGCGCCGCCCGAACCACCCACGAACCTCCCGGGAACCCCCCAGCAACCGTCCGGTGAACCTCCCACTGGGGGCACGCTCCCCCCAGACCCCCTGCGACCCCAAGATCCCAAAACCGGGGATCTTGGGACTGGGATTGAAAGCTCACCCTCCCCGGTGGCACAGGAACCACCTCGGCCTGACACCGCAACTCACGACCGCGCACGCGCGAGCGCCCCAGTCGACGCCGACACCCCACGCGGATTCGGATTCTGCCTCCCATGCCACGCCGAGGGACAGATCACGCTTGCCGCAGACACCGTCAACGGCGCCGCCTGCTTCGCCCACCTCCGCGCCACCGCGAGTGCCTCATGACCCTGCCCCGGCACCGGACCGCCCGCGAACGCCAAGCCGCCGCCAGTGCCGCACAAGCCCACATCACCCCACCGCCCGCCGAGGACGACGACACCCGCCTCGGTGCGCTCTACCCCTACGTGACCGCAGCCCGAGCCCGCGCCATCCGACACGAACTGGAGACCCGCCGTGACCACTGAACGACTCATCAGCCTCGACGCCGAAACCAACGGCCTCGCTGGCCAAGCATTCGCCGTTGCCATGATCCTCACCGACCCCACCGGCGAACTCGAACACGTCGTCTACCGCTGCCCCATCACCAAGCCCGTCAACGGCTGGGTGTCGCTGAACGTCCTTCCCGTCATCGAAGACATCGAGATCAACTGCAACGACTACGCCGGACTCCTCTACAACCTCCGCGACGCATACACCCGATGGTCCGAAGAGGGCACCCCACTCATCGCCCACGTCGCCTGGCCCGTCGAAGCACGCCTACTCCTCGACCTGCTCCCCGGCGAAGACATCTGGTCCGGCCCGTACCCGCTCATCGACGTCGCTTCGGTCCTCCTCGCCCACGGGCACAACCCGCTGTCCGTCGACGACTACCTCCGCGCCCACAACATCCCCACCCCGGACGGGTCGCCGCACCACCCGCTGTACGACGCCCGCGCCGCCGAACGCTGCCTCCGCCACCTGCTCGCCGCCACCCCGCAGACCGCCTGAGGAGACCGCCAGCCATGAGCCGCACCCACGACCACAAGGCATGCACCCCCGCCGACTGCAACCCCGACCAGCCCGACGACATCAACGACGACACCCGCGACCTCCCCACCACCGACAGGGACAGCGCCCGCGTCGACGCGTACATCCGGGCCACCGGCGACGGCCGCTACCACATCAGCGACGGCCACCCGCTCTACGCCCGCGACCTCGAAGCCATCACCCGCGCCGCCGGCAAGCTCGCCGAGGTCACCCACCAGCGCAACCGCCTTGACGCCAAACTCACCCAGGCGTACGACCACGACGCCGAGGTGCAGGACGAGTTGGCTGAGGTCAGCGCCGACCGCGACCGGTACCGCCTCGCCCACCAACAAGCCGCCGAACGCGCCCAACACGTCGCTGACACCGCCGAAACCCTGCTCGCCAAGGCCAAGACCGACCGCCGCGACGACACCGCCGAGCTGACCGCACTCACCCGCACCATCGGACGCCAACAACACCGCATCGACGACCTCGTGGCCGACCGGGACAACCTCCGACAGCAGATCCACGCCTACCGCCCCGTCCTCGCCGAACTCACCGAAGTCATAGACGACCGCAACCGCCTCGCGGAACAGATCGCCGACCTCGACGGGATCATCGCCAAACTCGCCGACGCCGACGACACCGCCCACCGCCAACTCCGAGCCATCCGCGAAGCCCGAACCCACGCCTGCAACCGCCACTGCACCGAAGGCGGCTGCGACTTCGACACCAGCGCCTTCATTAACCGCCTCGACGAGATCCTCGTCGGCACCGACGACCAGGTCGCGCCGGCCGCCTCGGTTCCTCTCGCCCGCGCGCAGGAGCAGGCGATCCGGCAGGACCAGGACGCCCTCAACGCCGCCGGGTTCCGCACCCTCGCTGCCGACCCGGACCTGTTCGCGGACTGGCTCACGACCTGCACGCCGCCGCCGGTGGACATGCCGGGGCTGCTCCGGGCGCTGGCTGACAAGCTGGGGCGCCCAGCGCTGGACGGTCCGCCGGTGCCGCCGCCGGGTGAGTGGGAGGACGGCCCCGACCGCTGCCCCACCGACTGCGGTGGCTGCGGCGGCGCCAACCCGGACGAGCCGCCCGCCCGACCCACGGAGACCGTCGAGCTGCCCGCCGAGGACCAGGCATGAGCGCCGACCCCGGTAGCCCACGTGGACCGCACTGCCAGATCCGTGACGAGGCCACCGGACTTACCTGCGGCTGGCACGCCACCGCCCGCATCGCCTTCGCCGGCTGGACCGGGTACGCCTGCAAGGGCCATGCCGAAGCGGTCGGCGAACGCGGGTGGCTGGTCACGCCGATCACGCCCGTCGCTGAGGTGTCCACCGGAGAGCCGGCATGAACGTGCCGGCAGTGGCGGTCGGGCAGGTCTGGGCCGACAACGACCGACGCAGCGCGGGCCGGAAGGTGCGGATCATCCACGTGACCGAGTCGCACGCAGTCGTTGGCCCCGCTGACCCGAAGGCGCGTGGTCGGGCAACCCGGATCCGCCTCGACCGATTCCGGCCTACGACCACCGGCTACCGGCTGCTGACGAACGCCGACGGAACCCCTGCCTGACCCCTCCCGGTGGCCCGGTCCTCGCCCACCCGGGCCACCACGCACCACCGCCCCACCCGCACCGACCCGAAGGACGCCGCCGTGACCCACCCGTACCGCCTGCACGCCACCGCTGCCGCCCACTCCCTCCACAACGCCCTCACCGCGCTCGCCCCCCTCGCCCGCGCCGAACGGGCCGCCGACCGCGAACCACGCGACGGGCTCAAGTCCTGGGCCCCGGGGATCGGCGGTGGCGGCGGCAGTGGGCACGGTGACCCCAGCGGCACCCTCGCCGTCGCCACGCAACGCCGCAGCCCATGCGCTCGCCTGGAGGCCGACGTGGCCAACACGCTGCACTGGCTGGCAACCCAGCTCAACCTCGACGGCACGGGTGAGCTGCTGTCCCGGATCACCGCCGCCATCCCCGACCTGCGCCCGGTCCTGGCCGGCCGCGCCTACCAGTGGCTTCACGAGGCTGACACTGCCGTCCGCGAGCAGCTCGGGATGATGCCGGACGAGTGGCCGCTCCCCGTCGCGCAGGCCTGCCCCGCATGCTCGGCGTACCTCCTGCGGGTCCAGGTCGCCGCGCCGGACTCGGCCGCGTGGACGGTGGTGTGCACCCGGGACTGCGTGTGCCTCGGTGACGGGTGCCCGTGCGGGATGCCGGTGCGGGTGGTCGGGGTGCGGCACATCTGGGATCGGTCCAGTGCCCTGGTGGCGGAGCAGTTGGCGCGGATGCCACGCCGGCGGATCCGACCCGGCCGGAGGTAGGAAAGCGCGTTCCTGGGAAGTTTTTCCGGAGATGCCCCTTCCCGGACTTGCTTATCACTCTGATAACCCGCTATCATAGTGATAACAACGAGGGGCAGGGGAGCAACGATGAGGGCGATGACCGCCGAACGGGCCGCGAACGAGATCCGCCGGGCCTACGGGACCTTCAACACCCAGCACGGCCAGGGCGCCTGGATGAGCATCCGGAGCATCGCCGAGCGGACCGACCTCACCGCCCAGGAGATCGCCGAGGGGTGCCGCCACCTGATCAGCACCGACCCCAGCTTCAACCTCATCCCCGAGTCGAACCAGAAAATGCTCACCGCCATCGACCACGAGCTGGCGGTCTGGTCCGGCAACCAGCGGAAGCACCTCATCTCCTGGGACTGACCCCCACCGGGGCCGGGCAACCGGCCCTCCCGGGTCACCCCCAGGAAAGGCCTTTCCTCGCTCCCGCCCTCACCGGAGACCGCCGCCATGACTTATCACCCCGATAATGGCCCGATGGACACGACCGCCGCCCGGCAAGCCCTCGCCGACGCTCACGCCGCCCGCCTCGCCGCCGAGGCCGCCGAACTCGTCGCCGTCGCCCAGGCCCGCGCGGCCGGGGTGACGTGGGACGAGATCGGCGAGGCGACCGGCATGGCCGGATCGAACGCGCACCGGAAGTACGCGAAGCTGCTCACCGTCACCGTCGAGCCCACCACCGCCTGAGCCACCCCGAGGCCGGCACGCGAATCTCCCCTCGCGTGCCGGCCTTTTCGTGTCCGAATTGGGCGCACCATAATGACACTTATGGTGTCGTCATGGCGTGGCGTGGCCGGCGCTACCCTCGACACATGATCTGGCACGAGGGTGAGCACTGGGGCACCGCCGCCGAGCTGGCCGCGCAGCCCGGCTGGTCCGCCATCACCCCCGCCATGCTCCGCAACTGGGCCGCCCGCGATGGCCTCCGCCGGGCGAAGCTGAAGGACGAGAACGGCCGGTGGGAGATCCGGTACCCACGCGACCAGGCCGGCCGGATCGACGCCCTGAAGCGCCGGTCGGGTAAGGGTCGGGGACGGCGACTTGACACGGTGGCCCTGGTGGCCTGACCCTATTGATCACACCGACCCCCTAGGCGGGGTCTGTCCGCAGCCCAGTTGAGCCGCTCAGGCTCCTGGGCTGTTGTCGTACCCGGGGGAAGCCTGGTGCGACACGGCGGGGGTGGCGCGGCTGTACTGCGGCGGTCCGGCCGCGCCACCACCCCACGACGCGCTGTAGAGCAGTTGGTAGCTCGCCGGGCCCATAACCCGGAGGTCGCCAGTTCGAGTCTGGCCAGCGCCACTAATCCCCACCACCATGCGGCCAAGGGTCGCCCGGTGAACGAGGTGACCCATGCCCCGACCCACCCCAGTGACTCAGGCCGACTACGACCGTGTCCAGGAGCTCCACCGCGAAGGCGTGAGCCGCAACGGCATCGCCACCGCGACCGGGCGATCCGGGCGCACCGTGTCCCGCATCGCCGCCGAGTTGGGCCTGTCGTTCGAGCGCTCCGGGGCCACCGCTGCCGCCACCGAGGCGAAGAAGGCCGACGGGGCCGCCCGGCGCGCCCAACTCCAGATCGACGCCCTCGCGGGCGCGCTCAAGCTGATGGGCCAGATGTTCGAACCCGCCCTGGTCTACAACTTCGGCGGCAAGGAGAACGACTACAACTCGACCACCCTGGAGCAGCCGCCGTTCCGGGACAAGCAGTCGATCGCACTCGCGATCCAGGCGCTGGCCGGCACAGCGTTGAAGCTGGCCGAGTACGACAAGGCGACCGGCAGCGAGGACGAGAAGGGCATGCTCGGTGAGTTGCGCGACCAGCTCCGCGCCGCACGAGACGCTGCAAGGGGCGCCGGGTGACGGCCATCGACATCCGCGGCTTGCCCCTCAGTGAGAAGCAGATCGACTACGTGGTCGACTCCGATGCGTTCGTCAACCTCGCCGAGGGGGCGATCCGCTCCGGGAAGACCGCGTCCGGGCTGCTCAGGTGGCTGATGAAGGTAGCCGACGCACCTACCTCCGGTGACCTGGTGGTGTGCGCGAAGACGTACGACACCGCCGTCCGGAACATCTTCAACCCGCTCCGCGACAGCAGGCTGTTCGGCTCGTACGCGAAGGCCACCAGCTACACCCGGGGCGCGTCGACCGCGAAGATCCTCGGTCGGACGATCGAGGTCGTCACGTTCAACGACGAGAGGTCGGAGAGCCGACTTCGGGGCATGACCTGCGCGTCCGGGTATGTGGACGAGTGGTCGCTCATGCCGGAGTCGTTTCACGAGCAGCTCATCGGCCGGTGCAGTCTCGACGGAGCCCAGTTGTTCGGGAATACCAACCCCGACAACCCCCGCCACTGGCTCAAGCTCAACCACCTCGACGAGGCCAAGCCCGGCGGCCGGCTCCACGGCGACTGGTACGTCTCCAAGTTCGTCCTCGACGACAACCCATTCCTGTCCGAGAAGGTCAAGGAGCGGTACCGCCGGCAGTACAAGGGCCTGTGGTACCGGCGCATGATCCTCGGCGAATGGTGCATGGCCGAAGGCGCCGTGTACGAGGGCTGGGACCCGGCGCGCCACGTTGTCAAGGACCTGCCGCACATCACCCGCTGGATCTCCCTCGGCATCGACTACGGCGACGTGAACCCGTTTGCCGCTCTCCTCCTGGGCGTCGGCGCCGACGGACTGCTGTACCTGGTGCGGGAGTGGCGCTGGGACTCGAAGAAGCGGATGCAGCAGCTCACCCAGTCCGACTACTCGGCCCGGCTACGCGCATGGCTCGACGAAATCGGCGTCCGGCCGGAGTGGGTGTGCGTCGACCCGTCCGCGGCAGGCTTCCGCAACCAACTCTTCCGCGATGGGCTCCTGCCGGCCAACGCCGACAACGATGTGCTCGACGGCATCCGACTCGTCGCCGCACTGCTCGCCGAGGGCCTACTCAAGGTGCACGAATCCTGCGAAGGCTGGATCGAAGAGGCCCCCGGCTACATGTGGGATGACAAGGCTGCGCTGCTCGGCGAGGACAAGCCGATCAAGGTCGGTGACCACTCGCTCGACGGCGGCCGGTATGCGATCAAGACCCCCGAGGTTGTGTGGCGTTCCCTGATCCGGGGAGGGCTCGACCTCGCCGCCTGACCCATTGGAGGGCACCGATCATGCCGATGCCCACCGACGGGCCCTGGCCACCACCCGCGTACACCCCCGCGTATCAGGCATACCGGGACTGGAACGCCTGGTACGTCGGCGACCCCGCCCTGCTCCAGGACGCCTACCAGTACCGCAGCAGCACCCAAAGTCTGCCGCCGTCCCAGCGCGTCCGGGCCGGCCAGTACGCCGGTGGGCTCGTCGGCACCCTGTCCCGCTGGCTGTGGGGCGCACCGCCGTCCACGACCCAGCGCGACGGGCGTGTGCATGTGCCGCTGCCCGCCGACCTGGCCGCGACCGCCGCGAACCTGCTCTTCGCCGAACCGCCCGCGTTGACGCACGAGTCACCCGAGGTGCAGGCCCGCCTCGACCAACTCGTTGAGGACGGCTTCGACACCGCCCTCCTCCACAGCGCCGAGGCGAACAGCATCCTCGGCGACGTGTACCTCCGCCCGGTCATCGACCCCGACGTGTTTCCCGATCGGGCGTTCCCCAGTGCGGTCCACGCCGACGGCGCCCTCCCGGTCCTCCGGCACGGCAAGCTGATCGAGGTCACGTTCTGGAGTGAGCTGGCCCGCGACGGGCAGGAAGTCATCCGTCTCCTGGAGCACCACGAACCTGGCGCGATCACGTACGCGGTGCACATCGGCACCCCCGACCGGCTCGGCGACCAGGTGCCCCTGTCCCGGTTCGCCGCCACCGCCGACTGGGCCGACCTCGACAACGGAGTCCAGCCCACCGGCCTGACCACCCTCGACGTCGTCCGCATCCCCAACGCCGGCCCGCAACGCCGCTGGCGATCCACACCCGGCCTCCGGTACCTCGGCCGCTCCGACATGGACGGCAACGAGGTCTGGTTCGACCGGCTCGACGAGGTGTGGACGTCCTGGATGCGGGACCTTCGACTGGCACGCGGTCGGATCCTCGTCCCGGAATACATGCTCCAGTCCCACGGGCCGGGCATGGGCGCCTCATTCGACGCCGAGCGGGAGGTCTTCACCACCCTGACCTCCCTGCCGCCCAAGAACGGCGAGGGTGGCGGCGCGATCACGACCAACCAATTCGAAATCAGACACGTCGAGCACAAGGCCACCGCTGACGCCGTGGTCGAACTGGCCCTGCGGCACGCAGGCCTGTCCAGCCAGACCCTGGGCGAGGAGGGCGAGGTCGCCCTCACGGCCACGGAGGTGCAGGCCAGGGAACGGCAGTCGTTCACTACCCGGGGCGTCCGGATCGCGACGTGGGGCCCGGCGCTGGCGGAGTACGTCGAGCTGCACATGGCCGTCGAGCGGGTCGCCTTCGGCCGGGGCCCGGAGCCGGTTCGGCCGAGCGTCGAGTTCGGCGACAGCGTGTCCGAGGCGCCGGAGACGGTGGCCCGGACGCTCCAGTTGCTGCACGCCGCTGAGGCCGTGTCGGTAGACACCAAGGTCCGCATGGTGCACCCGGACTGGGACGACGACCAGGTGAAGGCCGAAGTCGACCTGATCAAGGGCGACATGTCTGCACCGGTGGAAGTCGGCCCGGCCCTGGGCGCCCTCGCAGGCAACGAGCCCACGACCGAGGGCGACGGCCCGCCGGAGGAGTAACCCGCGATGGCCCTCACCGGCGACCAGATCGAGGCCATCACCCGCAACACCGTCGACCTGTACCGCGAGGCTGAACAGGCGATCCTGCGTACTGTCACCCGGTACCTGGCTGCCGACATGGACGTCCCGGACTGGGCGGTCACTCGGCTTGCCGCGGCTGCCGCGCTCCGGCGCAGCGTCGAGAAGACCCTGGCCCTGGTCGCCGCCGAGGGCGCTGACCGGATCCGCGACACCCTCGCTGAGGCGTACCGCACCGGCCAAGGGCTCGCCACCACCGGTATCCCCGCGCAGCTCCTACCGCGTGACCCGGACACGGTCGGCGCCGCGTCGGCCGCTCGGGTCATCCCCCGGGTGGCCGCGATGGAGTCCCTCGCTGCGGCGTTGGTCGCCGACGTCGGCCAGCGGCACAGCAACGTACTGAGGCACGTGATGGACGTGTTCCGGTCGGTTATCCAGGCGGCGACCGGGGTCAGTATCGCCGGGGGGATGACCCGCAGGCAGGCCAGCCAGCATGCGTACCAGCGGCTCGTAGACCAGGGCGTCACCTCGTTCACCGACGTCTCCGGTCGGCAGTGGCGGTTGTCCAGTTACGTCGAAATGGCGGTCCGAACCGTCACCCAGCGGGCCGCCGTCCAAGGCCAGACCGACCGGCTCACCACCCTCGGTGTGGACCTGGTCGTTGTCTCCGACTCCCCGCGCGAGTGCCCCCGGTGCCGGCCGTGGGAAGGCCAGGTGCTCCGGATCGGGGCCGGTCCGATCGGCTCGGTGCAGGTGGAGTCAGCGGTCGCCGCCGGCATGGTCGCCGTGGACATCGCCGGCACGGTCGATCAGGCCAGGGCCGCGGGGTTGCAGCACCCGAACTGCACGCATTCGCTGCGTGCGTACCTGCCCGGCGCGACGAAGCGGCCGGCCACTCCGACGCCGAATCCCAAGGGGTACGAGGCCAAGGAACGGCAGCGGGCTATTGAGCGCCAGATCCGCCGGTGGAAAGAGCGCGAAACCGCTGCTCTCGACCCAGGCGCTGCGGCGACCGCGAAGGCCAAGATCAAGCAGTGGCAGGCCAGCATGCGTGACCACCTCGCCGCGAACCCGCAGCTCAAGCGCCTGCCGTACCGCGAGGCCATCGGCGCCGGCAACACGCCGCCGCGCTGACCCAGACCACCGGGCAAGGCCCGGACAGCACCACCCGACCGCCTCAAGGAGGCCGTTCATGCACCGAACCCGACGCCGTTTCCTGCTCGCCCTCGGCCCCGCCTACCGGGGCCCGGCCCGACGTGACAACGGTGAGGGAGCCGGCTCCGGTTCCGCCGATGGCGGTGGCGGCTCTGGCAGCACCGATGGTGGCGACGCCCAGGGCGCCGACGGCGGCCAAGGCAACGACACCAAGGCCCCGAAAATCGACGGCGAGTTCGACCCCGAGCGGGCCAAGCGATCCCTCGCGGCATCCCGCGAGGCGGAACGGGCCGCGAAGCAGCGGGCGACCGCCGCCGAGAAGGGCGTTCAGGACCTCAAGGACAGCCTCGCCGTTGCCCTCGGCCTCAAGCCCGACCCGAAGTCCGACCCGACCGCCCTCGCCGCGCAGGCAGCCAAGGAGTTGACCGACACCCGCGCCGAGATGGTGGAACTGAAGACGGAGAACGCCCTGATGCGCCTCGCCGGCAAGGCCGGCGGTGATGTGGACGCCCTCCGCGATAGCCGCACCTTCATGCGGTCCCTCGCCGAAATCGACCCATCGGCGTCCGGGTACGACCAGCTCATCACGGACGCCATCAAGGCCGCGGTGAAGGCAAACCCGAAGCTCGCCACCACCCCGGTCAAGACTCCGGGCAGGCAGGGCGCCGACCACTCCGGCGGTGCCGCCGGCACCGAACGGCCGAAATCCCTCCGCGAGGCGTTCGCCCGCAAGAACCAGACCTGACGACCAGCGCCAGCTTCGGCCAGCGCACCCCGATACGGGAGATGCCAGTGACCATCACCCTCGCGGACGCGATGCGCAACGCCGCGTCGGACACCCAGTACGCGGTGATCGACGAGACGCGACGCAACTCGTGGCTGCTCGACCAGTTCGTCTTCGACGACGTCGCAACCCCCGGTGTGGGCGGTGGCTCCCTGAGCTACACCTACAGCCGGCTCACCCAGACCCGTGGTGGCCAGTTCCGTGCGTACAACACGGAGTACACGCCGGCCGAAGCGAAGCGCACCCAGATCACCAGCAGCCTGTACCCGTTCGGCGGGGCGTACAACCTGGACCGGGCCCTCGCCCACCTCGGCCCGCGACTGACCGACGAGATGGCGTTCCAAACCTCCGAGCTGATCAAGGGTGTCCGGAACACCTTTTCGGAGCAGCTCATCGTCGGCGACCACGCGTCGAACGTCCTCGGCTTCGACGGCCTAGACGTCGCCCTGACCGGCTCGGTGACGGAGTTCTTCCCGAACGCCTCCACGTTCTACGCCGACTGGTCCCCGGCCACCCTCGACACCGTGGAAGAGGCGGTCACCGCGACCGACCTGCTCGACGAGTTCCTGTCGCTGCTGAACGGGGAGCCGGACGCGATCCTCGGCAACCGGCTGTCCCTCAACCGGGTCAAGGCCATCGCGAAGCGGGCCGGGCTCTACACCGCGACGCGGGACGACCTGGGCCGCCGGATCGAGCGGTACGGCAACGCCGTACTGGTTGACCTCGGCACCACGAACGACGACCTGACCGGGAACACGTCGTACGTGATCCCGGTCGAAACCCGCGACCCGGACGGTGGGGGCGGTGGCGGCAACATCACCAACCTCACCGACCTGTACGGGGTCCGGTTCGGCCTCGACGCCCTCCACGGCGCCTCGGTGGCCGGAAAGCCGCTGATGGACCAGTGGGACCCGGACTTCAACACGACCGGCGCGGTCAAGACCGGTGAGGTCGAGATGGGCCCCGCAACCATGGTGTTGAAGAACACCCGCTCCTGCGGTGTCATCCGCAACATCAAGGTCAAGTGAGGGGCGCCGTGAAGATCCGATACTTCGAGATCAGGTCCCCGCGGCCCGACTTCACCGGCCGCATCGGCGGGGTGTCCTTCGCCGACGGGGTGGCACGGGTCAGCTTCGACGACGAGCGCGACGGCGGCCTGGCGGTCGCCGACGAGCACCGCGTACAGGTTGGCCGGTCCGCCGTCCTCTTCGCCCAGCGGCGCCCCGGCTACACCGTCACGGAGGTCGACCAGGCAGGCAACCCGCTCCCCACGGAGGACACCCCGGCGAAGCCGTCGCGGTCCGCGTCCAAGGCCGACTGGCGCGCGTACGCGATCGAGCAGGGCATGCCTGAAGCCGACGCCGAGGCCACCACCCGCGACGACCTGGCCGTGAAGTACCTCGGCCCGAAGGAGTCCTGATGAGCGAGCAGCTCGGCGGCTACACCCGCAACGTGCGTGACCTCCTGGCACACGCCAACGCCTCCGACCCGCTGTCGCCGGACACCTTCCACCGGCGCAACATCCCCAGGGTTGGCCTGTACGACTCGGCCAGCGACACCGGACAGGTTGCGCTGGCCACCGGTGTGATGACCTCCGTGCCGATCTACCTCCGGCAGGGCGACGTCATCACCAGCATCTCGCTGCGGTCCGGTGCGACCGCGGCGGGTACCCCGACGAACTACTGGGTGGCGTTGTACTCCGACGCGGCCACCCCGGCGCTCCTGGCCCAGTCCGCCGATCAGACCAGCACGGCCTGGGCGGCGAATACGACGAAGACGCTCGCCTTGTCGGCGCCGTACACGGTGCCCCGGACCGGCATCTACTGGGTGGGGATCATGGTCACCGCGACCACCCCGCCGACTCTGCTGGGCACGGTGGCTGCCCCGGCGATCGTGACCGGTGAGCGGAACCTCAGCCAGTCGTCCGGCACCACGCTGACGACCACGGCCCCGGGCACGATCGCGACACCCACGGCGAAGCAGTTCGTCCCGTACGTCGTCCTCACGTAGGCCGCATGAGCTGGTGTCCGGTCGGTTTGAGCGCCCCCGGCCGACCGGACACCACCACCCCCTGACGGAGGTAGGCATGGCAACTCGAGTTAACGCCGCCGCCCGGACGGCCCAGGCCGATGGTGTCGTGGACCTGGTCGACGGCGGCAGCGGCGCGGGTGTGCTGCGCATCTACACCGGCGCCCAACCGGCCGGGCCAGGCAGCGCCCCGACCGGCACCCTGCTGGTCGAGCTACCGCTCAGCGATCCGGCGTTCAGCGCGGCCGGCGCCGGCGTGGCCACCCTCGACATCACCCCGCCGGTGTCCGCAGTTGCGGTCGGCACCGGGACGGCCGGGTGGTGGCGATTCTGCGACTCGACCGAGGCGGCCGGCGCCGGGCTCGGTGTGATCGACGGGTTGGTCACTGCCTCCGGCGGCGGAGGCGAACTGATCCTGCCGACCACCGCGATCACGACCGGGCTGGTCGTGACGATCGGGTCCGGCACCGTCACCGCCCCCGCGAGCACCTGATGGAGGCCGCCGTGGACGACGACATGTGCTGGTACGGCACGGCCGGGTTCACCACCGAACAGCAGCGCGACGAGGTGTTCGCGGCGTTCGCCGTGAAGGCTGGCGAGCACCTCGACGCCCTGGTCGCGTCGACCACGTCGCAGTTTCCGGGGGTTCCGGCCGGGTTGACCAGCGGCGTCGAGGCGGATGGCCTGCCCGGCTTCTGGTTCCTGTACCGAATGGACCGGGCCTGGGGCCAGACGGATGACTGGATCGCACTCTCGGACCTGGCCAGCCAGCACGCTGAGGGCGGCGGGCAGCACCTCGGCCCATGGCAGGAGTAACCGGTGGTCGCGTACGCAGGCGCCGGACCGATCGCGGCGATCGCGGCGCAGACCATCTCCCCGACCTACCCCGTCGGCATCGGTACCGGTGACGGGCTGATCCTGACCCGCACCGCCAAGCCCGAGACCGCCGCATTCGTTGCGCCCGCCGGCTGGACGCTGCTCGACGAGCAGATCGGCGGCGTCGGCGCCCTCGCCAACGACACAGGCCTGCTCCGGATCGCCCGCTACTGGCGGGAGGCGGCCGGCACCGAGACCGGCACGCAGTTGTGCGACAGCACACCGGCGACCGTGGACGTGCAGCAGGCGATCATCACCAGGTACACGAAGTCGGCCAGCGCGACCTGGTCGGTAGCGGCGGCTGGCGGGGCGGACAACGCGACCGGCGTCGACTGGTCGGTGACCGCCGACGAGAACCCCGGCATCACGGCCGGAGACCTGGTCGAAGTGGCGCTGTGCTGGCCAACCGACGCTGCGCGCACCTGGTCCAACGAGGTCCTCGCCGCCGCCGGTGCCACGATCGGCACGCTGAACGTGCCGATGGCGTCGACGACCACGACGCTGGGCGCGGACATGGCCACCAGGGTCCACAACTACGCCTGCTCGGCGGGCGCCAGCGGTGCGGCGCCGGTCTACTCAGCGACGGTGAACTCCGGCACGAACATCGCCGGCCCGACCTCGATGGTCCGGCTCCGCGAGGTGCTGACGGAGATCGTCGGCACGTTGGCGATCGTCCTGCCCCCGCTCGGTGTTGCCGCTGCCGGGTCGGCGGAGGCAGTCGGTCAACTCGCCGTGGTATTGCCGCCGCTGGCCGCCGAACTGGCCGGCGCCGTGGAGGTGACCGGGACGCTCGACGTGGTCCTGCCGGCACTCACCGCCGCCCTGGTCGGTATGGCGGACACGGGGCCGATCGTGCCGGGCCAGCTCACTGCCGGTGGAACCGGACCGACTCTGACCGTTGGCGGAACCGCCCCGATTCTGGCCGCAGGAGGCCGCCCGTGAGCACATACGACGCCGGGGACTGGCGGGTCCCAACCCTGACCGTCGACCCCGCCGACGACACCACGATGGCCGCCCTGGAGATCGAGGCACCGGACGGCACTACCACCACCCTCACGCCGGTTCCGGGCGACAGCCGCGCCACCTGGTCCGCCCCCGCCTACCAGTTGACCGCCGGTCGCTGGATCGAGCGGTGGATCGTGGCTGGTACCGGCGCTGGCACGGAGCGGTGCATCGTCCAGGTGGCCGCAGACCCGGCCGCCCCGATACCGGGCGCGTACGCCACGGTGGTTGACCTGACCGGGTGGATCGGATCCACACCCAGCAACGCGGCCATGCTCCTGATCCGGGCCAGCCGCGACGTTGATCACGCCCTGCTCTGCGCGGTCTATGACACCACCAACGTGGACGTGGTCGAAGCTCTGCGTACCGCCACCCTGGAGCAGGTCGCGGCCGGGCTCGACGGCGGCGACAAGACCGGCAACGGGGCTGTCCGATCGGGCGGCTTCCAGCTCGGCAAGCTCGCGGTGCAGGCTCCGGCGGTTACTCCCGCTGAGGGTGGGCCGTCGAAGGTTGGCCGGCTGTGGACACAGGCGTGGCTGGTGCTTCAGCAGGCCGGGCTAACCGGGCACGGACCGCAGACGTGGTGACCCATGGACTGGGCTGAGTTCCTCGCCGACAACATCCCGGAGCCGGTCACGGTCGGCGTCGAACCGTACGAGGGCACCGGCGCGTTCGGCGCTGTGTTCGGCGACCTGGTGCAGGTGCCCGGCTGCGTGGTGGAGGACACCCGCCGCCTGATCCGGGTGCAGACCCAGGACGCGGCCGGCGCCGAGCAGGTATCAAGCACCACGGTGTTCGGGCCGCCGGACCTGGTCGCCCCGCCCGGCTCCCGGATCACCCTCCCCGGCCGCACATCCCGCGTGCTCGCCGCAGGCCTTCAACGGGCGCACGGCCTCCCCCTACCTGAGCACTGGGAACTATCCCTGGAGTGAGCTGTGGCTAACGAGGGTTTCGAGCTGACCTGGGACGACGACAAGGTCTTGGCCGCGTTGTCCGAGGCGACCATGGACGGTCTTGAGTTGGCCGCCGAGCACCTGCTTCAAGTCTCCTCCGGGCTCGTGCCGCACGAGGAGGGCGACCTGGAACGGTCCGGCGAGGTGTCCCGGGACGACTCCCAGGACGCCGTTGCCGTGTCGTACGACCGGCCCTACGCCGTGCGCCAGCACGAGGACATGACCCTCCGGCACGACGACGGTCGCAGGGCGAAATACCTCGAAGAGCCGATGACGACCGAGCGCGACACCATGCTGGCCCTGATCGCCAAGGCCGCAGGCAAACCCTTGGGAGGCTGAGCATGGCGACTGGTGACGGGTGGAGCAGCCGACTGCTGACCGGGCTCGCTGAGCGGCTTGATGCGGCGGGCGTGGGGGTGTGGCGCCCGGACGGCACCCCGTACGCGGCCGACGAGATCGCCATCGTGCTCCGGGATGTACCAACCCAACCTGACCGGGTCATCACCCTCACGACGTACCCGTTGGCCGGCGATTTACAGGGCATGGCGGATCACCTGACCGGGGTGCAGATCCGGGTGCGAGGGACCGAGGACACGCGCGTGTGCGACGACCTGGCCGATGACGTCTTCACCGAGCTGGACTCCGCTGCCCGGTTCGAGGTTGGCGGGATCCCGGTGAAGCAGATGTGGCGGCAGTCCTACACCTCGCTGGGCAAGGACACCAACCGCAGGTGGGAACGCAGCGAGAACTACTACGTCGAGGCAATGCGCCCGACGCAGCACCGTACCGACTGAGGAGAGGCGCCCCATGGCGACGACACCGACCCCCCGGGTGACCGACCTGACCCGGTCGCACCGACTCGACATCGACACCGCCACGTTCCCGGCGTCCGCATACGAGCAGCTCATCGGCATCGAAGACCTCAAGTTGGTGGAGGAACTTCGCACCGAGGAAGACGAGATGTACGACGACGAGGGTGCGCTGCGAGAGACGAACACGGGCTATTCGTGGCGGATCGAGGCGAAGCTTGCCTACTCGACGAACCTGCTCGGCACCGTCGTCAACGCCGTCCACGCGTTCCTCCGGGGCCGTTTCAAGCAGCACCGGCAGGGCCGGGTGGAGGCCGCCGAGTTCGGCGTTCGGTTCTACCACCGGGACGGTCTCGATGACGGCCACTCGCACGAGGGCCGGGTGTACGTCAAGCAGTGGACGATGCCGGGCGGTAAGGGCGGTCAGCGGCTGGACATCGTGCTCCAGGGTCAAGGCCAACTCGGCGACATCGCGAACCCGAACGCGAACATGGACCCGGTCGTCACGGGCTTGTCCCCGGCGACGGGTACGGACGACGGCGGCACCATGGTCAACGTCTACGGCACACACCTCGGCACTGCGACGGGGGCGACCGGCGTCAAGTTCGGCGCGACCAACGCCACCAGTTACGTCGTGGTGTCGGACTCGCACCTCGTGGCGGTCGCCCCGGCCGGGACCGCTGGCACCGTTGCGGTCACCGTGACCACGCCGGAGGGGACCAGCGCCAACACCGCCGCCGACGACTACGTGTACACCGCCTGATGCCCACCCTGCTCGCTGACCTTGATGAGTACTTCGACCCTGGACTGACGCTGACGGTCCAGGGTCGGCAGTACACCGTCCCCCTCGCCTCCGGCGAATTGGGTTTGTGGTGCCGGCGGATGGCGGTAGCCACCGGGGAAATCCGGGGTGCGTCCACCGATGAGGAGATCCAGGCAGCCGTTGACCGGGTCAACGCGATCCCACAACTTCCTGGCGACTTGACCCTGCCGGAGCGGGTGTTGGGCACGGCGTACGCCGAGATGACCTCGCACGGCGTACCGGACGCCAAGATCCAGTATTGCGCGATCACTGCATACATCTGGATCGTCGCCGACGAGGAAACCGCCACCCGCTGGTGGGAGTCAGGTGGCCGCCCGGAAGCGATGCGCCCGGCCAACCGGGCGCAGAGACGAGCAGAGCAGAACGGCAAGCACCGTACGGCCGTGGCCGCCGGGACCCCGTCAGCGGGCTCTACGAGTGGTACGAGATCCCGGAGGAGGTCCGGGCGCGGGACCCGGCAGACGGGGCGGTCACCTGGCTCGACATCCTGACCCGCTGGCGACTCGTCGTAGCTGACCTGCACTCGGAGTACGGCATCGAACTCGACGGCCCGGACCGCGACCTATTCCGGCGCCGGTCCTGGCGGTGGCTCGAAACCCGCATCCAAGGACTGCTCGCTGCCGACACCCGGCTCGCCCGGGCGCTGCAACCAGACCCGGCAACGAAGTAGAAGGAGGGTGACGTGGGGCTCAAACTCGGCGAACTCGACGTCATCCTGAAGGCCCGGCGGGACCAGTTCCGCAAGGACCTGGCCGACGCGCGCCAGGACTTTGCCCAGCACGGCGACATGCTGACCGGTGCTGCCGGAGCGCTCGGTATCGCCGCCGCTGGTGCGATCGCGGTCGGTCTGTCCGGGGCGATGGACCTGTCGGCGGCCCGCGCAAAGCTGGAGGCGCAGGTCGGGGACCCGGCCCTGGCGGCGAAGCTCGGCGAGGTGGCCGGGGCCGTGTATGGCCGCGGCTTCGGCGACAGTGTGGGGGAGGCATTCGAGGCGGTCCGCGCGGTCACCTCATCCGGCCTGGTCCCAGACGGTGATGTCGGGAAGATCGAAGACCTGACGGTCAAGGCGCAGGCGTACGCAAAGGCGTGGGACACGGACGTTGCCCAGGCCACCCAGTACGCCAGCACCCTTATCGGCTCCGGGCTGGTCGACAACGCCACAGAGGCGTTCGACCTGATCACGGTGGCGTCGCGGAAGGTGCCGGCGGCGATGCGGGAGGACGTGCTGGAGGCCGGTAACGAGTACGGCCAGTTCTTCAACAGCTTGGGCTTCAACGGCAGCCAGGCGTTTGCCCTGCTCACCGAGGCCAGCCAGAAGGGCACCTACGGGATCGACAAGGCCGGGGATGCCCTGAAGGAGTTCACGATCCGGTCGACGGACATGTCGACCGCGAGCGTGGATGCCTACAAGGCGATCGGCTTGGACGCGGGCAAGATGTCCAACCAGCTCTTGAAGGGTGGCGACACCGCGCAAGCCGCGTTCCAGAAGATCGTCTCAGGGCTGCTCAGCATCAAGGACCCGACGAAGCGAGCCAACACCGCCATCGCCCTATTCGGCACCCCACTCGAAGACCTCAACGTCAACGACATCCCCGACTTCCTCCGCAACCTGAAGGCTGCCGGCGACGGGCTCGGTGACGTGTCCGGCGAGGCCGCGAAGACCGGTGAGGCACTGGAGAAGTCGGCGTCTCAGAAGTTCGAGGTTTTCAAGCGGCAGATTCAGTCGGCGCTGGTGGAGAAGGTCGGTGAGGCCCTGCCGATGCTGGAGCGGATGGGCAAGTGGGCCATGGAAAACAGCGACAAGATCATGGTCGTGGCTGGCGTCCTCGGCGGACTCGCGGTCACGATCTGGCTGGTCCAGGGAGCAATCGCAGCCTGGAACGCCATCACCATGATCTGGAGCGGCATCACCGTCGCCGCCACCGCCGTTCAGTGGGCATGGAACGCCGCCCTGGCCGCGAACCCCATCGGCGTGGTCATCATCGCCATCATCGCCCTGGTCGCCGCGTTCATCTGGCTGTGGAACAACAGCTCGACCTTCCGGGACTTCTGGATCGGCACCTGGGAAGTGATCAAGACTGCCGCTGTGTGGACCTGGGAGAACGGGCTCAAGCCTGCCTTCGACGCCATCTGGGCTGCGCTGAAGGCGGTCGGTGCTGCCGGAGTCTGGCTCTGGCAGGAAGCCCTCGTGCCGGCCTGGAACGGGACCGTCGCCGCAGCGAAGTGGCTGTGGGACGCCCTCGTCGCCACATTCAACGGGATCAAGGCCGCCTTCACCTGGGTCGGCGACGCGGCCGGCGCCACGAAGGACTGGATCGTCGGCCGGTGGGACAGCCTGGTCGGCTTCTTCCGCAGCATGCCCGGCAAGATCAGGAGTGCGGCGACCGGCATGTGGGACGGCCTGGTCTCCAGCTTCCGAGGCGCCGTCAACACCATCATCAGCAAGTGGAACGGGTTCTCGTTGACCCTTGGCGGCGGATCGGTGCTCGGCATGGGCATCCCGAGCGTCACCCTCAATACCCCCAACGTGCCCTACCTGGCCAAGGGTGGGGACATCCTCCGCGCCGGCGCGGCCGTCGTCGGCGAAGCCGGCCCGGAACTGCTGCACCTGCCCGTAGGCGCACGCGTGCAGCCACTCCCGAAGCAGGGGGGCAGCGGGCACGCCGAGGCGAAGGAACTACGGCTCGCCGGTGAGTTCCGGATCCGCGGCGAAGACCTCGTCCTCGTCATCCGCGAACGAGTCGACATCGACGGCGGCGGCAACGTCGACTACCTCAGCGGAAGGCGGACGTGATGGCCTGGCCCGACACGCCGATGCTGGCCCGCCTGGAAATCGCCTGGGGGGCCGACCTCGCCACCGACCCGGTGACCTGGCCATGGGTGGACGAAACCGAGTACTGGCACATGCCGGAACCGGTCAAGATCAAGCGGGGGTGGTCGTACCGGGGCACCCAGGTCGAGACGAGCACCTTCACCATTGCCGTCAAGAACGTCACCGGGCGGTTCACCCGCGGCGATGTCCGGTCGCCACTGTGGCCGAACGTCCGCAAAGACACCCCCATCCGCTGGTCTGTGTCCTTCGACGACGGGGCCACCTGGCGGATCCCCTTCGGCGGCTACATCCGGAAACTGCCTACCCGCTGGCCAGGTAACTCCGCCAAGCAGGCCCTCGCCACGATCACCGCCAACGGGGTCCTCTACCGGCTCGACCGCGGTACCCCACCGGCACTCTCCGCCCCCATCCGCTACCTCGCCAGGGTCACGCCCGTACCGGCAGCCTGCTGGCCCCTGGAAGACGGGCAACTGGTCACGGCAGCGTCCCCCCTCCACGGCGGGACCTGGTTGCAGCCGTACACCGGCACCCACCCCTCCGGGGCGGTGGTGACCTACCCGCAGTGGGGACGCGGCGACCTGGCGCCCTGGCTGCCCCCCGTGGTGTCCCGTACCGGATCCGCCGACCTCACTATCCTGTGGGCGCCGGTGGCGATGACCGGGGCGACCAGTTGGACGGTCGACTGGATGTGGCGCAGCGGCACCGACGCCGCTGACGCCACGATCGACATCAACCCGTCGTACCTACCCGGTGGTGCCCTCGGCTGGCCGCAACTGTTGCTGCTGCCGGGCTTCGCCGAGCTACAGGTAGCGGTCAACGGCGAGCCGGAAACCACCACCACGCTGCCGGGCCTGTTCGACAGCCGGGCGCATCACCTGCGCTGGACCGTCAGCCAAGCCGGCGGCAACGTGACGTGGTCCGTGTACATGGACGGTGTCCTCGTGCAGTCGGACACCACCGCCGGTGCGATGACGCTGCCGAACATCAGCACGATCGGACTGACAACCGGCGGATCCGGCGGAGACGCGGTGCTCGGCTACGTCACCATCTGGGCCGGGACTCCTGCCACGTTGGCCAACGCGGTAGCCGCCGCACACGGCCACACCGGCGAGCCTGCCTCAACCCGTATCGCCCGTATCGCCGCCGAAGAGGATGTGCTGGTCGTCATCGAGTCGGGCGACTCGGTACCGATGGGCCCTCAGCACCCGGACCCGCCGCTGGTCACCATTCGAGCGTGCGAGGCCGCCGACCTCGGCATGCTCATGGAGGACGACGTCGGGCTCCGCTGGCGCCCCCGCGCGAGCCTCTACAACCAGGACATCGCCCTTACCATCGACGGCGCGAACCGCGAACTCGGTGCGCCGTTTGAGGGACCGGACGAGGAACCGGACCTCATCTCGGAATTGACGGTCAGTCGCTTGGATGGCGGGGCAGTCACCGTTGCCCGCCCGTCGCCGGTTCGCCTGCCGGTGGCCGTGCCACCGATCAACATCGCCGCCGACGAGGAACTGCCCGACCAGGCCGGTTGGCGGATGCGTGTCGCCGCAGACGAGACTGGCTATCCAGCGGTCCGTGTCCGGTTGGACACATCCCCGCACTTGCTGCCCGACTGGCTCAACGTGCAACAAGGATCGCGGATCCAGGTCGTCAACCCGCCAGAGCAGCACACCCAGGCCCCAATTGACCAACTCGTCATCGGCGGGACGGAGACGTACCGAGGACGTCGGCTGTTGTCGGCGGAGATGGTGTGCGTGCCCGCCGCACCCTGGATGGTGGCCGAGGTCGACGGTGAAGCCCCTGTCGCCGCCGATGGCAGCACCTTGGCCGCCGACCTGGACCCCGGCGACAGCACCCTGTCTCTCGCCAGTACGACAGCGAACGGGACCTGGGTGACGGGCGACACGGTAAGCAATCCCGTGGACTTCCCGCTGAGTTTGCGAATCGGGGGAGACCTGGTCGTGGTGTCCGGCATCAGCGGTAACACCAGCCCGCAGACCGCCGATATCTCCTACTGGGCCGCGTTCCGGTCCTGGCCGGCCGGCACCCCGGTCGACGTCTACCTACCCGCGATCGTGCCCCTGTAGGGAGTGGTGACGTGATCTACCAGAGCGGCATGCGTCTGACCCCGGATCGCCTGAACAAGACCCGCACGAAGGTGAAACTGGCCACTCAGATTTATCAGTCGCAGACGACGCTCCAGGACGACAACTCCCTCGTGTTCACCAATCTCCCGCCGGACTCGATTTGGGCGATGGATTGCGCACTCTTTTACGCCACCGCTGACAACGCGGATTTAAAGGTCGGTTGGTCCGGCACAAACGCTTCCATGTCGTGGACACCTACCGGTCTCGATTCCACCGCCACTTCCGCAACGGGCAGCGTCAACCTGTCCTGGATCTCCAGCATCAGCAGCACGGTGGTGCTAGGTGGTGGCGGGGGCTTCGCGTCGTCCGGCCTTCGTGGTGTGCTGTTAATCGGCGCCACCACACCGGGCAGCCTGCAATTCCGTTGGGCGCAGAACGTGTCGCAGGCAAGCAATACGCAAATCGCGCCGCCGTCATGGATTCGACTGGAGCGCATTTCTTAGCCGATGGTCAGTTCCAGCATGTCTCGCAGGTCGGCCTCGACGTAGACGAGTTGGGCCCATCCGGGCACGTCAACGCCGTACGTACCAGCCCCGACCGGGATATCGAGCAGGAACGGCAGTTCGCAGGTGCTGCCGACAGCAGTGCCAGCGGCGATGGTGGAGTACGTGACCGCCGTGCCGGCCAGGTCGGTGACGACAATCTGCGCGCCCGGTTGCGTCGGGGCGTACTCACCGACGCCGGAGCATGCCGCCCCCTGCGTGGCGTACTGGCCAGCAACCAGCCGAACCCGGCCGGGGATCTCGTATGACGGGCCAGCGGGCGGGGTCGCGGGTGGCGTGGCCGCCGGGGTCGTGACAACGGCGGGGGTGACGGTCGTGTCGACGGCCGGTGCGCCGCGTGTGGCGAACATGGCTCCGGCAATGAGTACGAGGCCGGCAGCGTAGGGCCAGGCCGAGCGCAGGCGGCGGGTCGTCGTCGTGGTCATCGCCGCACCGTACTGGCACCGATCAATCCGCGACCGAAGCAAGTCGCCCACCTGACACGAGAGAGGTACGGATGGCGTATCACCTCGCCCCGACGTTGGTTGTGCTGCGCGATGAGGTTGACGACCGTTGGCCGCATCGCGACCGAGGGTCGGACGGCTGGATCGGCGACGCCGCTCACCAGGGCACCGGATCCGACCATGAACCGGATTCCGATGACCGGTCGGTGAACGCGCTGGACATCGACAAGGACGGCATCGACCCGATGGCCGTGGTCCAGGCGGCAATCAAGCATCCATCCACCGCGTACGTGATCTTCAACCGGCAGATCTGGTCCCGGTCCAGCGGCTGGGTCCCGCGTCGGTACACGGGGCCGAACCCGCACGACAAGCACATTCACGTCAGCGTGCTGCACACGGCCGCTGAGGACTCAACCACTTCGTGGGGCATAGCCAACCAGGAGGACGACATGAGCTGGTCCGAGAAGCTGAAGAACCGGGACGGCAAGTCCGCTGCTGCGGGATTGGTGCTGACCGACACCGCTGACCGGGTGTACACGATCACCACCGTGCAGGTGCCGGCGCTGATGGCCACCATGCAGGCGGTGGCGAAGTCGGCCGGCATCGACCAGGCCGAGCTGGCCGCGATCCAGGAGGCGTCCCGGCGAGGTGCCCTGGAGGCTCTGCGGGATCTGCCGGTGGCCGAGATCGCCGACCAGCTCGCGCAGGTGTGGCCGGCCGAGTTGGCCGGGCAGGTGGCCAACGAGATCCACGCCCGCCTCGCGGCCTGACATGACCACCATCCCCGACCCGCCCCCGTCGCACAGCCGGCTGTTCGTCGTGGAGATCGGGCCAAAGGAGATCTACGACCAGCTCGTGGCTCTGACAACGGAGGTACGCGTGCTGGTCGGGGACATGACGGACACCTCGAAGAAGGTCGACGACCACGAGGCCCGGATCCGGGCGGTTGAGAAACGGCAGTGGCCGCTGCCGGTCGTGTCGGTCCTCGTCGCTATCGCGGCGGTCATCCTGGCCGCCTTTCCGCAGGTCATCAAGTAGAGGAGCACCATGTTCACCTCGAAGTTCTGGAAGCAGGCTGCCGAGCGGGCGGGCAAGACGTTCGCGCAGGCGTTCGGCGCGGCTGCGCTGCTCGGCGAGCCTGCGACGTCGGTGTTCAACATCGACTGGCAGGGCGCGGCCGGTATCGCTGCCGCTGCGGCGCTGGCGTCGCTGGCCACCTCGCTGGTGTCGGCGCCGGTCGGTGAGCCGAACTCGCCGTCGCTGACTTCAACCACGCCGGACACCACCACGGCGGGACCGTTCCGCCGCTGACCGGTATCATCACCTCGCGGTCACCGGCGGCAGTACACCGGCGGGGCCGACCAAACGACGAAGCGCCCCACTCTCCTCCGGGAGGGTGGGGCGCTTCTGTGCGTCCAGGGTCAGGCGAGCGGGTCGTAGCCGAGCTTCGCGGTGAGGTTCTCGTACATGCCCAGGAGGCGCCGGCCGCGCTCGGAGTCGGTGTCCGGCAGCGTCCGGTAGACGGCGCCGATCCGGCGGGCCAGTTTCTCCGTACGGGCGGTGTCCTGGTCGGTGGTCTTCGTCGTGACCTGCATCTTCGTCTCCCTCGTCGCCGTTCTTCATGTCTCTACTGAGACATTAACTCCTTAGACTCCGTGTGTCAACTGAGACACGAAACGGCCCGGTCCCCGCGTGGGGGTCGGGCCGTTTCGTCGTGTCCGAAGTCAGTCGGGGCGAGGTCCGTACTTCCGGTTGAGGGTGGCCCGACTGCGGCCCGTCTGCTCACACAGGACGGTATCCAGTACGCCGGCCTGCCGCGCCTCGACGATCGCCTCCCACGCCTTCTCTTCGGCCTCATCTGCGGCTCGTGCTGCGGCGACGGCCTTGGCGAGCAGTGCTCGCTGATCTTCGGTGTGGACGATCTTCGGGCGGATCACGTCGGTCACGATATCACTCCCTGTCTCAGTTGACACACGCTTCGGCAGGGGTTAGCGTCTCATCGGAGACGTAAACAAGCAAGCCCGCAGACGCAGGCGGCCCCGGGCAGCGATGCAACCGCTGACCGGGGCCTGGTGACCCGACTACCCAAGGAGTCGAGCCGTGCTCATCTTCGCATCCCCGACGAAGCCCCGGACCGCCGTCCAGTGGCACCGGATCCGTATCCACGACGCCTCCGGCCAGCCCGTCACGACCACGTACTTCCAGGCCGCCAAGAACTTCGTGGTGACCTCGGCCCAGACGCTGATCAACGAGCACTGCGGCGCGTACGGGCACGTCACCACCGCCGACGGTGAGTACGACCTGGTCGGCGCCTGATGGCCGGCCGCCTGGACCGGTTCGTGGCCCGGACCGTCCTGGTCTGCGCCGGGCTGGCCGTACTGGCCTTCGGCGTCAACCACGTCCAGCACCCGTGCGAGGTCGGCATGGGCGGGCTGTGCGTCGTGACCGCGAGCGAGGTGTCGCGGTGAAGACCCTGACCCGCATCCGTCTCGTCTGGCACCTCACCCGCGAACTGCGTGCGTACCGTGCCGAGTTCCTCGTCGACATCCGCCTCGGCGAGCGGCTCAGCGCGGCGGTCGTGACCAATCTGGCCGCGCAGGCACTCTCGGACCGCGCCTGGCACCTGGACCGGTCCCGGGTCGCCCGGGTCGTGGCCTGGTCCACCCCCGGTCGAGACCGGCAGGCCGCTGACCAGTGCGCCCGGGAAGCGCGGCGGCTGCGGGCGTGCTCCGGACTGGGTGGTCAGCGGTGAGCGTCTTCCGCCTCGACCTCTACGCGCCGGGTGACCGGCTCACCGGGGTCCGCCTGATCACGGCGCCGACCGGTATCGCTGCCGCTGAAACCGCACGCAAGGCGGTCTGGACCACCGGATCCGACCGCGCCGACGTCTACTGGCTCTCGACCGCGTCGGGTGACTGGTACTACGACACCGTCCGGGCGGCCCGCTGATGTGCCGCCCCGTCGCACGGGGCAGCTTCCTGTCCGCCGTGCTGGTCAGCATCCCCGTCGTCCTCATCCAGGGCACCTGGCGGGTAGTTGTGATCCTCGCCCCCTGGGCGCTGGCCGGCACCGTCATCACCACCCGGGCACTGCTCGCCGACGTCCGGGCCCTAACCCACCTGACCCGCATCGCCATCCCGGCCGCCCGTACCTGGTACGCGGCCCGTACCGCCGTGCCCGCCCCGCCACCGGTCAACCGCGGCCTCGCCATCACCGCCGAGCCCCACCACCTGCTCTGGTCCGACGTCCTCGCCAAGGAGTCCTCCCGATGAACCTGACCTACACGACCAAGCTGGTCGCCGGCCACGCCGCCGGTGCCGGCGCCGCGTCCACCGTCTTCCTCGGCGGCGTGTCCCTGGCGCCCGGCGCCATCCCGCTGAGCCTCGGCATCCTCGGGGTCCTCGGCCCGCTCGCGGTCGCCACCGTGTCCGTCTTGCTGCACCACCACAACCACGCGTTGGTCACCGCGACCGCCCAGCGGGGCGCCGGGGTGCAGTGCGGTCGCGTCGGTGCCCCGGCCCGGACGGAGGTCACCGCCCGATGAGCACCTTCCGCCGCCGGCCGGCCGTTCCCGCCTCGGAGCTGCGCAGCCAGCTCATCGCCAACCGGGACCTGACCTCCGTGCAGCGCGAGGACGCACGGAAGCGACGCGCCCAGAGGGCCGAGCACCGTGACGCCCTCGCGGCTGTCGACGAGATGGCCTCAGCCGCCGACCGGGCCCGCCGGGAGCGGATCCGCGACGAGGTGGAGGAGGTAGCCCTGGCCGACCTTTACCGCCGGGCCACCCGGTCCGGTGCCCGCGCCCGAATCCGGGTCGAGATGCAGGGGTCCGCCGAGATGCGGGCGCTGCGCCTGGCCAAGGTCCGGTCCGTCACCCTCGGGGCCGGCATCCCCGTCCTGCTCGCGTTCGGCGCCTGGTCCACCACCGGAGCCCAGGCCGGCGCGGCGCGACTGCTCAACCTCGAACCGGGGTCGGCCGCCTGGGTGGCATCGTGGGCGGTCGAGCCCGCGCTCATCGCCGTCGTCGCGCTCATCATCATCGGCAAGTCGGTCCTCGCTGCGTCCGGTGGCCGGGTCGACTGGCGTGCCGGAGCGGCCGAGTGGATCGCGCTCGGCATGTCGCTGGCGCTGAACATCATCGGTGGGTGGCACGGCGGGTGGAGCGGACTCGCCACCGTTTTGCCGCACGCAATCGGCCCGGCCGGGTGCGCCGGTACCGCCTTCCTCGTCGGCCTGTTCATCGGCTACGTCGCCGACGCGGAGCCGTGGAAGGACGCGCCCCGGCTCGCCGACCTGAACCTGATGCCGGCCGCAAAAATTAGCCCGAGGAAGCCGGTCGATGCGCCGGAGGAGACCCCGACTGACACCCTGACCGCCATCGTGCACGCGACCGCGCCGACCATCGGGGAGACCGTCCATGCGGAGGTGGCCCGGCAACTCGCTACCGGACCGGCGTCGCAGGTCGGGCCCCGGATGCCGGTGCAGAAACTCCGGGGTTTTCGCACCCCACGGCCGCGCCGGTTGGGCGGAAGAAACCAGCCGAACATCACGGTGATTCTTCCGCCCCCCGCGCACCGTCCGGCGGCGAAGAAAGTCGCCCCCGCCGAGCCGCGTACCGGGCGCCCATCGGAGGCGCAGAAAGTCCTCAACGCGGCGAAGGCACTCCCCGCCACTGCGCCCGCCACCGAGGTGGCAAAAAGGGCCGGGGTTTCTGCCCGGACTGCCCGCAAGCACCTCGCCACCGTCAACGGTACGGCGGTGTCCTGATGGCCACCATCGCCGCCGTCTTCGCCGCTCTGTACGCCGCACACATGGTCGCCGACCACTGGGTTCAAACCGACTGGCAGGCCTGCACCAAGGGCCTCCCGGGGTGGTCCGGGCGGATTGCCTGCATCGCCCACGTCACCGGGTACACCTTGACCAGCATCGTCGCGTTGGCCCTGCTCGGTGCGGTCACGGGGTGGGTGCCGAACGGCTACGCCCTGCTGGTTGGGCTGCTGGTCAGCGCAGTCACGCACTACATCGCCGACCGCCGCACCCCGCTGCGTCGCCTCGCTGTCCTGGTCGGCGCCGTCAAGTTCCACGACCTCGGCCGACCACGTCCCGGTCGCGACGACAACCCGTCACTCGGTACCGGGGCGTACGCCCTGGACCAGTCCTGGCACATCGGGTGGCTGTACGTGGCCGCACTGATCATCGGAGGTAGCTGACCATGGCCAAGACCTACTACCACGGCTTCTGCCACGAGTGCCGCACCGGATCGCAGAAGGCCGACGAACGCGCAGCTCAGCAGTGGTCCGACAACCACAACCGGGTCAAGCACCAGGGCCAGCGCGTGGCCGCCCCGGCGATCTACACGCTGCGCTGACGTCCTGCGTACGCCGCCCGGCCCACGCCGCGGTCCGGGCGGCCAGCGGAGGCCGCCAACGTGGCGACCAAGAAAGGGGGAAACAACATGACGCAGACCATCGCCGACCTGGAGCGTCGGCTGATCGCGACGCAGGGCTACCCGCGCCGGCACGCCGAGGTCCGGGAGGAGATCCGGGCCGCCGGGTTCCCGCACCTGGCCGACGAGCTGGACCGGATCGCGGCCACCACCGCGGTTCACCTCACCAGTCGGCACTTCACCGCCAGCGCGGCCGTGTTCGACGTGGCGCGCGGCCTGGTGCTGCTGGTCGACCACAAGCTGACCGGCCGCCGGCAGTTCCCCGGCGGGCACGTGGACGCCGACGAAACCGGCGCCGAGGCGGCAATCCGGGAGGTGCTCGAGGAGACCGGTGTACGGGCCCTGCTGTGGAGCCCGGACGCGCTCACCGTTCCTGGCGGGGAGTGGCACACCAGCCCGTTCATGACGGTGGAGTTCCCGGCCCCGGCAGACCTCGAGTGGGGTGAGCCGGCACACCACCACATCGACCTGCTGTTCCTGGCGACCGCCGACAGCACCGCACCGGTCACGGCCCAGCTCGACGAGGTCGACGGTGTGGCGTGGCTGCCCGTCGACACCTTGCCGGCTGCCAACGTCCGGGCCGATGTCCCACCGGTCGCCGCTGCTGCGTGGCGGGCACTGACCAAGCCCCACACGGTACGAGCCGAGCACGTCAACTTCGGCATCACCAACTACCACAGCAACTGAGGAGATCGAGATGGGTTTGTTCAGCAGCAAGAAGCCTGCCGCCGTCGAGCCGGTTCGGCCGGAGCAGGTCAAGAAACTCGTCAAGGCCGCGAGGAACGAGGACACCCAGGCCGCGAAGGACGTCACCAGCGCGGCGTCGGCACGGGCGTCGGCGGTACGGAACCGGGCGTACTCCGCCGCGAGCGCTGCCGAGCGGGACGCCGCAGACGCGTACATCCGCAAGTACGGCCTCTGAAGTAGCACGGGGCCCGGCCGACGCCTCCTACAGCCCGGCCGGGCCCACGCCCCCTCACCAGCAACGGAGGAGATCGACAGCATGGCAGACGACGTCGAGCCGCAGGCCTACGACACCCACTACGAGGTCGCCCTCGACGACGAGCCCGACACCCGCAGCCCGGTGTACGTGGACGTCGTCACCAAGGACCACGACCGGCAGCCCATCATCCCCGCCCAGTACCGCGGTAAGGACAACCTCCGGGCCACCGTCCGACGGCAAGCGCAGGTCACCGCCCACCGAGCCGCGTACCACGCCGTACGCACCCCCGTCCGGTACGTTCCCCTTGCCCTGCTCTGGGCCGTCGTCGGCGTCGGACGCCTCGTCGGCCGGCTGATCCGGTGGTGGTGGGTCACCGAGCAGCACCAGTTGCGTCAGGAAGCAGCCAACCGCAACGACCCCGGCACCTGGTCACAGCTCAACCGGGAAGTCCGGGCGATGCGTCTCTACCGCGGCCTGGTCCTCGGCGGGGTCCTGCTCGCCCTGCTGATCCTGGTCGCGGTGCTGGCACTGGCCACCCCCGCCTGGGTACTGCCCCTCGTCGGGGTGCTCGCGGTACCAGGCCTGGCGCACGTCGGCCGGCCGGTGACCATGCCGATCATCACCGCGGCCGTCGTCGCCCCGCGGTACCGGGTCATCAACTCCGACGTGGTGCTGCGCGCCTACTACGCGGCCGGACTAGGCGACCCGGTCAAGCACCCCGTCCGGTTCAACACCCGAATGTCCCGAGACGCCAAGCAAACCGGTTCCGAGGTAGGCGTCGACCTGGACTACGGCTACACCTTCGCCGCCGCCGTCAAGGCCAAAGAAGCCCTGGCCAGCGGCCTTGACGTGTCGGTCAACCAGGTGTTCCTCACCCGTGACCGCCGGTCGAACCGCTCGCATCACCTGTTCATCGCCGACCAGGACCCGCTGGCTCTGTCCGCCGGCCGTACCCCCCTGCTGCGGCTCAAGCCCACCGACATCTGGCAGCCGGCACCGTTCGGCAAGGACGAGCGCGACCGCGCCGTCACGCTGCTGCTCATGTGGATCTCGGTCCTGGTCGGCGCCCAGCCACGTAAGGGCAAGACGTTCAGCGCCCGGCTGCTCGCCTTGTACGCCGCTTGCGATCCCTACGTTCGGGTCATCGTCGCCGACGGGAAGAACTCGCCCGACTGGGGTGCGTTCCGCCTCATCGCGTACATGGCGATCTTCGGCACCGTACCGAACAGCCGCGACCGCGACCCCGTGGAGCACCTGCTCACCGCTCTGCGGTACCTGAAGCGACACATCGAGCAAGCCAACGATTTCCTAGCGAAACTCCCCGTCACCGAATGCCCCGAGGGCAAGCTCACCCGCGATCTGTCCCGGAAGTACGAGCAGCTCAGAGTGCATCTGCTGGCAGTGGAAGAGTTCCAGGTCTACTACGAACTCGACGACAAGGACGCCGCCGAGGAGATCGCCAGCCTGCTGTCGTTCATCATGGCGGTTGGCCCGTCGGTCGGGGTCATCATCCTGTCGTCGTCGCAGAAGCCGTCTGGTGTCGGCGCGAGCCAGAACATCCAACGCCTGTTCACCCGGTACCGCGACAACCACGCCGTCAGGTTCGCCCTGAAGTGCGGAAGCATGGACGTCAGCAAGTCGGTTCTCGGTGGCGACGCCTACTCCGAGGGGTTCGACGCCTCGACGCTCCCGGTCGGCCCGGAGTACCGGGGGGTTGGCTACCTGTACGGAGCCAGCGACGACACCCCCACCGTCCGGACCTACCTCGCGGACGCAGCCGACGCTGACAGGATCCTCCGGGCAGCACGCACGTTCCGTGAAGGGCAGAACTTGCTCGTCGGGGAGGCTGCTGGGGAGGAGATGGCCCGGGAAGCCCGCGACGTGCTGGCCGACGTGCTGAACGTGTTCTACGCAGGCAAGGCCACGATCTCCTGGCCGGCGCTCGCCGCCCGGCTGGCCGAGGTCTACCCCGACGCGTACGCCGACATCACCCCGGCGGCGATCAGCGCCATGGTCCGCAAGCACGGGGTGCCCGGCAAGAACGTGAAGGACGCCGAGCACTTCGAGTCCGGGGTCGGTCAGGGCTGCGACCGGTCCGCGATCAAGGCCGCCATCGACCGCCGCGCGATCAGCACCGGGTAGCACGCCAGCCGCTACCCGGTAGCAGCAACGCTACCTCCGTACGCTACCGCTGACCTGCGGAAACGTGCCGAGGTAGCGGTAGCACGAGCCTCGCTCAGACCCCCGAAACCAGCCCCTGGAGGCCCCATGACCCCCTACCTGGCCGCTACCGCTACCCCCGATGACGGGGTGCCGTGGTGGCTGCTCGCCCTCGTCATCCTGGCCGCTGGTGCGGCGTACATCGCGTCCTGCGCCTGGTGGCCGTTCGCGCGCTGCTGGCGCTGCGACGGCGCCGGGAAGCGCGCCCGGAAGGACGGCAAGGTGTGGCGCACCTGCCGCCGGTGCCGAGGTTCCGGTCGGCGGCTCCGGATCGGACGCCGGCTGTGGAACAAGCTGCGCTCCGTCCAGGAAGCCGCACACTGATCGGCAATGCCCTCGGCCATGGCGGTCGGGGGCATCGTGCTGTCCGGGTCAGCGCGCGGCGTCCTCGGCCAGCAGGCGCTCGACGTAGGCCGCGAAAGGTTCGCCGCGCTGCTTGGCCTTAGCCCTGGCCGCGTCCTGAACCGTCTGGGCGACGCGCACGTTCAGGGCCGGCTTCACGCCGGTGGCGGGGCGACCGGGGCCGCGCTTCTCGTCAGCCATCAGTGGGCGTCCAGGCCGTACTGGTCCAGCACGTCGGCCGGCAGCAGTTCGGGCAGGCGGACGACGACCCCGTACCAGGGCAGGTCGAACCCAGCGGCCGTGAACTCCGCGATCAGCGCGGGGAGGTCGTGGCCGTGGGCGGCGAGCAGGTCGGCGACGTTCACGGTGGGGACGTCGATGCCGGCTTCGCGGGCGGCGGCGAGGCGGTGGGAGCCGGTGATGGCCTGCGGGTCGCCGTCCTCGGTGGTGATAACGACGATCGGGGCGCCGACCCAGCCGTGCTCGGTCATCGACTCGGTGAGCGCGGTGAGCTTGTCCTCGTCCTCGGCGTCGTGCAGCGGGGCGATCCGGCTCGGGTCGGTGGTGGTCTCCGTCAGCGTCATGCAATTAGTGTACGACAGAAACCCGAATTTGTGTAGTACAGAAATCAGCCCATGGCGGCGCGGCACCAGCCGAGGAACCGCCCGTACACCTCCACAGGGGTGACCGTCCGACCGAGCTCCGGCCCGGCAACCGCCCACAACTCCGACATGTACGCCGTCAACGTCACCAGGTCCCACCCCGGCAACCCGGCGAGCTGCTCGCGGGCGGTGTCGCACGGCCAGGCGGTCCCGTCCGGGCAGCCGGTGCAGTCCCACGACGGGCGGGCCGGCTGGTGGGTGAGGTCATCCACGGCCGGCAGCCTCTGTGCGGTGCTCGGCGGCGAGGGTGTGCAGTCGCCGGCACGCCCGGATGTGCTCGGCGTAGGCGGCGTACCGGGCCCGGGCGGCATCACGGCGCAGGCGGGCACGGGTCCATGGCAGGCGGTACCAGAGGCTGATGAGCACGGGAATCTCCCTGAGGGTAGGGAGGGGTGGTGGCTCGGCAAGGGGGCGCCGGGGCGGCCGTCGCGGGGGACAACCGCACCCGACGCAGGTGCCCATCCAAGCGCCAGCCAGGGCGGGGACCTGCCGGGGAGCATAGGTCACGATGTGCACACAGTCGAGAGTGCGCTTGAGGTGACCTATGCAGGCGTGATCGAATCGGCCTCGCCAGCCAGGGAGTCACCCATATGCCCATACCTCTGTCGTCGCGCGGGATCGCCGACGACTTGGACGCACGTATCCGCGCCGGGGAGTACCCGCCGGGCTCGAAGCTGCCCTCGCTCCGGGAGCTTGCCGACCTCTACTCCGTGTCGGTGTCGACCGTGCAGCGCGCCCTGGAGCTGATCAAGGACCGCCGTCTGATCGAGGGATCGCAGGGCCGCGGCGTTTACGTAGTCGATGAGCTGCCCAAACGGTGATCCTAGTTAGCCCTATGTAACTGTCGTGAGTTAGGCCCAACGATCATCATGGTTGGGCATGCCTGACGAT
>NZ_JBSGCD010000048.1:0-44509 GCF_053601675.1 Micromonospora sp. NPDC004704 | reverse complement strand
GACGACATGCCCATCGCCCGCGACGTCACCCCCACCCTCACCACCGTCCGCCTCCCCCTCGCCGACATGGGCGCCCGCGCCATGACCCTCGCCCTGCAACCACCGGAACCGAACCACGCCGAACAGATTCCGGCCGAACTCATCCGCCGGGAGACCACCGCCCCGCCGCCCCCGGCTGCTATTCAGGGCCTAAGGAAAGGCAAGCCTTATTAATAGGGGAGCCGGGAATACGTCGAGCCTTTGATTCGCCGAACCGGCTGCCTCGCGCAGTGGCCCGCTCTAGCGTGTGGGGAAATAGGGAGAGGAAAAGCCATGACCCAGATGTTGGAAATGCCGCGCGTACAGGACTGTTCGGTCAGCGACTGCGGCTACAACCACGACGGATGCCACGCCTTCGCCATCACGATCGGCCTCGGCAACTCCCAGTGCGACACGTTCATCGACAGCACGGACAAGGGCGGCACCGACGAGGCGAGCGCGCAGGTCGGCGCGTGCAAGCGGACCGAGTGCCGGCACAACCAGGGCCTCGAGTGTCACGCCTCGGCGATCACGGTCGCACCGGGACTCGACGCCGCCGACTGCCAGACCTTCACGATGGCCTGAGCCACGCCAAGCGACGCCGGCTGCCCGTACGGAGCCGGTAGAGCGCGGTCGCGTTACCCAGGCCGAGCAGGGTGAGCAGCCCGGCCGCCAGCCAGAACCCGGCGCCGGGTTCGTAGCTGAGGTACGGCGGGTAGCTGCCGTTCTCCCGTTCCATCCGGGACAGCACCAGCCACAGCCCGACCGACAGTCCGCCCGCCGTGACGAACGCGGCGACGGCCGTCACCAGCATCCGGGTGGCGGCCCGGCGCAACAGCCCGGCCAGCACACCCACCAGTACGCCGAACGCGGCCAGCCCGAAGGCGGGCTGTGCGGGCAGGAACCGAGCCTCGTCCGGGTCGGTCATGTGCACCTGGGCGCGGAGGATGTCCTGACCCCGCAGGTCGTACACGGTGTTGTCGGAGTCGATGAACACGACCCGGTACGCGCCCTTCGCGCCGGTGGTGAGGCCGACGCCGGACCATGCCTCGCTGAGACGGACGTTGTGATCCTCGTTCTCGACCGCCACCACCGCGAACGGTAGCGCGAACATCAACCCCACCAGCCCGAACAGCAGCGGGTCGAGTACCGCCCGGACCAGTGCCATCCGCGCCACCCCCCTGTGAACCAGGGTGTGGTCCCGACGTCTCCGTCCGATCGCGACCGGATCTCGATCCGCCGTCAGCGGCCCTCGGCCAGGTCCATCGCCCGGTAGATCCGCTGCTCCGAAACCGGGTACGGGGTGCCGAGCGCCTGGGCGAACACGTTCACCCGCAACTCCTCGATCAGCCACCGGATCTGCCGTACGGCGTCGTCGTTTCGGCGGGCCGGGGGCAGGTTGGCCAGCATCTGGTCGTACTCCTGCTGGACCTGGGTGATCCGGGCGAGCTGGTTGCGGTCGCGTACCGGGTCCTGTGGCAGCCGGTCGAGCCGCCGCTCGATCGCGGTGAGGTAGCGGGGCAGGTCGGCCAGGCGGGCGTACCCGGTCTCGGTGACGAAGCCCCGGTGCACCAGGGCGGAGAGCTGCGCCCGGATGTCGGCCAGTGCCGCCACCAGGGTCAGGCTCGTGGTGCGACCCAGGCGCTGCTCCACCGCGTACGCCGCACTCAACACCCGCTGGACCCGGCCGACCACCTCGACCACGGTGTCGACCAGGTCGGCGCGAACCTTGTCGCGCAGCGCGGCGAAGCCCTCGGCGTCCCAGGCCGGTCCGCCCGCGTCCGCGATCAGCTTGTCGATCGCCGCGCCGGACGCGTCGTCGAGCAGGTCCAGTACGTTGCGGTGCGGGTTGCGGCTCAGGGCCAGCTTCGCCTCGTTGCTCAGCCGCCCCTGGAGGAACTTCACCGGGGACGCGACGGTGAGCCGCAACAGCCGACGGGTGCCCGCCCACATCGCCTGCTGCGCCTCGGCCGCAGAGTCGAAGACCCGTACGCCGACGGTTTCGCCCTCGTCCACCAGCGCCGGATGGGCGGTCACCCGATAGCCGGCCCGGACCTGCTCGATCGTGCGGGGCAGGGTGCCGATGCTCCACTCCCGCAGACCGTGCCGTTCGAGTTCCGGTGCGGCGGCGGCGACGGTCTGGCGTACCTCGGTCTTGAGCTGCCGTTGCAGCGCGGTCAGGTCCCGGCCCTGCGCGACCGCCTTGTTCTCGTCGTCCAACACCCGGAAGTTGAGGCGCAGGTGCGCGGGCAGCTTCTCCAGGTCCCACGACTCCCGGGGGACGGTCACCCCGGTCATCCGGCGAAGCTCGCGGGTGAGCGCGTCGACCAGGGGCTCCGCTCCGGGTTTGATCGCGGCGAGCACGGCCCGCGCATAGTCGGGCACCGGGACGAAGTTACGGCGTACGGCCTTGGGCAGCGACCGGATCAGCGCGATCACCACCTCCTCCCGCAGCCCCGGCACCTGCCAGTCGAAGCTCTCCGCCGGCACCTGGTTGAGCATCGGCAGCGGAATGTCGACGGTGACCCCGTCGGCGTTCGTCCCCGGCTCGAACCGGTACGTCAGCGGCAGCGCCAGCCCGCCGGAGTGCCACTCGTCCGGGTAGTCCGCCTCCTCGACCCCGCCGCGACCGCTGTTGATCAGCATGTTCCGGTCGAAGGTGAGCAGCTCGGGCTGCTCCCGCCGGGTCCGCTTCCACCAGCTGTCGAAGTGCCGGCCGGAGACCACCTCGGCCGGAATGCGCTGCTGGTAGAAGTCGAACAGGGTCTCGTCGTCGACCAGGATGTCCCGCCGCCGGACCCGGTTCTCCAACTCCTCGACCTCGTCGAGCAACTCCCGGTTGGCGTGGAAGAACCGGTGCGGGGTCTGCCAGTCGCCCTCCACCAGGGCGTGCCGGATGAACAGTTCGCGGGACAGCTCCGGGTCGATCCGACCGAAGTTCACCTTGCGGTTGGTGACCAGCGGAATGCCGTACAGGGTGACCTTCTCCTGGGCCACCACCGCAGCCTGCTTCTTCTCCCAGTGCGGCTCGCTGTACGTGCGCTTCACCAGGTGCTGGGCCAGCGCCTCGACCCACTCCGGTTCCACCTTGGCCGCTACCCGACCCCAGAGCCGGGAGGTCTCCACGAGCTCCGCCGCCATCACCCAGAGCGGGGGACGGCGGGCCAGCGCGGAGCCGGGGAAGATGGCGAACTTGGCGCCCCGGGCGCCGAGATACTCGCTGCCGCGCCCGCCGCCGCCCGACCCGGCCGCCGCGCCCTTCGCCGAACCCTGGAGGTCCTTGACCCCGACGTGGGAGAGGAGCCCGGCCAGCAGCGACTGGTGGATCCGCCGGGGGTCGACGGTGACCTCGGTGCCGTCCCCGTCCGGCGCCGGCTCGACCTGACCCCGGGCCGCCGCGCCCGGTTCGGCGTCGCCCCGACCCCGGCGGTCGCGGCCCGGTCGCTGGCCGCGCGGGTTGCCGCCGTCGAGCGTACGGGTGACCTGGCGGAGCTGGCTGAAGATGTCCTGCCACTCGCGTACCCGAAGGTAGTTGAGGAACTCGGCCCGGCACATCCGGCGGAACGCGCTGGAGGACAGCTCCCGCTGCTGTTCGCGCAGGTACCGCCAGAGGTTGAGCAGGGTGATGAAGTCCGACTCCGGGTCGGCGAAGCGGGCGTGCGACTGGTCGGCCTGGGCCTGCTTCTCGACCGGCCGTTCCCGAGGGTCCTGGATGGAGAGCGCGGCGGCGATCACCATCACGTCCTCGGCGCAGCCGTTGGTCTCGCCCTCCAGCACCATCCTGGCCAACCGTGGGTCGACCGGGAGCTGGGCCAGCTTGCGACCGAGCGGGGTGAGCCGACGGTTCAGGTCGGTCTGGGCGGGGTCCAGTGCGCCCAACTCGTGCAGCAGGTTCACCCCGTCGGCGATGTTGCGCCGGTCCGGCGGGTCGATGAACGGGAACGCGGCGATGTCACCGAGCCCGATCGCGGTCATCTGGAGGATGACCGAGGCGAGGTTCGTCCGCAGGATCTCCGGCTCGGTGAACTCGGGCCGGCTGAGGAAGTCCGACTCGTCGTAGAGCCGGATACAGATCCCGTCCGAGGTACGACCACAGCGACCCTTGCGCTGGTTCGCCGACGCCTGTGACACCGCCTCGATCGGCAACCGCTGCACCTTGAGTCGGTGGCTGTAGCGGGAGATCCTGGCCGTACCGGGGTCGATCACGTACTTGATGCCGGGGACCGTCAGCGAGGTCTCGGCGACGTTGGTGGCGAGCACCACCCGGCGGTTCGAATGCGACTGGAAGACCCGGTGCTGCTCGGCGGTGGACAGCCGGGCGTAGAGCGGCAGGATCTCGGTGCCGCGCAGCCGGGGCTTGCCCTGGACCAGCCGGCTCAACGCGTCGGCGGTGTCCCGGATCTCCCGCTCACCGCTGAGGAAGACCAGGATGTCGCCCGGCCCCTCGGCGGCCAGCTCCTCGACCGCGTCCCCGATCGCCTGGACCTGGTCGCGTACGTTGTCGCCGTCCTCGGTCTCCTCGGTGACCTCGACCAGCGGCCGGTAACGGACCTCGACCGGGTACGTCCGACCGGACACCTCCACCACCGGCGGCCCGCCGCTGCCGTCCCCGTCCGCACTGCTGTCCCCATCCCCGCTACCTTCCCCGCTTCCGGTGCCGGCGGCGCCCGTCAGGCCGCCGAAGTGCCGGGCGAAGCGGTGCGGGTCGATGGTGGCGGAGGTGATGATCACCTTCAGGTCGGGTCGGCGGGGGAGGAGCTGCCGGAGGTAACCGAGGATGAAGTCGATGTTGAGGCTGCGCTCGTGTGCCTCGTCGATGATCAGCGTGTCGTACTGGTGCAGCATCCGGTCCTGCTGCAACTCGGCCAGCAGGATGCCGTCGGTCATCAGCTTGATCAGGCTCCGGTCGCTCACCTGGTCGGTGAAACGCACCTTGTAACCGACCGTGCCGCCCAGCTCGGTGCCGAGTTCCTCGGCGATCCGGTCGGCCACCGTGCGGGCCGCCAGCCGGCGCGGCTGGGTGTGCCCGATGAGCCCCTGTACGCCGCGCCCCAGCTCCAGGCAGATCTTCGGGATCTGGGTGGTCTTGCCGGAGCCGGTCTCGCCCGCGACGATCACCACCTGGTGGTCCCGGATCGCCGCCGCGATGTCCTCGCGCTTCTCGCTCACCGGCAGCCCGGCCGGATACGTGATCACCGGTACGGCGGCCCGCCGCCGGGCCAGCCGCTCCTGCGCCCCGGCCAGCTCCGCGACGAGTTCCTCGCCGGCCAGCTCCCGCTTGAGCGGGTCCCGGATCCGGCGTACGCCGTCCAGCCGGCGCTGGAGCCGGCGTTGGTCGCGGAAGATCAGTTCGGGCAGGCTGGCCTGCACCTCGCGGATCGGGTCGGGCAGCGCGCGGGCGGATGGTGTCTGCATGTCGCTGCCAAGGATAGGCAGCGTCGCCGACGAGTGCTCCTGGTTATCCCCCGTCGTCCGCCCGCTGTCCCGCCCAGCCCGACGGCAGCGCGTACGCCCAGCCTTCCGGGCGGTGCTCCGGCGCCGCCACCGGGTCCGTCAACGGCCGCCCGTTGATCAGGTGTTCCAGGGCCCACCGGTTCGTCGGATGGGCCACCACCAGCACCCGGCGGCCGTCCCAGGCGCCGGCCAGGTCGCGCAGGAAGCCGTACGCCTGGTCGACCACCTGCCGGAAGCCCTGCCCGTTGGGGAACGGCTGGTCGAGGTGCTCGGCCTGCCGGGACAGCACCTCGGTCAGCGGCGCCCCGTTGAGGTCGCCGAAATCACACTCGCGCAGCCGGGTGTCCCGGTGCACCGGGATCCGGACGCCGAGGAACGCCAGCTCGACGGTGGCCACCGCCCGATCGAGGTCGGAACAGAAGATCACATTGAGCCTGTCGCCCCGGCGGCGTTCGCCGAGCTGCCTGGCCCACCGCCGCCCGTCCGCGGACAGCTCACCGGGCAGCCAACCGGTCGCCCGTCCGGCCTCGTCGTCGGTGGTCATCGCGTGCGTCTCGAAGATGATGTCGACCCCCATGCCGCCAGCCTGCCGGACCGACCGCACCGGCATCCGGTAAGTCGGGCATCGGCGCCCGAGAGACGGCACCGTCAACGGTCGGCGTCGGGTCAGGTCGGCGACGGACCGGGATCGAGCAGCGAGGACGGCAACGGCACGTTGGCGAACCTCACGTTGCCCGGCGGCGTACCCCAGATGAGCACCTCGACCGAGAGCTGACCGGCGCGTACGGCCGGGTCGTTGTCGTAGAGCCGCCCGGCCAGCTCCGGCTCGCCCACGAACACGCACAGCTCACCGGCGTCCGTACCGTCGGGCCCCACCAGCGGGCCGGCGGCGATCACGTGCCCCTGCCCGACCAGCCCCTCCTGGTGGGCCCGGTGGGCGTCCCACAGCCGGAGCAGCGCCGCCGCGGGCAGCTCCGGCGGAGCCGTCGGGCGACGTACCAGGACCACCGTGTGGTGCTCGAAGTGCATGCCTCCAGGCTAGGGCGCGCGGGGCGGCCGACGGTGAGATCGGTCATCTCTTACTAGGCCGGGGACCGGCGAGATCCTAAGGTAAGCCGATCCTAAGCAGGGGAGGTGAGAGCGGGTGCATGACGTCGCGGAACGACCGCGGGTGGCGGCGACGCCGACCCGTCGGTCCGGCCTGAGCCGGATCACGGTCGTCCTCGGAGCGCTGATCCTGCTCGGCCTGCTGGTCCTGGCGAGCCTGGCGCTGGGCAGCAAGCCGCTCGCGCCGGCCGAGGTCTGGCACGCGCTGGTCGCCCCGGACGGGGGAGAGGCCAGCAGCATCGTGCACGACCTGCGCATCCCCCGTACGGTGCTCGGGCTGGCCGTCGGCGTGGCCCTCGCCGTCGCCGGGGTGCTGCTCCAGGCACTCACCCGCAACCCGCTCGCCGAGCCGCGCATCCTCGGCATCAGCGCGGGTGCGTCGCTCGGCGTGGTCACCGCCATCTCCGTGTTCGGCGTCGGCACCCTCAACGGGTACGTCTGGTTCGGCATCGTCGGGGCGCTCCTCGCCGGGCTGCTCGTCTTCGGCGTCGCCAGCCGTACCCGCGACGGTGCGAACCCGGTCACGCTCGCCCTGGTCGGCGCCGCCCTCGACGCCAGCCTCGGGGCGGTCACCATCGGCCTGCTCACCGTCGACGCCCGTACCTTCGAGGAGTACCGGTTCTGGGTCGTCGGCGGGCTCGGCGGTCGCGGGGTCGACGTCGCCGCCCAGGTCGCCCCGTTTGTCATCGCCGGCCTGCTGCTCGCCGCGATGGTCACCCGAGGGCTGGACGCACTCGCCCTCGGCGACGACGTCGCCCGTGGCCTGGGCAACCGGGTCGGACTGATCCGGATCGGCGGCGGAGCCGCGGCGGTGCTGCTCACCGGCGCCGGAGTTGCCGCCGCCGGGCCGATCGCCTTCGTCGGCCTCGCCGTGCCGCACCTTGCCCGCGCGCTGGTCGGCGCCGACCAGCGCTGGACCCTCGCCGTCTCGGTGCTGCTCGGCCCGGCACTGCTGCTCGCCGCCGACATCATCGGCCGGCTGATCGCCCCGCCCGGTGAGGTGCCCGCCGGCATCGTCACCGCCCTGATCGGCGCTCCGCTGCTCGCCCTGCTGGTCCGCCGGGCCCGGGTGGTGACCGCGTGAGCGCCTCCACCGAACTGCTGCCCGGCCGTTCCCTGCTGCGCCTCGGGCGGATCAACGTGCTCGTCCGGCGCCGGTCGATCCTGGTCGCGGTGGTGCTCGTACTCCTGCTCGCCGGGGCCATGGTGCTGAGCCTCTCGCTCGGCACGCCGTACGTCGCACCGGTCGACGTACTGCACTCGCTGGGCAACCTCGGCGACCCGAACGGCACCGGCACCCCGTACGACGTGGTCGTGAACCGGCTCAGGCTGCCCCGGGTGGTGCTCGCGGTGGCCGTCGGCGCGGCCTTCGGCATCGCCGGCACCCTGATCCAGAGCGTCGCCCGCAACCCGCTCGCCAGCCCCGACATCATCGGCATCACCCAGGGCGCCGGCCTGGTCGCCACCATCGCGCTGACCACCGGCGCCTCCGCCGCGATCCTCGCCCCGAGCGCGCTCGCCGGTGGCCTGATCGCAGCCGCGGCGGTGTTCGCCCTCGGCGCCCGGCACGGCCTGGCCGCCCAGCGTTTTGTCCTGGCCGGGGTCGCGGTCGCGATGGCGCTGCGCGCCGTCACCGAGGTCGTCATGATCTCCGCCGACCCGATCGACGGGCAACGGGCCCAGATCTGGCTCGTCGGCACCCTCGCCGGCAAGGGCTGGACCGAGGCGACCTGGATCGCGGTCACCCTCGTCCTGCTGCTGCCGGTGCTGTTCTGGGCCGGGTGGGCGCTGCACACCAGCGCGCTCGACGACGACACCGCACGGGGACTCGGGCTGCGCCCGACCGCCCGGCGGGTCGGCCTGGCCGGCGTCGGCGTACTCGTCGCCGCGATGGTCACCGCACAGGTCGGCGCGGTCGACTTCGTCGCCCTCGTCGCACCCCAGGTGGCCCGGCGGCTGGCCCGCACCGAACGGCCCCCACTGGTCTGCGCCGCGCTGGTCGGGGCCCTGCTGGTGGTGCTCGCCGACCTCGCCGGGCGGCGCCTGTTCGCGCCGACGCAACTGCCCGCCGGCGTACTCACCGCGGCCATCGGCGGGCCGTACCTGCTGTTCCTGCTCGTGCGCGGACGCCGGAGGAATTCGTGATGCTGTCCACCCGTGAACTCGTTGCCGGCTACGACGAGCGGACCGTGCTCGACCGGCTCGACCTCGACCTGCCGGCCGGCGCCTTCACCGTCATCGTCGGCCCCAACGCCTGCGGCAAGTCCACCCTGCTGCGCACCATGGCCCGGCTGCTCACCCCGCGCGCCGGCACCGTCCTGCTGGACGGCACGGCCATCCGGGAACTGCCCACCCGCGAGGTGGCCCGGCGGCTCGGCGTACTGCCGCAGAGCCCGCTGGTCCCCGAGGGGGTGACCGTCGCCGACCTGGTCGGACGGGGCAGGCAACCGCACCAGAGCTGGTGGCGGCAGTGGTCACCGCAGGACGCCGAGGCCGTACGCGAGGCGATGACGCTCGCCGCCGTCGACACGCTGGCCGACCGCGCGGTGGACACCCTCTCCGGTGGTCAGCGGCAGCGGGTCTGGATCGCGATGACCCTGGCCCAGCAGACCGACGCGCTCCTGCTCGACGAGCCGACCACCTTCCTCGACCTGGCGCACCAGGTGGAGATCCTGGACCTGCTGCACCGCCTGCGGGCCGAGCGCGGCCGGACCGTGGTCGCCGTCCTGCACGACCTCAACCAGGCGGCCAGGTACGCCGACCACCTGGTCGCCATGCGCGCGGGTGAGGTTGTCGCCGCCGGACCACCCCGGGACATCCTCACCGCCGACCTGGTCCGGGACGTCTTCGGGCTCGAATGTGTCGTCGTGCCCTGCCCGGTGAGCGGCGCGCCGCTGGTCGTACCGGCGCTCACCACCCCGTCACCGGCGAGTACGGCAACCGCCGTGCCCGCCTGACCCGCCCGAACGGGTACGGCCGAACGCCGTACCCGGTCACGAGAGGGATGCGGCGACCCGCCGTACCCGTCGAAGTTGAACCGAAAGGAACACCCATGCGCCGTCCCGCCGCCACCCTTGCCGCGGTCGTCGCCCTCGGTGTCGGCCTGACCGGATGCGCCAAGAGCGACCCGGTGGCCGGCGCGACCGAGGCGCAGACGCACCAGGTTGTGCACGCGATGGGCACCACCGAGGTCCCGGTCCACCCCCAGCGGGTCGTGGTGCTCGACAGCGACAAGATCGACAGTGCGCTGTCGCTCGGCATCGTCCCGGTCGGCACCACCATCGCCAGTGAGTCCGACGGGCTGCCCACCTACCTCGGTGACAAGGTCGCCTCGATCAAGCTCGTCGGCCTGACCACCGAGCCCGACCTCGAAGCGATCACCGCCCTGAAGCCCGACCTGATCATGGGCAGCAAGTTCCGCCAGGAGAAGTTCTACGACGAGTTGAGCGCGATCGCACCGACCGTCTTCACCGACAAGGTCGGCATCACCTGGAAGGCGAACTTCCTCCTCGACGGTCAGGCGCTCGGCAAGGAGCAGGAAGCCAAGGACCTGATGGCCGGCTACGAGAAGCGGGCCAAGGAGGTCGGCACCAAGATCGGCGATCCGGCCGCGAAGAAGATCTCCATCGTCCGGTTCCGGGCCACCGAGATCCGGGTGTACGGACCCGACTCCTTCTCCGGCATCGTCCTCGGTGACGTCGGCCTCGGCCGTACCGAGCGGCAGTTGCTGGCGAACAAGGAGGACAAGCGGTTCGACTCGGTCAGCCCCGAGCGGATCAGCGAGGTCGACGGCGACGTCATCTTCGTCTGCGCGTTCGGTGAGAAGGCCGTCGTGCGGCAGACCGAGGTGACCGGCGGCAACCTGTGGCGCAACCTCTCCGCGGTGAAGGCGGGCAAGGCGTACACCGTCTCCGACGAGACCTGGATGACCGGCATCGGCGTCACCGCCGCCGGCAAGATCCTCGACGACCTGCAAAAGTACCTCCTCCCCACCGCCTGACCCCCCCGCGCGCTCCGCGCGCCCCACCCCCCAAGATCCGCCCTCTTGTAGAGAAAGAGTGGTTATCCCGCCCCGGATAGCCACTCTTTCTCTACAAGAGTGGGCCCCTGGTTGGGGTTATCCACAGGGGGTGGTGGGGAGGGGGTGGGTGGGGGAGGGTGGGGGGATGGGTCGAATGCCTCGGCGTCCTCGGGAACTGGTGGGACAGGTTTTCTATGGGCGGGACGCTGTTAGTCAGGGACTACTGACGAAGAACGAGTTGCGCAGTGGTGCTTGGCGTCAACTGCTGCGCAATGTGTACGCCGATTCCAGGATGGAGATTTCGCACCGTACGCGTTGTCGGGCGGCTGCCTACTGGCTCTTCCCGCCCGGTTGCCTGCTTGCCGGCCGCTCTGCGGCGGTGCTTTACGGCGGGGTTTCCCCGGCCGCTGACACGCCGGTCGAGGTGCTTGTTCGGCCCGAGTCGCGGTTCGGGCCGATGCAGGAAATGCGCATCCATGTCGCGTCCTGGGACGAGCGGGAAGCCCACCGGATAGACGGAATTGCGGTCACCGGCATCGAGCGGACCTGTTGGGATGTTGCCTGCTGGGCGGAGACGGTCGAGGCGGTTGTCGTCCTCGATTCGCTGGTCGCGGCCGGCGCGGTCACCGTCGAGCGGCTGCGCGACTATGCGTTGGCGCACGCCGGTGACAGGGGATGGCGCAAGTTGAGCCGAGCGGCGGACCTCGTGGACGGCGGCGCCGAGTCGCCACAGGAGAGCCGGCTACGGGTCCGCCTCGTGCTGGCCGGACTGCCCGCACCGATCACCCAGTACGTGATCGCCCGGGCCGGACAGTTCATCGCCCGTGTTGATCTCGCCTGGCCGGATCGCAAGGTGGCCGTGGAGTACGACGGCCTGTGGCACGACGACCCTTCCCAGTTCCACCGTGATCGACAGCGCCTCAACCAACTCGGACGTGACGGCTGGATCGTCATCCACGTGAGCGCCAAGCGCCTCCGCGAGGACTTCGAGTCCATCGTCACCGAGATCCGTACCGCACTCGCCGCCCGCCGCCTCGATGGGTGAACCGGCAGATGTAGAGAAAGAGTGGCTATCCGGGGCGGGACAGCCACTCTTTCTCTACCCGAGTGATGATTTTGGTGGTGGTGCGGGAGCGAGGGTCAGGCGGCGGTGGACCAGATGGCGCTGAAGGCGGCGGCCTCGCCGGCGAGCCAGCTTTCGACCTGTTCGGCCCGGACGGAGGGGCTGCGGCGGTGGGTGACGCCCCGGCGGACGTCGACCAGCACCGGCTCGGCGTGCGGGAGCACCTGGTCCATGTGTCGGGCCATCAGGTGCAGGCTGGCCAGCACCAGTTCGTCGCTCGGCGGCGCCTCGTCGAAGTGCAACCGCACCGCCTCGGCGTGGCCGTCCGCGAACCGTAGCCCGAGGTGTGGGTTGATCTTGACGGGTAGCCCGCCGAGCAGGCCGAGCGCGTCGTGGGTCTGGGCCAGTTCGACCGACCGTGGGTCGCCGAGCGAGTTGAGGTACGCCAGCGTGCCCGGGACCAGCGCCTGGTAGAGCGGGCGCCAGCGCGGCTTGACCAGGTCGGGGACCTGGTTGATGTGGGTGCCGCCGGTGTGGAACGCCAGGTCGGACTTGAGGGCCTTGACGAACTGGCCGTGGGGGTTGAAGCCGGAGCGGCTGGCCCGCTGCTTGCGCAGCCCGCCGACGAAGTTCGCCTTCGCCGGGCCGGTGCGGTCGACGTAGCGGGAGAAGGCGAGCAGGGTCGCGTAGGGAAGAACGGGAGCGGCGGGCTGGGTGGCGGCGGCGGGCGCGGTGGTTGCGGTTGGTGCACTGGAGGCGGGCGCAGTCACGGCAGTCCTCCCAGGTCAGGTGCCGGATTAGTACACCCATTCTAATTGATCGGGGCCGTTCCGCCCAGCCGAAAACGGCCGTACCGGACAGCGAATATTGCTGTCTGGTACGGCCGAGATTCCGCACCGTGAGGGCGGTCCGGCGCGGGTCCGGGCGGGCGGCTAGAGCTGGCCGACCTCGGTCACCCGGACCACCGCCGCGCCGGCCTCGTCGGACGCGGCCAGGTCGACCTCCGCGCTGATACCCCAGTCGTGGTCGCCGTTCGGGTCGTCGAAGATCTGCCGGACCGTCCACTTGTCCCGCTGCTGGTCGAGCAGGAGCAACGCCGGACCGCGCGCGGCCGGACCGGTGCCGATCTCGTCGTACGCCTCGAAGTAGGGCTCCAGCGCGTCGGCCCAGTCGTCCCCGGTCCAACCCGCCTCGTTGTCCAACTCGCCCAGCTCGTCGTAGCGGCGCAGGGCGGCCAGTTCGACCCGGCGGAACATCGCGTTGCGTACCAGCACCCGGAACGCGCGCAGGTTGCCGGTGACGGCCGGCGGGCGCAGGTCGACCACCGCCTCCACGCCCTCCTCGGTCGGGTTGCGCAGCCGTTCCCACTCGTCGATCAGGCTGGAGTCGACCTGGCGGACCAGCTCACCCAGCCACTCGATGAGGTCGATCAGCTCCTCGGTCTTGGCGTCCTCGGGCACGGTCTGCTTGACCGCCTTGTACGCGTCGGCCAGGTAGCGCAGTACCAGTCCCTCGGAGCGGGACAGCCCGTAGAAGGCGACGTACTCGACGAAGGTCATCGCGCGCTCGTACATGTCCCGGACCACGGACTTCGGGGCCAGCTCGTGGTCGGCGACCCACGGGTGGCCCTGCCGGTACATCTCGTACGCGGCGTCGAGCAGCTCGGCCAGCGGTTTCGGATGGGTGACCTCGTTGAGCAGCTCCATCCGGGCCTCGTACTCGATCCCGTCGGCCTTCATCTGCTGGACCGCCTCGCCGCGCGCCTTGAACTGCTGCGCGGAGAGGATCTGGCGCGGGTCGTCCAGGGTCGCCTCGATGACCGACAGGGCGTCGAGCGGGTACGTCGGCGACTCGGTGTCCAGCAGCTCGATCGCGGCCAGCGCGAACGGCGAGAGCGGCTGGTTGAGCGCGAAGTCGAACTGCAGGTCGACGGTGAGGCGTACCCGGCGACCGGACGCGTCCGGCTCGTCGAGCTGCTCGACCACCCCACCGGCGAGCAGCGCCCGGTAGATCGCGATCGCCCGGTGGATGTGCTTGCGCTGGGCGGCCTTGTCCTCGTGGTTGTCGGTGAGCAGGTGCCGCATCGCGGCGAACGCGTCGCCCGGCCGGCTGATCACGTTGAGCAGCATCGAGTGGCTGACGTGGAAGCTGGAGGTGAGGGTCTCCGGCTCGGCGTCGATCAGCCGCTCGTACGTCGGCTGGCCCCACCCGATCGAGCCCTCCGGCGGCTTCTTCCGGACCACCTTGCGCCGCTTCTTCGGATCGTCGCCCGCCTTGGCGAGGGCCTTCTCGTTCTCGATCACGTGCTCGGGGGCCTGCACCACCACCCGACCCATGGTGTCGAAACCGGCCCGTCCGGCCCGCCCGGCGATCTGGTGGAACTCGCGCGCCTTGAGCAGCCTGGTCCGTACGCCGTCGTACTTCGACAGGGCGGTGAACAGCACGGTCCGGATCGGCACGTTGATGCCGACGCCGAGGGTGTCCGTACCGCAGATGACCTTGAGGAGTCCGGCCTGGGCCAGGGTCTCCACCAGCCGGCGGTACTTCGGCAGCATGCCCGCGTGATGTACGCCGATCCCGTGCCTGACCAGCCGGGACAGCGTACGGCCGAAGCCGGCGGTGAACCGGAAGTTGCCGATCGCCTCGGCGATGGCGTCCTTCTCGGCCCGGGTGGAGATGTTGATGCTCATCAGCGCCTGGGCCCGTTCCAGGGCCGCCGCCTGGGTGAAGTGCACGACGTAGACCGGCGCCTGGTGGGTGGTGAGCAGCTCCTCGAGCGTCTCGTGCATCGGCGTGGTGACGTACGAGAACAGCAGCGGCACCGGCCGCTCGGCGTTCTTGACCACGGCGGTGTCCCGCCCGGTACGCCGGCTCAGGTCGTCGGTGAACCGGCTGACATCGCCCAGCGTGGCCGACATCAGCACGAACTGCGCCTGGGGCAGCTCGATCAGCGGCACCTGCCAGGCCCAGCCCCGGTCCGGCTCGGCGTAGAAGTGGAACTCGTCCATGATCACCAAGCCGACGTCGGCCTGGTCGCCGTCGCGCAGGGCGATGTTGGCCAGGATCTCCGCGGTGCAGCAGATGATCGGGGCGTCCTCGTTCACGCTGGCGTCGCCGGTGAGCATGCCGACGTTCTCCGCGCCGAAGACGTCGCAGAGCGCGAAGAACTTCTCCGACACCAGCGCCTTGATCGGGGCGGTGTAGAAGCTGACCCGGTCGCCGGCGAGCGCGGCGAAATGGGCACCGGTCGCCACCAGGCTCTTACCGGAGCCGGTCGGGGTGCTCAGGATGACGTTGGCGCCCGAGACGATCTCGATCAGCGCCTCTTCCTGGTGGGGGTAGAGGGTGAGCCCCTGATCCTTGGCCCAGTTGGCGAAGGCGTCGAAGAGCAGGTCTGGGTCGGGGCTGCCCGGCAGCTGATCGGTGAGCGTCATGGCCGGTCAATCGTGCCTGGATCACCCCGCCAACGCCAATCCGCCTCCTGTCCACCCTCTGGATGCTCAACGGCGGGATCGGCGGCGGGTGCGGCGGCGGGCTCAGCGGCGGTGGAAGATCAGGTCCGAGATGGGGCGGCCGGCGGCCAGGGCGCGCCGCTCGAACTTGGTCACCGGTCGGTGCTCCGGCCGGGGCGCGTACCCGGCGTACGCGTTGACCAGGGCGGGGTCGTCGGTGAGCGTCTGGCGCATCTGCTGGGCGTACTCGGGCCAGTCGGTGGCGCAGTGCAGGGTCCCGCCGGGCACCAGCCGGGAGCCCAGCAGCCCGACGTGGGCGGGCTGGATCAGCCGGCGCTTGTGGTGCCGGGCCTTGGGCCACGGGTCGGGGAAGAACACGTGGATCGCGTCCAGGCTCGCCTCGGGCAGGCAGTGCAGCAGCTCGATCGCGTCGCCCCGGGCGACACGTACGTTGGTCAGCGCGCGGCGTTCGGTGACCGCCATCAGGTTGGCAATTCCCGGCGTGTGCACCTCGACCGCGAGATAGTCTCGGCCAGAGTCGGCGGCGGCCATCGCCACGGTGGCGTCGCCCATTCCGGAGCCGATCTCCAGCACCACCGGGGCCCGGCGACCGAAGAGGGTGGACAGATCCACCTGCACCTCGGGTGGGTCCGGGACCATCAGGCCGTAACTGGGCCAGAGCCGGTCCAGTGCGTCGAGGTGCCGCCCGCTGAGGCGACCCCGGCGGGGATGGAAGGTGCGGATCCCGGCGCCATGCCGTGCGGGCACGGTATCGCTCCGGGAGTGGTCGGTGGAGGTCACAGGAACGTGAGCCTACGCGATCAGCGAGATCGAACGCGTGTGCTCGTGGTCACCGAATGAGAGAATTTCTTCCGTACGGCAGGCCAGGTGTCGCCCGCCCGGTGCTGCCCGACGGTGCCGGGAGGTGTCATGGCGACTCCACATCGACGCGCTGGCGCGCTGCTCGCCGCCACCCTCGCGCTCGCAGGCGTCCTGCTCGTCCCGTCCCCGGCGCAGGCCGGTGACATCTACGTCCAGCTCAGCCCGAGCACCGTCGAGGCCGGCTACCTGGTCGGCATCCGGGCCAGTTGCAGCGAGAACACCGTGCCGGCGACGGTCGAGTCGGCGGCCTTCGGCACCGTCACCGCCCAGCCGCAGGACGGCCTGCTGACCGCGGCGGCATTGGTGCCGGAGGGCACCGACGCGGGCACGTTTCGGGTCAAACTCAACTGCCCGGACGGCCGCAACGCCTCGACCATGCTGAACGTGGTGGCGGCGGACCGGCCCAAGCGCGGTCCGGCGACCGGTTTCGGCGGCTCGGCCGGCCCGGACGCCGGTGACCTGCTGCTCGTCGGCGGGATCACGGTTACCCTGCTCGGTGCCGTACTCGGCCTGGTCGCGCTGCGCCGCCGTGGCGCAACGGTGCCGGCCCGCGGCCGGCACGCTCCCTGACCGGTACGCCGATGCCCCGCCAGTCCTCAGCCGGCCCGCCGGCCAACGCGCCCCGACCGGGAAACCCGTCCCGGTCGTCGGTGCAGTGGTCGCTGCTGACGACGGATCACACCCGCTCGAAGCTCGGGCGCCCCCGTGCGACCGTCGGCCCGTCCCGACCGCCGCAGGAGCAGGAGCCCCCCGCCCCGAACCGGACGAACTTCTGGGGTGGGTCGGCGCGCGGCAGGTACCAGCCGGCCCCCCGCCCCCGCGCCGGTCGCTCGGAGCGCCCCGGTCGCCGCCGCTGGATCGGCCCGCTCGCGGTGGTGCTCGTGCTGCTCGGGGTCTTCGCCACCGGAGCCGGGCTCGGGCAGTCCGGCGGCAGCCTCTGGGCCACGCTGATGAGCCGCTCGGACAAGCCGCCGCCGCTGGACTTCCCGGTGCTGGAGCCGAGCCCGCCGATCAAGCTGGAGATCGACTCGATCGACGTACGGGCACCGGTGCACCGGGTCGGGCTCGCCGACGACGGTTCGATCGCCGTACCGGCGCTGGAGAAGCACAACGAGACCGGCTGGTACGAGCGCGGCCCCACACCGGGACAGTTCGGCCCGGCCATCATCGTCGGTCACGCGGACACCAAGCAGGGCCCGTCGGTCTTTCACGACCTGGTCAAACTCCGCCCGGGAGCGAAGATCAAGGTGACCCGGGAGGATCGGTCGGTGGCCATCTTCGAGGTCAACTCGGTCGAGCACTTCGACAAGGCCAAGCTTCCGGAGGAGCGGCTCTACGGCTCGTACGAGCGGCCGGTGTTGCGCCTGATCACCTGCGGCGGCGAGTGGGTCGGCGGTGGGATCGGCTACGCGGACAACATCGTCGCCTTCGCCTCCCTGGTCGACTCCCGCGACCCCTGACCCCGCAACCGCTGTGTCCCGCGACCGCCGTTCACCCGACCGGTGGATCCGGACGGTGATGTGAACCGGATTCGCCTGGTGGGTGAGGAGGATCAGGGGCGGGATCATCCGCTGAGAGACGGGGCAGACATGTGGAAGCTGGCCACCCTGGTAGGCGCCACGGGATCCGTCCTGGTGCTGGCGCTGGGCGCTAGCACCTCGCCGCCGGTCCGCTCGCTCGGCGAGTTGACCGGTGGTAGCGCGGTGCCCGGTACGGCTCCGGACGACGTCACCGCGAGCGTGCCGACCCGGACGACCGACCCGGAGCGGCCGCATCCCCCTCAGTTGCCGGCGGATTTTCGGGGAGCCGGCCGATACCTCGTACCCGACCTCGGTATCGACGTTCCCTTCACCTGGCAGGGCAAGGGCGGCGACAGTCAGATGATCGCCGGTGGACCGGAGCACCCGATCTGGTTCACCAACCTGATCTACCGGAACACGCTCTACACGCTCACGTACAAGTGGCCGAACATTCCACTGGACCCACCTCGCCCGTGCGACAGGATTCCGGGGATCTTCAACCGCGAGATTCTCAACGCGGCACTGCGGACCGCCCGCTTCGTGGGACCGGAGGTCCTGCAGGGAGCCAAGGACCGGTACGTCGATCATTGGCGGGTCGGTGTCGTCGGGGGTTCGACCAAGCCGGGGGAGTTCTTCCGGTTCCCGATCGCGCTCGGTGACGTCTACGTCGACCAGGGGAATCCGAGCCAGTGGTGGCAGGTGCTGCAGTTCGGCTTCCAGAATCTCTTCGACCCGCAGTTGGACGAGTGGTTCACGATGACGACGTTCAGCCACCTGCCGGGACAGGTGACGCTGCCGGCAAGATGTCCGGCGCCGACGCCCCCGGATAACACCTGGCAGGACGGACAGCCACTGCCAGCCCCCTGATGTCCCTCTCGGCGCACCTCAGGCGGACGCACAATGCGTCGATCTCGTACATCGTCTTTGATGTACGTACACAAAAGACGATGTACGAACCGGCGGCGTTAGTTTCGCTGGCGGCACGCGCACCCGGGGCAGCTACGCGGCCGGCGGTCCGGCGAGCTGTACGACCTCGAACTCCAGCAGGTTGGCGCCGGTGGAGACCGGCTTGGGGCGCTCCCCGGCGGGGGTGCCGCCCTGGCCGTGCGCTGCCTGGGACGGGCCGGCGGCCCACGCCTGGTACGCCTCTTCGCTCTCCCACTTCGTGTAGACGAAGTAGCGGGTCTCCCCGCCGACCGGGCGGAGCAGCTCGAAGCCGAGGAAACCGGGCTGGTTGTCCACCGCGCCCTTGCGGGCGGCGAAGCGCCGCTCCAGTTCCTCGCCCGAACCCGGAGGGACCTCGATAGCGTTGATCTTCACGACTGCCATGGCACCAGCCTAGGGGCTGCGCAGCCGGCCGTCTCCCGCCAGGCTGCTCGACCGGCCGCGTGTCACTCCGGCGAGCTGCGCGACCGGGCGTCGGTCACAGGACGGCGACCGGAGGCCCGGAACCGGCCGTCGGTTCGGTGTCGACCACGATCGGGGCGTGGTCGGAGGGGCCGGTGCCCTTGCGGGCCTCCCGATCCACGTACGCCGAGGAGACGGCGTCGGCGAACGTCTCGGTCGCGTACACCAGGTCGATCCGCATGCCCTTGTTCTGGTGGAACATCCCGGCCCGGTAGTCCCAGTACGTGTACGGGTGCGGCCCCTTCATCGGAGTCGGGACCACGTCGTGCAGCCCGAGTTCGCGCAGGTCGGCGAGGGCCTGCCGCTCGGCCGGGGTGACGTGGGTCGACCCGACGAAGAGCGCCGGGTCCCACACGTCGGCGTCGGTCGGGGCGACGTTGTAGTCCCCGCACACGGTCAGCGGCCGGTCCGGGCGCAGCTCGGCGGCCAGTGCCTCGCGCAGCGCGGCCAGCCAGGCCAGCTTGTACGTGTAGTGCGGCGAGTCCGGGGTGCGCCCGTTCGGTACGTAGATCGACCAGACCCGTACGCCGCCGCAGGTGGCCGCGAGGGCGCGGGCCTCCGGTTCGGGGAAGCCGGGCTCGCCGGGGAAGCCCACCACCACGTCGTCGAGTCCGACGCGGGAGAGGATCGCCACCCCGTTCCACCGGCCGTCACTGTGACTCGCGGTCGAGTAGCCGAGTTCGCCGACCTCGGCGGCCGGGAAGGCACCGTCCGGGCATTTTGTCTCCTGGAGGCAGACGACGTCCGGTTCGGTGTCGGCCAGCCAGGTCAGCAACCGGGGGAGCCGGGCCTTGACCGAGTTGACGTTCCAGGTAGCCAGGCGCATGTGCACAGCCTGCCGTACGCCGGGCCGGGTCGCAGACCTTGCCGCGCCGTTGCCGGAACCCGAGCCGCGTGCCGCGCCGTCGCCGGCAGCGGAACGGCTTCCGGCCGGGGGCGAGGTTCGCCACCGGCCGGAGTGCGACGGTCCGCTCGGCGCCGATCGGCCCGGCGGGGGCCGACCGGCGTCGGTTTCGTCAGGTGCCGGGGGTGTCGCCCGGCCGGGGACCCTGCTGTTCGGCGAGGAACCGTTCCAGTTCCGCGCCGAGTTCGTCGGCGGTCGGCAGCGGTCCGGTCTGCGCGGAGAGCAGGTTGGCGCCGCCGCGACCACGGGTGAACGCGTCGTACTGCTCCTCGAGGGCGTGCACCAGTGCGCCGGCCTCGTCGGTCTGGGCCACCTGCCGGTCGATGTCGGTCCGGACCAGCTCGGCGGCGGTACGGAGACTCTCGGTGGGCAGGAGCAGCCCGGTCGACCGGGAAATCGAACTGAGCAGCAGTTCGGCCGCGGCCGGGTACTCGGTCTGCGCCACGTAGTGCGGCACGTGCACCGCGAAGCCGATCGCGTCGCGACCCTGCTGGCCGAGCCGGAATTCGAGCAGGTGCCCGGCGCTGCCCGGCACCTGCACCCGCTGCAACCACGGCTCGTGCCCGCTGATCAGCTCCGGCCGGGTGGCGTGCGCGGTGACTCCGGTCGGCCGGGTGTGCGGGACCGCCATCGGGATCGAGTTCAGCCCGACGGTCAGGCGTACGCCGAGCCGGTTGGCCACCGCGATCACGGCGGCGGTGAACCGTTCCCACTGCATGTCCGGTTCCGGGCCGGTGAGCAGGAGCAGCGGCGTCCCGGCGTCGTCGTGCAGCAGGTGGAGTTCGAGTTTGGGATCCTCGTACGACTCCCAGTGGTCCTCGACGAAGATCATCGTGGGTCGCCGGGATCGGTAGTCGAGCAGCTGGTCGATGTCGAAGGTGGCGATCGGCCGACCTTCCAGCGTCGACAGGAGCTGTTCCCGGGCGAGCCGGGTCGCGTTTCCGGCGTCGGTGAAGCCGGTCAGCGCCTGGATCAACACCGGCTGACCCAGCTCGGGCAGGTCATCGGTGAGCTGGTAGAGCTCGTGCGGATCGAGCACCGGTAAGGACCTCCTCAACGGGATGCGCCTACGACAGACGACACCTCGGTGTACGCAACGCTTCCGCCATCTTGGTCCATTCCGTTCGGCGACTCCGTCACCCCCCTTGAGCATGACTCGCGAGCGAGCGTCTGGGCAGGGGTCGTGGCGTCGGGTTGTCGCCGCCCGGCTGGAAAAACGGGCCGTACGCTCCCCGGTCTACACCGGGAACAGGGCCTCCTGCCAGCGCGGTTGTCCGAACGGCCGATACCGGGAACGCCTGTCGTTCCGGTGAATGTCCACCGAACAGTTGAGGGCGGCGGGCAGGTCGGCGGCGCGGGGCGGTTCGAAGGTAAATGCCGGGATGATCCGACGGTCGCGCTATCGGAGGTATGACCGCCTCGCCAGAGATGGCGGTTCGGCTCCTGACCCGTCACCCGCTGCCCGGTTGCCCGACCGGCAAGTGTGGCGAGAGCCACTCAGTCACCCTGTGTAATTGGGGTTTTCCGTGCCTAGCCTCGTCGGATGCGTGACGACGACAGACTTGAACCCAAGGAAGACGCCGTAGGCACCACTGACCGTTCGGCCGATGCGGCCTCCGACGAGCCGGCCACCAGCTCGTCCGGCCGGGAAGGCGACATCCGCGGCCGGCTCGACCGGTTGACGACCGGAGTCCGGAGCGTCACCGCGACCGGGACCGAGGGACTGGCGACGGCAGTCGCGGGACTCCAGCGGAAGTCACTGAACGTGATCACCAAAGCCTCACAACTGCGGGCATCGGACCTGCGGGCCCTGGTCCGGCGAGGGCGCTCGCTCAAGCAGATCCGCCCCGTGCCCCGTACGGTGGCCGTCGGTCTGCTCTGCGCCCTCGGTCTGCTCGCCTTCACCCAGGGTCGGATCGTGACCGGGAACACACCCGCCGAGAGCGAGCCGAGCGCCGCGCGGTCCGCACTGGTCCAGCGGGCACAGGCGGAACAGGCCGCGTCCCGGTCGGAGAAACGTACGGAGGCCACGCCGGCGGCGACGGCCGATCCGGACGTACCGGCGGCGGCACCGACACGGGCCCCGGCCGCCCCCGCGCCCGCCCCGCCGGTCGACCCGGGCCCGGTCGCCGGCCTGACCGGGGTGCAGATGGACAACGCCAAGGCGATCGTGCGTACCGGGCATGACATGGGCATGCCGCGTCGGGCCCTGGTGATCGGGGTGGCGACCGCGATGCAGGAGAGCAACCTGCTCAATCTGGCCAACAACGCCCTGCCCGAGTCGCTGAACCACTCGCACCAGGGCACCGGCTGGGACCACGACTCGGTCGGCCTGTTCCAGCAGCGGACCAGCAGCGGTTGGGGACCGGTCGACAAACTGATGGACCCGGCGTACGCGACGGCGCAGTTCTTCAACGCGCTGCGGCGGATCCCCGGCTGGCAGCAGATGGCGTTGACCGACGCGGCGCAGGCCGTACAGGTGTCGGCGTTCCCGGGCTACTACGCCCAGCACGAGGGTGCGGCGACCGAGGTGGTCGACGCGATCATCCCGCCGAACCGGTGACCACGATCCGGTCCAGGTCGGCGGTCCGGCTGCGCCGGTTGCCGAGTTCGACCGAGTTGTCACCGGCCCGCAGGGACAGCGTGATCGACACCTCGCCGATCGGGGCACTGTCCGAACCGGTGTCCGTGAACGACACCTCGCGCTGCTGACCGTTCACGGTGACCGTGCCGGACCGTCGCTGGCTGCTGACGTAGTACAGGGTGATGGTGTACCGGCCGGCGGCGGGCACCGCGATCCGGGAGAACCGGACCGTGTTGCCGGACCCGTCGCCGATGCCGGTGACCACCGCGCCGCCGGACGCGCCGCTGCGTGTCCGGGTGTCGGTCCGGCCCCGGCGTTCCGCCGACGAGCCCTCGGCCTCGACCGACACGGTGAACACCGCCGGTGGCGGTGGCGGCGCCAACTGGTCCGGCTTGTTCGGCGCAGGCGGGGGCGGTGCCGCCGGGGGTGCTACCGCCGCACCGGCGAGGGGCGCCGGCGGGACCGCGGGGGTGCCGGTCGGTGCGACGATCGCCGTACGGGTCGCGCTGCGGCTCGCCGCGGGCGTACGGCCGCCACCGCTGGGCGAGCCGGGGACCGGGGTGGTGGCCAGGGGGTTCTCCGGGTCGGCTCCTCTGGTCAGGGCGAGTGGGGGCGGCTGCACCTGCCGGTCCGGCCCGGACTCGTCGGCACCACGGGAGAGCAGGACGGGTACGCCGACCGCCGCCGCCACCGTGGCGACCGCGACGAGCGCGGTGACCCGCCAACGCCCGCCCCGGGCCGTACCGCGTCGGGCACCCCGCCTCCGGCCGGCGTCCCCGGTCGCCGGGACCGGATCCGAGGGCTCGGGACCCGTCACGGTCACCACCGGGAGCAGTGCCGTCGCCGCGGCGTCCTCCGGCCGCACCGGTCGCCGACCGCTGGGCGGAAGCCACCCACCGATCCGTAGTGGTACCGGACGCTCGTCGCCTGTCCCGGCCAAGTTGTCCTCCGTACGTCCCGGACCGTCCAACGCCCGACGACGCTACCCCAGCCGGACCGCCCGTACGGTGGCCCCTCCGATCGATGCCTGTCCGGCGCGCGTGGCGCCCACTTTGGACGGGTTGTCGGGCGGACCCGGTGTGGCGCTCGACCGGGGTGGGTACAACTGAGGGACAACGAGAGGGGTACGAGATGTCATCACTGGTACAACGAGTCAAGATCTTTCTCCAGTCTCCCCGAGGTCGGCAGTTGGTCGACCGGGGCCGGCGGGAGATGGCCAAGCCGAGCAACCAGCAACGATTGCGCCAGCTCATGGCCCGGTTCAACGGACGTCGCCGCTGACCGGGCAGGCCGCGTCCGTACCCCTTCCCGTCTGATGTCCGTGCAGCGAACCCCCGGAGTGTTCCGTGACCGACTCTGACCCCACCGTCGCCCCGGCGGACGCCGGGGAACCGACCGCCGCCCCACCGGCCGGGCTGTGGGAACGGATGCGCGACGACCCGCAGTACGCCCCGGAGCACCTCGCCCTGGAGGCGGTACGCCGGCTCGGCCCGGAGGCGAAGGCCTGGGTCGAGTCCACCCGCGCCGCCCAACCCGGACTCGACCGGGACGGGTTGGCGCAACTCGCGACAAAACGGTTCGTAGCCCGCGCCCGCCTCTCCGGCGCGGTCTCCGGAGCCGCCGGACTGCCCGGAGCGGTGCTCGACATCGGGGTCCTGGCCTGGACCCAGGCCCGGATGGTCCTGCACATCGCCGCCGCGTACGGCGTGGACCCGGAGCACCCGGACCGGGCGACCGACCTGCTGGTGCTGCAGAAGGTGCACAAGGCCGCCGAGACCGCGCGGCTGGCGCTGGGGGTGGCGGCCGGTCGGGAACGTGCCGGGGCGCTGTTCGGCAGTGGCAACACCCCACTGCGCCAGGCGGTGCTGCGGCTGAGCGTACGGCTGGCCAGGATGGCCGGGATCCGGGCGGCGAAGCGGGTCTTCGCCAAGGTGATACCGGGCGCGGCGATCATCCTCGGCACCTGGGCCAACTCGTCGGCCACCACCGACCTGGCCAAGCGGACGGTCGAGCTCTACGGTCGGCGTGCGATCAGCGCACCGGCCCAGCGCGGGTCCTGACCGGGCGGGGACCCGGGGCGGGTTCAGCCACTGAAGCCGGACGCGCCCCAGGTGACCTCGGCGAGCTTGTTCTGACCGTCCACGTCCGGGTGGAAGTAGTCCAACCGGTTCAGCATGTCCAGGCTGAACCGCACCCGGTGCACCGCACCACCGTCACTGCGGCAGCGTGAGCCGTACGCCTTGCAGGCGGCGACGAGTTGCTTGTTGTAGGCGTCGATCCGGGCCCGGAACAGCGACCGGCGGCTCGTGTCGGCGTCGGCGGTCGAGGTCGGGTTCGCCAGCAGCGCCGGGCAGATCCCCCGGTTCCAGACCCGGACCACCTGGGCCTCCGGGTGGCCGATCTCCCAGAGCCGGTACAGGTCGGGGATGCTCACCACCAGCACCCGGGCCTTCGGCCGCCCCTGCTTGAGTACGGCCAGGGCCCGGTCGACCTCGGACCGGAAGTCGGTCACCTCGGTCATGTCCTCGATCCGGCCCCGACAGGCGTCGTTGGCGCCGATCAGCACGGTGACGTAGTCCGCCTTGGCGTTCACCGCCGCCGTTGCCTGCTCCGGCAGTTGACGCGCCCGTGCTCCGGCCGCCGCCTGGTTGTGCCCGTTGCCGCGGTTCGCCGGGTTGGCCTCCAGCAGTCGCCGGTAGTGGCTGTCGACCCGCAGACCGTCGCCGCTGGACCAGGAGTTGCGCTGGCAGTTGCTCAGCACCAGGCAGGTGCCGAAGCCGGTGGTGATCGAGTCCCCGAGCGCGGCCATCGACACCGGTAGGTCTGGTCGGGCGGAGGGGGAGGCCGGGGGTGGAGCACTGGGTTGTCCGATCCCGCCGCCGCTACCGCCCTCACAGGCCAGTGCGGCGAGGGCGAGCAGGGTGACGGCGGCCGTGGTGGTCCAGCGACGAGACACTCTTTCCCCCGGTCCTTCAGCGGAAAGCACAGGCCCGGTAACTCTACGCTGACACCCCGATGGTCGGAACACCCTGCGGTGTCAGCTCTGCGCTTGCACCGCGGTGTCAGCTCTGTGGTTGCACCGCGCCGCCGGTGACCGCCACGAACCGGGTCGGCCGGATCGTGACCACCACCCGGTTCGGAATGTCGCTGATCTCGCCCTCCGCGCCGTACCGCCGCTGGAGGGACTGGTAGAACGACGCCTGCTCGTCGTCCGGGTCGATCGACTCCACCACCCCGCGTAGCTCCAGGGACCGGTAACCGTCCTCCGGGTCGGCGATGGAGAGGGCGACGCGCGGGTCGTGCGCCAGGTTCCGGAACTTCTGCCGCCCCTTGGTGTGGGTCATCCGGATCCGCTCGCCGTCCCAGACGAACCACATCAGGCTGCTCTGCGGGGCGCCGTCGGGGCGGACCGTGGCCAGGTGCGTGAAGAGCGGGCGTTCGAGCAGATCCGCGTGACTCGCGGGGACCGTGGGCTCAGTTGTCATGATCTCGTTCTACCCGGCTCGGGCGGGGGCGACAACCGGAACCGCTTCGCCCGGAACACCCGAACAGGTTAACCGGCGACCCGGCCGGGTAGTTCGACCAGATGGCGGGAAAATCGCAGCCCACCGGGGCAAGGGGGACGGTCGGGCATCCGTACAGCGCGCTCAACCTGCGGCTGGTGCTGGCCTCGTTCGGGCTGGTGATCTCCGTGGGGCTGGGGGTGCTGGTGGTGCTCACCGGTCACTGGGTGCCCGCGGTGATCCTCTTCGTCCTCGCCGCCGTGGCCGTCGTCGACCTCGTGATCATCATGCGGCGGCGGGCCCAGCGACGCCGGGAGGAACCGCCGGGCACGAGCCACTCGCTCTTCGAGTAACAAGGGGTACGACATGTCGATCGCCACCATCAACCCGGCAAACGGACAGGTGCTCAAGACGTACGACCCGATGTCGCCGGAGCAGGTGGACGCGGCGATCGGACGGGCCGCCGACGCGTTCCGTACGCTGCACTCCACCACCTTCGCCGAACGCGGCCGGTGGATGAACGCGGCGGCCGACCTGCTGCTCCAGGAGTGCGACGAGCTGGCCCAACTGATGACCGTCGAGATGGGCAAGACCTTCGTCTCGGCCCGCGCCGAGGTGGCCAAGTGCGCCTCGGCCTGCCGGTTCTACGCCTCGAACGCCGAGCGGCTCCTCGCCGACGAGCCCGGCGACGCCAAGGCGGTCGGCGCGACCCGGGCCTTCACCCGCTACCAGCCGCTCGGCCCGGTGCTGGCGGTGATGCCGTGGAACTTCCCGCTGTGGCAGGTGATGCGATTCGCCGCACCGGCCCTGATGGCGGGCAACGTCGGCCTGCTCAAGCACGCGTCGAACGTGCCGCAGACCGCGCTCTACCTGGACGAACTCTTCCGCCGGGCCGGGTTCCCGGTGGGCGCGTTCCAGGCCCTGATCGTCGGGTACGAGGCGGTCGAGCAGGTGCTGGTCGACCCGAGGGTCCGCGCCGCGACGCTCACCGGGAGCGAACGGGCCGGCCGGTCGGTCGCCCGGATCGCCGGCCAGGAGATCAAGAAGACGGTGCTGGAACTGGGCGGGAGTGACCCGTTCGTGGTGATGCCCTCGGCCGACGTCGAGCGGGCCGCGGAGGTGGCCACCACCGCGCGGTGCCAGAACAACGGCCAGTCCTGCATCGCCGCCAAACGCTTCATCGTGCACACCGACGTCTTCGACGCGTTCGCCGAGGCGTTCGCGCTCCGGATGGACGCGTTGCAGGTCGGCGACCCGATGGACCCGACCACCGACGTCGGACCGCTCGCCACCGAACAGGGGCGGATCGACGTGGAGGAGCAGGTGAACGACGCGGTCCGGTTGGGGGCGCGGCTGCTCTGCGGCGGGCAGCGGCCCGAGGGGGACGGGTGGTTCTACCCGCCGACCGTCGTCACCGACCTGACCCCGTCGATGCGCATGTGGACCGAGGAGGTGTTCGGCCCGGTGGCGGGACTGTTCCGGGTCGATTCGTACGACGAGGCGATCGAGCTGGCCAACGGGACCAACTTCGGGCTCGGCTCGAACGCCTGGACCCGCGACAAGGACGAGCAGGAACGCTTCGCCCGGGATCTCGACGCGGGCAGCGTCTTCATCAACGGCATGACCACCTCCTTCCCGGAGCTGCCCTTCGGCGGGGTGAAGAACTCCGGTTACGGCCGCGAGTTGTCCGCCCACGGCATCCGGGAGTTCTGCAACACCAAGACGGTCTGGGTGGGGGAGGGCACGGCCACCGGCGGCGCCGGTTCGCACAGCGAGTAGCCCCCTTAGGCTGTGCCGCATGGAGGCACTCTTCGAGGTCGTTCTGTTCCTGGCGATCGCGACCCTGGGCGCCGCCCTGGCCCGCCGATTCGGTCTGCTCGCGCCGATCGTGCTGCTCGTGGTCGGGGTGGCGCTCTCGTTCGTGCCCGGCTTTCCCCTGGTACGCCTCGACCCCGAACTGGTGCTGGTCGGCATCCTGCCACCGCTGCTGTACGTCGCCGCGATCCAGACCTCGGTGCCCGCGTTCCGGCACAACCTGCGCCCGATCCTGCTGCTGGCCATCGGGCTGGTGCTGTTCACCGCGTTCGTGGTCGGCTTCGTGGTGCACGCGGTGCTGCCGGACGTACCGCTGGCGATCTGCCTGGCCTTCGGCGCGGTCGTCGCGCCGCCCGACGCGGTCGCCGCCACCGCGGTCGCGCGTCGGATCGGCCTGCCACGGCAGGTGGTGACCATCCTGGAGGGCGAGAGCCTGGTCAACGACGCCACCGCGCTGGTCCTGTTGCGGGTGGCCACCCTGGCGGCGATCGGCAGCGGGCTCGACACCTGGGGAGTCGCCGGGCAGGTGCTGCTCACCGCCGGTGGCGGGCTGCTGGTCGGGCTGGTCGGGGTCGTGGTCATCGGCTACCTGCACAAGCGGATCAAGGATCCGATCCTGGACAACACCCTGTCGCTGCTCACCCCGTTCATCGTGGTGTTCCTCGCCGAGGAGATCCACGCCTCCGGCGTGGTCGCGGTGGTGGTGGTCGGGCTGGCCCTGGGACACAAGCTGCCGGTCCTGCTCTCCGCCGCCTCCCGGCTCCAGACGATGGCCTTCTGGCGGCTGGTCACCTTCCTGCTCGAGGGCCTGGTCTTCCTGCTCGTCGGGCTGCAACTGCGGGACCTGCTGAGCCGGCTCGACACCGAGATCCGGACGATGGTGCTGGTCACCGTCGCCGTGCTGGGCACGGTCTTCCTCACCCGGTTCCTCTGGATCTTCCCGGCCAGCCTGCTGGTCCGGCTGGTGCCGCAGGTACGCCGCAACGGGACCGCGCTGCCGGCCCGGATATCGGCCGTCCTGTCCTGGGCCGGGATGCGCGGGGTGGTCACCCTCGGTGCGGCGCTCGCCCTGCCGCTGCCCAGCGACGAGCTGGCCTACCCGAGGGACCTGTTCGTCTGGCTCGCGTTCGCGGTGATCGTGGTGACCCTCGGGGTCCAGGGGGCCACCCTGCCGATGGTCGCCCGCCGGCTGCGGCTCCCGGCCGACGACCCGGCCAAGGACGCCCTCGCCGAGGCCGCGGTCCAGCAGCAGGCCGGCAGGGCGGCGAAGGAACGACTGGAGGCGGCGGCCGAGGGCTCGCCACCGGCGGTCGTCGAGCGCCTCCGGGCGATGGTCGAGTATCGCAGCAACAGCGCCTGGGAGCGGCTGGGGGGCGACGGACGGGAAACGCCCTCGCAGGCGTACGGTCGGCTGCGGCAGGAGATGATCGACGCGGAGCGCGAGGTGTTCCGGACCGCCCGCGACCAGGGGCGGATCACGGAAGAGGTGCTCGTGCGCGCGTACCGCGATCTGGATCTGGAAGAGTCGCTGCTGCGACGGAAGGGTGAGCGATGAGCTGCGCACATCTGGCCGAGGCGGCCAAACCGGAACCGCAGAGCACCGACGGCTGCCAGGACTGCCTGGAGAACGGCTGGTCCGACTGGGTGCACCTGCGCCTCTGCCTGACCTGCGGCCGGGTGAGCTGCTGCGACTCGTCGCCGCGCCGGCACGCCACCGCCCACTTCCACGCCACCGAGCACCCGGTGATCCAGTCGTTCCAGCCCGGCGAGTCGTGGCGCTGGTGCTACGCCGACGACCAGGTCGGCTGACCGGACGGCCGTTCGCCTGAGCCGGCGCCCGCGCGCTCAGCTCGGCGGTTGTTCGCCGCCGAGCGGGCGCAGGCGCAGGGTGTTGTCGTCGACCGCGACCAGGTGGAAGACCGTACTGCCCCGGCCGGCGGGACCGGTCAGGCGCAGCCGGTCGTCGGCGTCCGTACGCCACTGTCCGGGTGCGCGGGTCGGCGCGTCGGTCGGCCCCGGCAGGTAGTCGATGAACGTGCCGTCCGGGCGGAACTCGATCCCGTCCCGGCCCCGCGCGGGCGGGAGCGGACGGTCGGCGGGACGGTAGACGCGTACGTCCGCGTCGTCCTCCTCGCGGACGTGCACCCAGCGGCGGAACAGTGCCTCCGGCGGTTGCTCGGTCATCCTGTCAGTGTGGCACCGGCGGCCAGCGTGGCGCGGGGTCCGGCCAGGGTCGCGGCCATCCGGGCGACCTGCCCGGCGGTGAACATCACCATCGCACCATCGTCGGTGTAGTCCATGAAGTTCATGAACATGTCCCCGTCCGGGCCGTTGTCGCAGGTCACCCTAGGGAAACTCGGCCGGCCGTAGTTCGGCCCGGCCTGGTTGGGCGTGTCCGGAACGAAGTCGTCGCCCCCGCACCCGTCCCCGTCGTCACCCCAGATGTGCCGCAGGTTGAGCCAGTGTCCGACCTCGTGCGTGCAGGTCCTGCCCCGGTCGAACGGTGCCACGACGGTGCCGGTGGTGCCGGTGGCGGAGTGCAGCAGCACCACCCCGTCGGTCTCCGCCGGGCCGCCGGGAAACTGGGCGTAACCGAGCACCCCGCCGACCAGTTGGCAGATCCACAGGTTCAGGTAGCGGTCGGCCGGCCAGGCGTCGACACCGCCGGTGGTCACCGACTTCACCGCGTCGTCCTCCGGCGCGAACCCGGTCACCCCGGTCCGGGTACGGGTGATGCCGGTGGTCGGCGCGCCGGTCGGATCGGTCTCGGCGAGGAAGAACTCCACCCGGGCGTCCGCCACCGCCGACCGCCACACCTCGGGTACGCCGGTCCAGTCCTCGTTGCGCTGCCGGAAGTCCGCGTTGAGTACGTCGAGCTGGCTGCGTACCTGCTCGTCGCTGACGTTCTGCGCCTCGTCGTGCCACACCACGTGTGCCACCACCGGGATCCGTACCACCTGGTCGAGGCGGGAGCGTCCGCGCCGGCACTCGTGGAAGGTGAAGTTCTCGATCTCGGCGGCGGCGGTCGCGTACCCCTCGCGGGTGTCCAGCAGCCGCCGGTGCATCGGCATCGTCGCGCACCGACTCCGCACCACCGCCCCGCCCGTCACCTCCGTCATCCCCCGATTGTGGACCCGTACGGCGCCCTGACTCCAAGATCCCCGCACTTTCCCCCGAACGATCACGTCGCCCGCTCGGCGCGGCGCGAGCCAGGGCGACCGACGTCCATGTCCCTCCGTCTGGGACGTATGACTCGGCGAACTCGTACATCATCTTCGATGTACTCACATCAAAGACGATGTACGTCCTAAACGAGAGTGTCCGCCCAGGCGACGCAACCGCGTTCCCTCGGTATGTCACCGCACCCGAGCCGCCGACTGGCAGCCGTGATCTGGTCGATTGGGTCGGGCCGCACGAGGGGCCGACCGCCATCTTGCCGGGGATGGCGGTCGGCCACGGTCGGGGCGTGGACTAGGTGCAGGCGACGCCGTTGAGGGTGAAGAGGCCGGGGGGTGGGTTGGGGCCGGCGGTCGGGGTGGTGGCGTTCAGACCGAAGGTGGCCGTACCGCCGGGGGCGATGCGACCGTTGTAGGTCTCGTTCTGTGCGGTGACGGTGGCCCCGGACTGGGTCGCCCGGGTCATCCACGCCTCGCGTAGCCGCTGGTCACCGGTGAAGGCGAAGTTCGCGGTCCAGCCGTTGATCGGGGTGGTGCCGGTGTTGGTGATGGTCACCTGGGCGGTGAAGCCGCCACCGCCCTGCCAGGCGCCGTAGTTGACGTAGCCGACCCGGCAGTTCGCCGCCGGGGGTGCGGCGGCGGCGCCCTGGTCGGCCAGGAACGAGGCGATCCAGGCCAGGGCCGAGTTCCAGTTGATCGCCACCTCGTTGGTCGCGTACGAGGCGATGTCGTCCACGTAGCAGAACATCGGGGCGCAGCCGGCCAGGAGCTTCTCCGCGAACGGGTCGTCCAGGCTGGCGTTCGCACCACCGGCGATCGAGCCGGCGGGCGGGTTCGGCAGGGACGGGTCGTACTGGTTGCCGAAGATCCGGCTGTGCTGGTTGCGGGACGCCTGCTCGCCCCAGCCGGTCACGTACGACTGGTTCAGCGCGTTGCGGCCGAAGATGTAGTCCATCCCCTGCACCGCGCCGTCGCGGTAGCGCACGTCCCGGCTCAGGTCGTAGGCCGTCGCGAGCACCACGGCGTTGTTGATGATGTTGCTGTTCGCGCCCCAGAAGTAGCTGCCCGGCCCACCCGGCATCGGCAGCCCGTACGCCTGGCCGGCGAGGGTGGTGAGGTAGCCGTCGGCGGCGGTGAGCACCGAGGCCCGGATCCGGTCGCGTTCCTGCGGTGCCAGCCCGCTCGGCACGGTGGCCAGGTCGAGCCGGCCGAGTGCCGCCGTGCTGCCCCAGCCGAAACCGTTGGCGTCGAAGACGTTGCCGGTGTGGTGCGGGGACGCGGTGAGGTCGGCGAGGTAGTTCGCCGCGCCGGTGCTCAGGTACAGCTCCGCGGCGGCCCAGTAGAACTCGTCGCTGACGTCGTTGTCGCTGTAGGTGCCGCCGCCGTTGCCGTCGGTCGGGCTGGCGTACACGGCGGGATTGGCCTTGGCCGCCGCGTAGGCGGTCTGGGCGGCGGTGGCGCACCTGGCCGCGAACGCCGCGTCGTAGGTGACGTAGAGCCGGGCGCACTGGGCTGCGGTCGCGGCCAGGTTGAGCGTCGCGGCGGTCGACGGCGGGTGCAGTTCGCGCAACTGCGGGTCGGCCTCGGGGGCCAGCGGCAGCCCGGTCCAGTTCTGGTCGTGCAGCTTGTGGTGGGCCATGCCCGCCTTCGGCTTGCCGGCCGGGACCTGCATCCGGAGCAGGAACTCCAGCTCCCAGCGCGCCTCGTCGAGGATGTCCGGCACCCCGTTGTCGCGCTCGGGAACCCGCAGCGTGCTGTCGCCGAGCCCGGCACCGGCGCCCCCGGTGGGTGCGGTCTTGGTCCGTTCGAACGCGTTCAGGAGCTGGTAGGTGGCGATGCCGCCGTTGACCACGTACTTGCCGTGGTCGCCGGCGTCGTACCAGCCGCCCCGGCCGTCGAGGCGGTAGTCGCAGGCGCCGGGCTGGCAGGGCACGTCGGTGTCACCCCGGTTCGGGGCCACGCCGAGGTGACCGGCGGGGCGGGCGTACTCGTCGCCGACCAGGTCACCGTCGATCGCGATCCCGCTGCGCTGGATGTAGAAGAACTGGAGCGAGTCGGAGCGGAGCTGCCGGTAGAGGTCGCCGGTGATGTCGAACGGGTGGCTGGTCTCGCCGTCGGCGGTGAGCGTGTAACCGGTGCCGGCGGTCCGGTGGGCGGAGAAGTCGATCGTCTGCACCTGCTGGCCGGAGGCGGCGTCCAACCCGCGCGGGGTGGCCAGCCCCTGGGCGACCACCGCTCCGGCGGCGGACTTGAGCTGCCAGGGCAGGGGTTCGGTGGCCGTACTGACCACGGTGGCGTTCTTTGGGCCGCCGGGCAGGTAACCGACCTGGTTCACGCGTACCCGTGGGCCGGTCTCCGGCACGTACGGCGGCTCTTCTTCACCGCCGCGCAGTGAGACGTTGTCCAGGCAGAGGGTGTAGCCGGCGGCGTTGCCGCCGACCTGGAACGCGACCTGGCCCAGCTCGGTGTCCATGGTGGCGGTGAAGGTCCGCGTGATCCGCTGCGGGGTCGCGGTCAGCGGCAGGTCCGCGGCGAAGAACGAGGTGTACGGTTCCGCGCCGAGCTGCACCGCCGCGCGGACCGTGGCGCCGGGTGTCGCGGAGGCGTCGAAGGCGAGGGTGTACTCCGCCCCGGCGACCAGCGGCACGTCGTTCTGCCCGACCCCGCCGTCCCAGGGGTTGGTTAGCCCGCCGGGCACCGCCGAGCAGAGCTTCCCGTCCTGCACCCCGGTGCTGGTGGTTCCGTACGAGTACCAGCCGTCGCTGCCGTTGGCGAAGTCGCCGTTGGTGAGCTGCTCCGGCCCGGCCGGGTCGTCCGGCGGATCGGTGCCCGCCTCGCTGCTCAGCGACACGTCGTCGAGGCAGAACGTGTACGGCTGGGCGCTGCCGCCGAGTTGGAAGGTGAGGGTGCCGTTGGTGGAGTCGAGGGTGCCGGTGAAGTCGTACCCGAAGGTCTGTCCGGCCGGGGTGAGCGCCAGGTCCCGGGCCAGCACCGTGGTGTACGGCGCCTCGTTGAGCTGCACGTTCGCCTTGACGGTGGTCGGGGCGCTGGCGGTGGCGTGCAGCGACAGCGCGTACGCGGCCCCGTCGACCAGCGGAATGCTGTTGTGCCCGAGGCTGGCGTCCCACGGGTTGGCCAGGCCGCCCGGCACCTGTGCGCAGAGCCGGCCGTCGACCACGGCGAGAGTGAGGTTGTCGGTCGCCCACCACGGGGCGGTGCCGCTGTCGAAGGTGCCGTTGACGATGTGCTCGGTGGGGGCGGCGTGGGCTGCGCCGCCGGTCAGGCCGGTGCCGGTGACGGCGAGGGCGGTCGCGGCGAGGAGCGCGACGGCCCGCCGCAGGCGTCGGGGTCGGGTCACGGAGCTTCCTTCCGGTGGGGTGCGTGCCCGCGGTGACGCCGACCCGGTCGATCCCGCTGACTCGGCCGGTCCCGCGGCGAACGTATCGAAAGCTATGACTGGGAGCGCTCCCAGACAACAGCGATGTTGCCAGGCCGTTTCTGGACTGTCAATTGGTGACCCTGGATGGACCGGCTTTCGGTCCGGCCCGTACCGACGGCTCGACCTTGTCAAACACGATCGGTTAGCCGACAGTGGGCGCGCGACGCCACGACTGTCGGGAACGTAGCGGATAGGCCAAAATGGATGGTTCGGGCCGGGGCGATCGGGGGAGCAGGGTGACCCAGGAGGACAAGGGTTCCCGTCGTGGGTCGGTGACCCGTGGCGTACGGCTGGTGGCGGTGCTCCTGAGTCTCGTGGTGGCGGTGGCGGCCGTCATCACCACCGTGCTGCTCACCGGCCCGCCGGCCGAACAGGACCTGCTCCGCGAGGCCGGGGTGATCGGCAAACGTGAACTGCTGATCGGGGTCAAGGACGACCAGCCGGGCATCGCCCAGGTCGACCCGAAGACCGGTGCCTACTCCGGCTTCGACATCGACATCGCCTGGATGATCGCGGCCGACCTCGGGTTCCGGCCCAGTGCCGTACGGTTCCTCGCCATCGAGAGCGAGGACCGGGCCAAGATGCAGGCGCGTACGGACGACGGCCAGTTTGTCATCGTCGACCTGGTGATCGCCTCGTACAGCATCACCGAGGAACGGGAACGGCTCAACGGGGTCACGTTCTCCGCGCCGTACCTGGCCACCGAGCAGTCCGTGATCACCCGGTTGGACTACGCCGGTCCCGTCGACACCCTGATCGACCTGCGCGGCAAGAAGGTGTGCAGCCTCTCCACCGCCACCTCCGAGTCGTCGGCCGCGAAGGCCGGGGTCGAGCTGATCAGCAAGAAGCGGGTCAGCGAGTGCGTCGACGCGCTGCTCGCCAAACAGGTGGAGGCCGTCACCACCGACGCCGCGATCCTGGCCGGCTTCGTCGCCAGGTACCCGGAACAGTTGCGCCACCACGACATCGGACTCGACCCGTCGGAGATGTACGGCGTCAACACCGGTGCCAACGAGGCGCTGCGGGACCTGGTGAACCTCTCGCTCCACGACTCGTTGACCGATCCGCGGGACCGCCGGTGGGAGGACGCGTTCGACCGGCACCTGCGCCCCGAGCAGCCGGTGAACCTGCCCCAACCGGTCGCGGTCGCACAGCAGCCGGACGTGGAAGAGGTGGAGGTACGGCGGTGGCCCTGGGAGACGGCGGCGATCCGACCGAGGGCGGTGCCGGCGACCGTACGGTAAGCGCCCGCCAGGCCCAGCACTGGGTGCTCACCGTGGTCCCGGCGTTCCCGCTGCTCCTGCTCGTGCTGCGGCTCTGGCACCTGAGCCGGCAGGACCTGTCGACCATGCTGGTCCTGGTCCAGTACGTCAGCCCGCTCGGCCTGGTCAGCGCGCTGCTGATCACCCTGATCTGGGTGCTGCCGCTGGTGGTGCTGGTGGTGGCCGCGCTGGGCACCCTGCTCTGGGTCAGCGCCCCGGACCGGTTCGACCCCGAGCGTTCCCTGCTGGCCCGCGCCACCGCCCGGCTGCCCGGTTGGGTGATCATGGCGGCCGTGCTGCTGGCCCTGCTCACCTGGCAGTTCCGGTTCCTGCCCAGCCTGCTGATGCTGGCCCTGGCCATCCTCGGCCTGCGCACCCGGCAACGGCATCGCGAGGACCGCCTCCGCCGGTACCTGTTCTGCCTGGTGCTCCCGCTGGTCGCGGCGGTGCTCGCCGGGGCATGGGTGGCACCGGCGGCGCTGGCGGCCGTACGGGCGCAGGAGTGGGTGACGGTGTCCCTGCTGACCCTGCCGCCACTGCTGACCGTCTTCCTGACCGGTCCGATCCCGCGTCCGGTCGCGCCCGTGCTCATCCGGTGGGTGCTGGTCGTGGCGGCCCTCATCGCGCCGTTCCTGCTGGGGGCGATCTTCCTGCGGGTGCCGATCCTGCCGATGGTGGCGGTCGAGATCATCTCGACGCCCTTGCCGGTGGCACCCGAACCACCGGCCGCCGGGTCGTCAACCGAGCCGGTGGAGGTGCTGATCGGTCGGGTGATCGCCGTGGACGACCGGACGACCACCCTGCTCGACGAACTGGGTTCGGTGCGTTTCGTCCGCAACGACAGGGTACGGTCGCAGACGCTCTGTCCCGAACTCGAACAGGTCCCCTACAGCACCGTACGGGTGCACGGCTGGCACGCGGAGGAGACGGCACTGGAGTGGGCGATCCCGCGCCGCCCACCCGCCGACCCCGACCCGCGCTGCTCCGGTCGACCGTTCGACGACGCTCCCGATACGGCGATTCCCGTGACGCGATGACTACCTAAAGTTAAATCACCGCTTTTGTGGGCCGGCTCCGGTGATCTACTAGAGACATTGTGGCCCCTCTCCTGGCAGGCTGCCTGCCATGACCCTCAAGCTGCGCGCCGCCGCAGTGACCGATCGTGGCCTGATCCGTAGCGGCAACCAGGATTCCGTGCACACGGGCGACTGGCTCATCGCCGTCGCCGACGGGATGGGCGGCATGGCCGCCGGTGACCTGGCCAGCCGGATCGCCATCGAGGCGATCGCACCGGTGGACCGGCCGACCCCGGACGAGGACCTGGTGGCGGTGCTACGGGGTGTGCTCGGCGAGGCCAGCCTCCGGATCCGCGCCGCCGTGGAGGAGGAGCCGACCCGGCACGGCATGGGCACCACCCTCACCGCCCTGCTCTTCTCCGCGACCGGCACCACCCTCGCGCTGGCCCACATCGGCGACTCGCGGGCGTACCTGCTGCGCGACGACGTGTTCACCCAGGTCACCAGGGACGACACCTTCGTGCAGTTGCTGGTTGATGAGGGCGTGATCGACGCCGAGCAGGCGCGCAGCCACCCGCGTCGGGCGGTGGTCACCCAGGCGTTGCAGGGTGAGCCGGCCAATCCGGCGTACTCCACCCAGCCGCCGCGCGAGGGCGATCGGTGGCTGCTCTGCTCCGACGGGCTGTCCAACGTGGTCCGCTCCGACTCGCTCGCCGATGTCCTGCGGTCGTTTCCGGACCGGGACGCCTGCGCGCGTCGGCTGATCGACCTGGCCCTGCGGGCCGGTGGGCCGGACAACATCACCGTGGTGATCGCCGACATCGTCGACGATTCGGGCGCGTGACCCGGCCCGCTCCGGGCGCCGCCGTCACTGCCGAGGGGGCTTGACCCGCCCGCTCGGCTTTGCCCTGCTCGGGTCGTCCGGCCACGGGTGGCGGGGGTAGCGCCCGCGCAACTCGCTGCGTACGCGTGGATAGCCGGTCTCCCAGAACGAGGCCAGGTCGCTGGTGACGGCGACCGGCCGACCGGCCGGGGAGAGCATGCTCAGCCGTACCGGCACCCGTCCGTCGGCGAGCCGGGGCACGTCCGCCCAGCCGAAGGTCTCCTGCAACTTGACCGCCAGTACCGGCGCGGTCGGGTCGGTGTAGTCCACCCTGATCCGCGAACCGCTCGGCACGGTCAGCCGTTCCGGGGCCAGCTCGTCCAGTCGGGCGGCCTGCGCCCAGGGGACGAGCCGGCGCAACGCCGAGGAGACGTTGATCCGGTGCAGGTCGGCCCGCCGCCGCGCACCGGCCAGCTCCGGGGCGAGCCACTGCGGCATCGCGGCCAGCAGCGATTCGTCGTCCACCGCCGGCCACGAATCGCCGAACGCCTCCCGGCAGAAGGCCAGCCGCAGCCGGGTCGACTCCGCCTCGGGGGTCCAGTTCAGCAGGGCGAGCCCGACCTTGCGTACGCCGTCGAGCAGGGCGTTGGTCAGTTCCGCCTGGTCCGGCTTGAGCGGTTGCTCGGCCAGCACCAGCGCCCCGAGCCGGCGTACGTCCCGGGCCTGGACGTCGTTGCCGGCCCAGACCACCTCCCGCTCCTGCACGAGCAGCGGGCCACCCGCCTCCCGGGCGGTCGCCTCGTCGATCACGGCGGCCAGCCGGATCTGCGCGCCCCGCCGGCCCGGCGCGCGGTCCGCGACCGCGATCGCCAGCCACGCCGACCCGGTCAGCGCCGAGCCCGCCGCCAGGTCCGCGGCGGTTCCGCCGGCCATCAGGTACGTCATCCCGCCCGACTTGCGGACCCGGGCCAGCCGTTCGGGGTACGCGAGCCCGACCAGCAGCCCGGCGGCCAGGTCATCGGGCAGCCGCTTCCCACCAGCGGTGCCGCTCCCGGCTCCGGCGGCATTTCCGCTCCGGTTGCCGGTCCCGTTCTCGGGGCCGGAACCGTCGTCGGCGGACTGGGAGTCTGCGGAACCGCGCAGCCTGGTGACCTCGGCCCGCCAGCGGGCGGTGGCGGCCTGGTCGGTGTTGCCGCGCAACCGCCGCCACACCACGGCCAGATCGTCGTCGCGACCGGCCACCGAGTCCTCGGAGAGCAGCGCCACCACCTCCGCGGCCCGCTGCGCGCCGAGGGTCTCGGTGCCGTCCAGCAGCGCGCGGGCCAGACGCGGGTGCGCGCCGACCGCCGCGATGGCCCGGCCCCGCGTGGTCACCCGCCCGTCGCCCTCCACCGCGCCGAGTGCGACGAGTGTGGTCCGGGCGACCTGCATGGCCGCGGCCGGCGGCGGGTCGGGCAGGGCCAGGTCGGTGCCGTCGGGTTGGCCCCAGCAGGACAGTTGCAGTGCGAACGCGGTCAGGTCGGCGGTGGCGATCTCCGGTTCCGGTTGGGCCGGGAGCCGGTCGTGGCTCGCCTCCGACCAGCACCGGTAGACCCACCCCGGTGCCTCACGCCCGGCCCGGCCCGCCCGCTGGGTGGCCGCCGACCGGGACACCGCCACCGTGACCAGGGCACCCAGCCCGCGAGCCAGGTCCGTACGGGCCACCCGGCTCAGCCCGGCGTCGACGACCACCCGTACGCCGGGCACGGTCAGGCTGGTCTCGGCCACGTTGGTGGCGAGCACCACCCGGCGACGGGTGCCGGGGCGCAACGCGGCGTCCTGGTCCCGCCCCGACTGCCGGCCGTGCAGCGGCACCACGTCGACCTCGCCCCGTACGCCGGACAGGCGGTTGCTGACCCCGCCGATCTCGCCCGCGCCGGGCAGGAAGACCAGCAGGTCGCCGTCGGCCTCGTGCAGGGCCCGGCGCACCGTGGCCGCCACGTGGTCCAGCATCCGCGGATCCACCCGCAGCCCGTGCGGCGGATCCACCGGGCGCAGCGGCGGCGCCCACACCACCTCGACCGGGTGCAGCGCCGCCGGGGTCTCGACCACCGGGACCGGCCCCTCACCGGTGCTGCCGAGCACGCCGGCCAGCCGTTCCGCCTCGGCGGTCGCCGACATCGCCAGCAGCCGCAGTTCGGGGCGGAGGGTGGCGCGTACCTCGACCGCGAAGGCGAGCGCGAGATCGGAGTCGAGGTGCCGCTCGTGTGCCTCGTCGAGCAGCACCGCGCCGACGCCGGCCAGTTCCGGGTCGTGCTGGAGGCGCTGCACCAGCAGACCGGTGGTGACCACCTCGATCCGGGTACGCGCACCGACGCGCCGCTCACCGCGTACGGCGTAGCCGACCGTGCCGCCGACCTGCTCGCCGAGGAGCGCCGACATTCGGCGGGCAGCCGCCCGGGCGGCGATCCGTCGGGGTTGGGCGACCACGATCCGGCCCTCGACCTCGTCGATCAGCGCCAGCGGCACCAGCGTGGTCTTGCCGGTGCCGGGCGGCGCGACCAGCACCGCCGCGCCCTCGCCCCGGAGCGCGGCGAGCAGCTCCGGCAGGACGTGGCGGACGGGCAGGTCCTCGGTGATCGTCTCGGGTAGCACCGGGCCAGTGTCGCACCGGGGCCGGTACGGGCGTCGGCGCGCCGGGTCAGTCGGTGTCGGGCAGCGCGCGGGTGCCGTTGACGAAGGCCGTCCACCCCTCGCGGCCGAACAGCAGTACGGGCCCCGGCCGGTCCTTGCTGTCCCGTACCGCCACCGTGGCGTCGAGGAGGGCCACCTCCACGCAGTTGCCGTTGCCACTGCTGCGGCGGCTCGTACGCCAGTCGGCCCGGGCCAGGTCGATCCCCGTCATTGGTACCTCTTGTCTTCCGCCCGATGAGCCACCGGAATGATCACGGATAGTTAAGAGAAGCCTCCCGAATCAGGGTCATCGACTCCGCCGGAGTCAGCGCCATCCGGCACAGCTTCTCGTGCAGCAGGGTATACCCGAGCACATGATCGGCTTCCTCCAGAGCCAGCCCCATCGTGAGGTTTTCCAGGTAAACCACGGACCCGTCGGCGGCCTCGGCGAAGCCCAGGATGACGTACGGCGTGGTCATCGCCGGGTGTCCGCCGGCCGCGAAGGGAAGTACCTGGATTGTAACGTTGGGTAACTTCGCGACCTTGATCATGTGTTCCAGTTGGCGGGCCATCACGTGCGCCCCGCCGACCGCCCGGAGGAGGACCGCCTCGTTGAGTACGACCGACAACTGCACCGACGGATCGCGGTGCAGCACCGCCTGGCGTTGCAACCGGGCGGCGACCTTCCGCTCCACACCGCTGTCGCCCGCGGTGAGTAGGTAGATCGCGCGGGCGTACTCCTCCGTCTGCAACAACCCCGGTACCGATTCGGCCTCGTACGTCCGCAGGTTGGCGGCCTCCGCCTCCAGACCGACGTAAAACTCGAACCAGTCGGGCAGTACGTCGCTGTAGCTCTGCCACCAGCCGCGCTCCTGGGCGCCCCGGGCGACCTCGATCAGGGCTTCGGCCTCCTCCCCGGTCACCTGGTAGAGGGCGAGCGCGGCGCGTACGTCGCGGGGCTTGATGCCGATCTGCGCGTTCTCGATCCGGGACAGGTTGCTCTTGGACATGTCCAGTTGGCGGGCGGCCTGGTCGAGTGTCATCCCGCCCCGCTCACGTAGCTGACGGAGCTCACGGGCGATGCGGCGGCGGCGGACGGTTGGGCTGGCGGTCACGGCGCCGAGTTTCCCACGACCGGACCCGTGGGCCCGGCGTCCGGTCTTGAAACCGATTGAATCCGGGAGTTGCATTGCATCCGTCCCCCGGTGCATCCTTTTCTCCGGCGTCGATCAACAGCATGTCCCTCCCGTGTGGACAGTCCACACGCGCCGGACGAAGGGGAGAGTCTTGCTTCTCGCGGACGAGTTCTTCCTGATCGCCCATGACGACGCCAAGGGCAAACCCCGACTGCACCCGTCCGCCACCGGGCTCGGGCTCGCGGCCGGGCTGCTCGGCGAACTCCTGCTCGCCCGGCGCATCGTCATCTCCGCGGGCACGGTCACCGTCGTCGACCGTCGACCACCGGACGACGCCCTGGCGCACACCGTGCTCGACCAGTTGGTGGGGGAGCCGGAGCACCGGCTGGTGCGTACCTGGTTGGGGTTTCTGGGCAACAGCGCGACCGAGTCGGTCGGCGAGCGGCTCGCCCGCGCCGGCACGGTACGGCGGGTGGAGACCCGGCGCCTGCTGCGTACCACTGTTGTCTACCAGCCCGCCGACATGAACGCCGCCGCCTGGCCGGTCACCCGGCTGCGGGCGTCGCTCAGTCGCGGCGAACCACTGCCGGTGGCGGACGTGCTGCTGCTCGCCCTGCTGGCCGCGACAAACCTGCTGCGCGAGGTGCTGTGGGGCACCGAACCCGGTGCGCAGTACCGGCTCAACCAGCTGATAGACGGGCTGCCGCCACCCCTCGGCGACCTGGCCCGGCACACCGAGGCGGCTGTGGGGGCCGCCGTGCTGTCCGGTCGCCTCTGACCGGTCGAAGCTGACCGGCCGCTCCGACCGGCGGGACCGATCGGCCGGAGCCGACGGTCGACCCTGACCGCCCGGGTAATCCCGGTCCGGCCACTCTCCCCTCCTCACCCCCGGAGCAGATTCGATGGCCCCTCCGTTAGCGACCTCCCGACCGAGCAACGTCTCCTCCGCGCTGGCCAGTGGCCGGCTCGGCATCCCGTCCGTGGTCTTCTTCGTGCTGTCGGCAGCCGCACCGCTGACCGTGGTGGCCGGTGTGGTCACCACCGGGTTCGCGGTGACCGGTGTGACCGGCATTCCGCTGGCCTTCCTGCTGATCGGCGCGGTGCTGGCCCTCTTCTCGGTCGGTTACGTCGCGATGGCCCGGCACACCGCCAACGCCGGGGCGTTCTACGCGTACGTCACCCGTGGGCTCGGCCGGCCGGCCGGGGTGGGCGCGGCCTGGGTGGCGCTGATCGCGTACAACGCGTTGCAGGTGGGGCTCTACGGCGCGGTCGGTGCGGCGGCGGCGCCCGTACTCGACCAGATGTTCGGCATCGACGAGCCGAGGTGGTGGGTGATCGCCCTGATCGCCTGGGCGGTGGTGGCCGGGCTCGGCGTACTGCGGGTCGACATCAACGGCATGGTGCTGGCCGTACTGCTGCTCACCGAGATCGCCATCATCATCGCCTTCGACCTGGCCGACCTGCTCAGCCCGGCCGGAGGCAGCGTCAGCCTGGAGACGCTCGCCCCGTCGAACCTGTTCGTGCCCGGCGTCGGGGCGATCCTGGTGCTGGCGGCGACCGGCTTCACCGGCTTCGAATCAGCGGTCGTGTTCAGCGAGGAGAGCAAGGATCCGAAGCGGACCGTCCCGGTCGCCACGTACCTCTCCGTCGCCATCATCGCCGGCCTGTACGCGCTCAGCGCCTGGGCGATGACGGTCGCCACCGGCCCGGACAAGATCGTCGAGTCGTCACAGGCGGAGGGGGTCGGGCTCATCTTCGTACTCGCCGACGGCAACCTCGGCGGCACCTTCGTCAGCATCGGACAGGTGCTCTTCCTGACCTCGGTCCTGGCCGCGATGATCTCGTTCCACAACACCACCGCCCGGTACACCTTCGCGCTCGGCCGGGAGCGGGTCCTGCCCGCGCTCTTCGGCCGCACCGCACCCCGTACGGGCGCACCACGGGCGGCGTCGATCGCGCAGAGCGTACTCGGGCTGGTGGTCATCGCCGTGTACGCGATCGCCGGCTGGGATCCGCTGGTCCAGCTCTTCTACTGGGGCGGCACCGGCGGCGGGTTCGGCGTACTGCTGCTGATCACCGCCACCTCGATCGCGGTCATCGCCTTCTTCGCCCGTAACCCGTCCGGGGAGAGCGGCTGGCACCGCATGATCGCCCCCGGTCTGGCCACCGTGGCCCTGGCTGCCATCGTGTTCATCGCGCTGGACAACTTCGCCATCCTGCTCGGTGTGGCGCCCGACTCGGTGCTGCGCTGGGCGCTCCCGGCGGTCTACCCGGTCGCCGCGGTGCTCGGCGTGATCTGGGCGCTCGTCCTGCGGGCCCGCCGTCCGGAGGTGTACGCCACCATCGGCCTCGGCCCGGAGAGCGCGACCGGCGGGCCGGTCCCGGCGGGTGCCGCCGAGCGGCGGCCGGTGGAGGCGCGGCCGTGACCGCCCCGGTGATCGAGCGGGCCGAACCGGCCGAGTCCCGCGCGTTGGCCGAGCTGATCGCCGAGGCGTTCCACCCGCTGGCCGCCACCGCCTGGCTGGTGCCCGATCCGGCGGTCCGTCCGAAGATCCTGACGGACGACTTCCACATCCTGGTCGAGCACGCGATCGAGTGGGGTCTCGTGGAGACCACCGAGGACCGTCGCGCGGCCGCGGTATGGCTGCCGGCGGTCGGTGATCCGCTGCCCCCACCGGCCGACTACGACAAGCGTCTGGCCGCCGCCTGCGGCGAGCTGACCGACCGGTTCCGGCTGCTCGACGACCTGTTCGAGGCGAACCACCCGCACGATCCGCACCACCACCTGGCCTTTCTCGCCGTCGCACCGGACCGGCAGAGGCAGGGGATCGGGTCGGCTTTGCTCCGGCACCGGCACGCCTGGCTGGACGAGCAGGGGCTACCGGCGTACCTAGACGCGAGCAGCACCGACAGCCGGGATCTCTACGCCCGGCACGGCTACAAGGTCGCCGAGCCGTTCCGGCTGCCCGACGGCACCCCGTTCTGGCCCATGTGGCGGCCGGCGGGAGGGTGAACTCCCAATCGGTCAACTCGGCGGGATGACCGATCGGTGACGCGGCAGGGGCCGGGCCAGTACTGGCCCGGCCCCTGCCGTCCGGCGCAACGCCGGTACCTCCCCCAAAGAATCAGTACGTCTCGCTGAGCTGTCCGCGCAGCTTGGTGAGTGCGCGGGTGAGCAGTCGGGAGACGTGCATCTGGGAGACGCCGATCTGGTCGGCGATCTGGGATTGGGTGAGGTTGCCGTAGAAGCGGAGGGTGAGGATTTTCTGTTCCCG
>NZ_JBSGCD010000047.1:0-48624 GCF_053601675.1 Micromonospora sp. NPDC004704 | reverse complement strand
CGGCGGCGAGGGCGACGGAGAGGGCGTGGACGTGTCGGCCGAGTCCGCCGACGAGGACGGGTGGGTATTCCCAGGAGAGCATCAGAATCCGCTGCTTACGAGCCGACCGGATGTCTATTACCTCGGCGTTCGGTGACATGGACCGGCCCTCCAAGTCTGTTTCGGCGCAGGCTCCAGCGGACACCTGAGCGGGTGCCGTGGCGCGTCCTTTTGGGTTGGCCCAATCCTGCCGGTACGGAGATAACCAGCGAAGACGCGGCCGTTGCGGTCATGTAACGGCGATCGGTCAGTTTTGTCCAGCGGACCAATGAGGTTTTGCTCGACGGTATGAAATATGTGCGTCGGAACGTGGAAGATGCGCGTGAACCGGAAGTCGTGGGCGTGGCGATCGGATGACGCGGGTGTGAATTTGCCGGCCGTTCGCGCTCAGTGCCGGCGGACCCGCAGCACCTCGGCCACCGACCATGCCTGGAACGGGCAGCCGGTGGCGGTGTGCGGCGGTAGGCCGTCCGCCGTCTCACTGACCGAGCCTAGGCCAAATTCGGGCAAATGTGAATCTATGCCGATCAACATATCGCCGGTTGGCATACCCGCCCGGCGGGCGGCGTCCACGTACGGGCCGATCAGCCAGGGCCAGACCGTGCCCTGGTGGTACGCCCCGTCCCGCTCGGCCGGTCCGCCCCGGTGCCGGCCGAGGAAGCCGGGACCGTCCGGGGCCAGGCTGCGCGGGCCGAGCGGGGTCAGCAGCGCCGCCCCGAGCAGCCGTACGGTCGCCGGGTCCGGGTCCAGCGGCGCGTACGGCAGCGACCAGGCCAGGAGTTGGTTGGGGCGGACCAGGTCGTCGTCGTGCAGGACGGCCCCGCCCAGCGGGTAGGTCGGTGCGGGTGCGTCGACCACGTCGTAGAGCCAGCCCGCCGGGGTCGGGAACCGCTCCCGGAACGAGGCCAGCGCCCGCTCGTGTGCCCGGGGCGCGGCACCCGGATCCTGCCCCACCAGGTTCGCCAGCTCGGTGACCGCGGCCAGCCCGTTGACCCAGAGGGCGTTCACCTCGACCGGCTTGCCCGCCCTGGGCGTCACCGGGATCCCGTACACCCGGGCGTCCATCCAGGTCAGTGCCTCACCCGGGGCGCCCTGGGTGAGCAGACCGTCGACCGGGTCGGCGCCGATCCCGTACCGGGTGCCGGCGAGGTGACCGTCGACCACCGAGCGCAGGGCCGGCAGCAGCTCGTCGGCGAGGTCGGTGTCCGAGGTCAGCTCCACGTGCCGGGCCACCGCGTGCAGGAACCAGAGCGTGGCGTCGGCGGTGTTGTACTCCACCCGACCGGTGTCGGCGGTGTTCGCCAACATGCCCTCGGACAGCGTCGCCGCGTACGACCGCAGCAGGTCGCGCCCCTCGTCGGCCCGCCCGGTGTGCAGGAACAGCCCCTCGTACGAGGTCATCGTGTCCCGCGACCAGGCACCGAACCACGGGTAACCGGCCACCACGTCCGGCCCGGTACGGGTCTGCACCACGAACGCGTCGGCGGCCAGGGCCAGGGTCGCGTCGACCGGGTCGGCCGGCTTGGCCGCCGCCACCACCCGACGGTTGCGCGCCCGCGCCTGCGCGACGATCTCCACCGCCGGTGGCGGCTGCTCGCCCAGGTCGTCGGCCCAGGCCAGCACCGACACCGTGTCGCCGGGGCCGAACAGCTCGGCGGAGAAGGTCCCGGCGTGCCACAGGTCCTCCTCCGGGTGCAGTCCCCGGACGGCCTCCTCGCGGTGGTGCACCCCGTGCCACCACTGACCGGTCGGCTGCCAGCCCGGCCCGGACAGCCGGTACGCCCCCTCGACGACCGCCCCGTCGGCGACCTGCTCGACCCGGGGCGCCGGCCCGTCCGCCCGCCGTTCGCCGTGCGCGTCGCGCCAGGTGCAGGCGGCGGCCAGGTTCAGCCGTACCGGCCCACCGGAGATCAGCCGGTGCACCACGGCGACGCAGGACCGCCCGTACGCCATGGCCAGCTCGCGTTCGATCACCAGGTCGCCGATCCGCCACCGCCAGCGCGGCAGCCCGTCGACCAGGTCGAAGCGTTCGAGCAGTTCGAAGCCGCGCGGGTCGACCACCCCGGAGTGCCACTCGTGGGTGGCCAGCCGGACCTGGGTGCCGGTCGGAAGGGTGATCGCCGCGTCCAGGCTGGCCAGGCCGAGCCGCCGGACGGCCGGGGTGTCCCCGGCGACCACCAGCAGCCCGTGGTAGCGGCGGGTACGCAGCCCGCTGACCGTGCCCATGGCGTATCCGCCCCGACCGTCCGGTACCAACCATTCGCGGCTGGCACCCGCGCTCAGTTGGCCACAGACCTGCGGACCGAAGCCGATCTCGATCAATCTTCCTCCCGATGCACGCCCCACGAGGGTGTCTGTAACACGCCCCAGGAACAATGGCGAGTGTGGTCAAGTTCGTGCGAGGGATCTTCCAACGGAAGATCGAGAAGGTGGAGGTGATCAGCGACGTGCCGGCCGCCGCAGAACCGGGCAACGACGCGGAGCGGGCCCGGTTGGCCCAGGCCGACTCGGGGGAGCAGGCCTGGCGACAATGGGGTCCCTATCTGTCGGAGCGGGCCTGGGGAACGGTACGCGAGGATTACAGCGAGCACGGTACGGCCTGGGACTACTTCCCGCACGATCATGCGCGCTCCCGTGCCTACCGGTGGAACGAGGACGGCATGGCCGGCGTCTGCGACGATCGGCAGACGTTCTGCTTCGCCCTCGCGCTGTGGAACGGCGCCGATCCTATCCTCAAGGAGCGGATGTTCGGGCTCGGCAGTGACGGCGGGAACCACGGCGAGGACGTCAAGGAGTACTGGTGGTACCAGGACTCCACACCGACCCACTCCTTCATGCGCTGGCGCTACCACTACCCGCAGGCGCGGTACCCGTACGACGACCTGGTCTCGGTCAACGGCCTGCGGGGCCGCGACGAAACCGAGTACGAGCTGGTCGACACCGGCATCTTCGACGACGACCGCTACTGGGCGGTGACGGTCGACTACGCCAAGGCGTCGCCGACCGACATGTGCGTCCTGATCACCGTGGCGAACCGGGGTGACCAGGCGGCCCGACTGCACGTCCTACCCACCCTCTGGTTCCGCAACACCTGGGCCTGGGGACTGCCCGGCCGCGACGCCGTACCGACGATCACCGGCGCCGACGCCCGGCTGGTCGGCCAGCACGGCATCCTCGGTCAGATCGTCCTCCAGGGCGACGGCGACCCGACCGCCCTGCTCTGCGACAACGAGACCAACGCCGAACGGCTCTGGGACCTGCCCGGACGCAGCCTCTACCCGAAGGACGGGATCAACGACCACGTGGTCTCCGGCGCGGCCACGGTCAACCCGGCCGGGGAGGGGACCAAGGGGGCGCTGCACTACGTGCTCGACGTACCCGCCGGTGGGCAGGCGGAGATCCGGGTCCGGCTCACCCTGACCGCCCCGCCGCCGGGCACCGCCCCGGCCCCGGAACTCGACCTCGGCACGGACTTCACCACCACCCTGGCCGCCCGCCGGGCCGAGGCGGACGACTTCTTCGCCCGGATCATCCCGGCAGAGGTCCCGGCCCACGAGGCGGACGTCGCCCGGCAGGCCATCGCCGGGCTGATGTGGGGCAAGCAGTTCTACCACTTCGACGTGCAGCAGTGGCTCGACGGCGACCCCGCCTCGCTGCCGCCGCCACCCGGCCGCCGGCACGGGCGCAACAGCGCCTGGTGGCACATGAACAGCTTCGACGTCATCTCCATGCCCGACCCCTGGGAATACCCCTGGTACGCGGCCTGGGACCTGGCCTTCCACTGCGTCACCATCGCCCGGGTCGACCCGGGTTTCGCCAAGGCCCAGCTCGTCCTCCTGCTCCGCGAGTGGTACCTGCACCCCAACGGGCAGATCCCGGCGTACGAGTGGGCGTTCGCCGACGTCAACCCGCCGGTGCACGCCTGGGCGGCGCTGCGGGTGTTCGAGATCGACGGCGGGCGGGACCACGACTTCCTCGCCCGGGTGATGCACAAGCTGCTGCTCAACTTCACCTGGTGGGTCAACCGCAAGGACATCAACGGCAACAACGTGTTCGAGGGTGGCTTCCTCGGGCTGGACAACGTGGGGCCGTTCGACCGGTCGGCCGCGCTTCCGGTGGCCGGGGTGCTGGAGCAGTCCGACGGCACCGGCTGGATGGCCATGTACGCGCTCAACCTGCTCGACATGGCGCTCGCCCTGGCCCAGCACGACCCCACGTACGCCGACATCGCGACCAAGTTCTTCGAGCACTTCGCGTACATCGCGGGTGCGGCGTACAAGCAGGGGCTCTGGGACGACGAGGACTCCTTCTTCTACGACCAGCTCCGGCTCCCCGACGGCAGCAAGGTGCCGTTGAAGGTCCGCTCGGTGGTCGGGCTGCTCCCGCTCGCCGCGACCACCCGGCTGAGCGCGAAGACCCTGCACCGGTTGCCCGAACTGGCCGCCCGGCTGCGCTGGTTCCTCACCCACAAACCCGAGTACGCCGACGTGCTCGGCGCCCGCCGGCTCGCCCCGGACGGCCGCCAGCAGCGGCTGCTGTCCATGGTCGGCCCGGACCAGGTGGTACGCCTGCTCGGCCGGATGCTCGACGAGGAGGAGTTCCTCTCCCCGTACGGGCTGCGCACGCTGTCCCGACAGCACCTGGACAAGCCGTTCACGGTGTCGCTGGGCGGGCAGGACTTCACCGTCGGTTACGAACCGGCCGAGTCGACCAGCGGGCTGTTCGGCGGCAACTCCAACTGGCGCGGCCCGATCTGGATGCCGACCAACTACCTGCTGATCCACGCGCTGCGCGACTACGCGGCGTTCTTCGGCGACGACCTGTTGATCGAGTACCCGACCCGGTCCGGGACCAAGCGCACCCTGAGCGAGATCGCCGACGACCTCTCCAACCGGCTGATCTCACTGTTCGTACCGGACGACTGGGGGCGGCGGCCGATGTACGGGGCCTGCGACCTGTTCCAGCGCCACCCGGACTGGAAGGACCTGATCGCGTTCCCGGAGTACTTCCACGGTGACAACGGCGCCGGCCTGGGCGCCTGGCACCAGACCGGGTGGACCGCCCTGGTCGCCGACCTCATCCTCACCACCCGCCGCTAGCGAAGGACGCCGTCGGCAGCGAAGGGCACCTTCCGGCACAGAAGGTGCCCTTCCTGAGCGGTTCGGCCCGTCCTCGGCGGCCGACACCGGTACATTCCCGGCAGGGCGTTCGTCGTCCGTGCGCCTCGTGGACACCACCCCCCGAGCAGCACGCGGAGGGGTCGTATCCATGGCAGCCGGACATTCCCCGGGCATCGAGGTGACGTTGCGGGTCAACGGGCAGGCGCGGCCGTTTCGCCTGGAGAGCCGGGTCACCCTGCTCGACGCGCTGCGCGAACACCTCGGCCTAACCGGTACGAAAAAGGGCTGCGACCAGGGCGCCTGCGGTGCCTGTACGGTCCTGCTCGACGGTGAGTCGGTGCTGCCCTGCCTGGTCCTCGCGGCCCAGTGCGACGGCCGGGAGGTGACCACCGTCGAGGGACTGTCCTCCGACGGGCGGCTGCACCCGGTGCAGCAGGCGTTCGTCCGGCACGACGGGTTCCAGTGCGGGTACTGCACACCGGGGCAGATCATGTCGGCGATCGCGCTGCTCCGGGCGGGGCGGGCGGGTTCCGACGACGAGATCCGCGAGTTCATGAGCGGCAACCTGTGCCGGTGTGGGGCGTACCCGAACATCGTGGCGGCGATCCGGGAGGTCGCCGCGCAGGGTGACCGGGTCGAGGTCGTCGGAGCCGGTCGGGCCACGGCGGGCGGTGACCGGTCATGACCCTCTTCGAGTACGTACGCCCCGACGACGTCACCGGCGCGGTCGACCTGGTCAGCGCCGATCCGGGTGCCGCCTACCTGGCAGGTGGCACCACCCAGCTCGACCTGCTCCTCAAGGACGGTGTGATCCGATCGGACCGTCTCGTCGACATCGGCCGGCTGCCGCTGCGGGGGATCACCCGCGACGGGGACACCCTCCGGGTGGGCGCGTTGACCACGATGGATGCCCTGGCCGGCGACCCGGTGGTGGCGCAGCGGGTGCCGTTCGTCCGGGAGGCGCTGCTGGCGGGTGCCTCGCCGCAGTTGCGCAACATGGCGACGATCGGCGGCAACCTCCTGCAACGTACGCGCTGCCGGTACTTCCGGGACTCGGCGGTGGCGGCCTGCAACAAACGCGTACCGGGATCGGGTTGTGCTGCGGTGACCGGGGTGGCGCGGATGCACGCGATCCTCGGGGCGAGCGAACGCTGCATCGCGCTGCACGCCTCCGACCTCTGCGTACCGTTGGTGGCGCTCGACGTGCAGGTGCACCTCCGGGGCACCGGCGGGGAGCGGACCGTGCCGCTGACCGAGTTCTACCTGCCCTCGGGGGAGAGCCCGGAGATCGAGACCGTGCTCCGACACGGTGAGTTGATCACTCGGGTGGATCTGCCGTTGCCTGCGCCCGGAACCCGCTCGGGCTACCTGAAGGTACGCGACCGGGCCTCGTACGAGTTCGCGCTCACCTCGGCCGCCGCGGCGCTCGTGGTCGACAACGGCGTGATCACGTCCGCCCGGTTGGCGCTCGGCGGCGTCGGGACGATCCCCTGGCGGGCGCGCGCGGCCGAGGCGGTTCTCACCGGGGCGCCCGCGAACGTCGACACCTTCCGCGCGGCGGCGGAGGCGGAGATCCGGGACCCGTTCACCGTGCCCGGCACCGAGTTCAAGGTCGAACTGGCCAAGCGGACCATCGTCCGGACCCTGCGTGATGTGTCCGGGGTGCGGTCGTGAGCCCGGTGACCGTGGACACCAAGCTCCTCGGCGATCCGGTCGACCGGGTCGACGGGCCGCTCAAGGTCTCCGGGGCGGCCCCCTACCCGTCGGACGTCTCCTACCCGGGAATGGCGTACGCCGCACTGGTGCAGTCGACCATCGGCGCAGGCACGATCAACCGGATCGACGCCGCCGAGGCGACGGCCGTGCCGGGCGTCCTGACCGTGATCACGTACGAGAACACGCCCGCCCTCCCGGACGGGCCGATGACGATCCTCGGACCCTCGGCCCGCTTCCCGTTCAAGGACAACCGGATCGTGCACTACGGCCAGCACGTGGCGATGGCGGTCGCGGAAACGGCCGAGCGGGCGGTGGCGGCGGCCCGGCTGGTGAGGATCGACTACGACCCGACGACCCCGGTCCTCGGCATCACCAACCCGGACGCCCCGGTCGAGCAGAACGCGTGGGGGCTCGACACGACGCGCGGCGACGTCGAAGGCGCACTCGCCTCCGCCGAGGTGACGTACGACGAGACCTTCACCATCGCCCCCGAGACCAACAACCCGCTCGGCCTGTTCGCCACCGTGGCCCGATGGGAGGGCGGTCGGCTCGTCGTGCACGAGTCGACCCAGTGGCCGATCATGGCCCGGCAGACCCTGGCGACCGTGTTCGAGCTGGCCGAGCAGGACGTCCGGGTGTTCGTACCGTTCATCGGTGGTGGGTTCGGCGCCGGACTCCGCTTCCCGCCGCACGCGATCCTGACCGTGCTCGCCGCCCGGATGCTCGACCGCCCGGTCAAGCTGGTGCTGACCCGGCCGCAGATGTTCACCTCCATCGGCCACCGCCCCGAGACCAGGCAACGCGTGCGGCTCGGCGTCGCCCGCGACGGCCGGTTGCTGGCCATCGACCACGAGGCGACCTCGACCATCGGGATCGAGGAGACCAACCTCGAACCCATCACCCAGACCACCCCCAGCGCGTACGACTGCCCGAACGTCGCCACCCACGAACGCCAGGTACGGCTCAACATCCCGAACCCCGGCGCGATGCGCGCCCCCGGTACCGCCCAGGGCAACTTCGCGGTCGAGTCGGCCCTGGACGAGGTGGCGTACCGGCTGCGGTGCGACCCGATAGCGCTCCGGCTGCGCAACTACGCCGAGGTCCAACCGGGCACCGGGCTGCCCTGGTCCAGCAAGGCGCTGCGGGAGTGCTACCGGGTCGGTGCCGAGCGGTTCGGCTGGGCGGACCGCAATCCCGAGGTCCGGTCGATGCGCGACGGCGACTGGCTGATCGGGTACGGGATGGCCGGGGTCACCTTCGACTGGTACCAGGCCCCGTGCCGGGCCAGGATCTCGATCCGCCGGGACGGCACCGCGTACGCCCGCAGCGCCGCGACCGATCTCGGCACCGGCACGTACACGATCGCGACCCAGTTGACCGCGCAGTTGCTCGGCCTCGACCTCGACCGGGTCCGGTTCGACCTCGGTGACAGCGACCTGCCGCTCGCCCCGCAGTCCGGCGGCTCGGGGCTGGCGATGTCGCTGAGCGGGGCGTTGCACCAGGCCGCCGGCAACCTGGTGGGTGCGTTCCTGGACGTGGTCGCCGACGACGCCGGGTCACCGCTGCGGGGCAGGGGAGCCGACGACGTCACCGCCACCGGCGGGCGCCTGCACCTGGTCACCGATCCGTCGGTCGGGGAGACCTACATCGACATCCTGGACCGGCACGGGCTCGACGAGCTGACCGCCGACGGGGCGGTGGACCCGAAGCCGGAGGGGGCGGGCATGACGCCGGCCGGCGGGTTCGCCGCCCGGTTCGTCGAGGTACGGGTGGACGAGGACCTCGGCGTGCTGCGGGTCGCCCGGGTGGTGACCGCCATCGACGCCGGCCGGATCCTGAACGAGAAGACCGCCCGGAGTCAGGTCCTCGGGGCGACCGTGATGGGCATCGGGATGTCCCTGCTGGAACAGACCGAGTTCGACCCCGGTACGGGCAGGGTGGCCAACGCGACCCTCGGCGACTACCTGATCCCGGTGAACGCCGACGTACCCGATCTCGACGTCGTGTTCGTCGGGGAGCCGGACCGGTTCAGCCCGGTCGGGATCAAGGGCATCGGTGAGATCGGCATCGTCGGGGTCGCCGCCGCCATCGCCAACGCGGTCCACCACGCCACCGGCCGGCGGATCCGGTCGCTACCGATCACCATCGAGAAGTTGTTGTAGGCGGCAGTCGGTACCCTCGCCCCGGTGACGAACACGGTGCTCGACAACGCGCTCACCGACACGGACATACGGTTGCGTCCGCTGCCGGACGAGGTGGTCGACCTGCTCCGGCGCCTGGACGCCCCACCGCGACTGGCCGCGCACCTGCGTGCCGTACACGACGTCGCGGACCAGCTCACCGACCTGGTCACGGGCCGCTTCCCGGAGCTTGCGGTCGACCGTCCGGCGGTGCTGTACGGGGCGGCGACCCATGACATCGGCAAGGTCATCCACATCGACGAACTCTCCGGCCCCGGTACGGCCCACGAACCCGCCGGTGAGGCCCTGCTGCTGGCCCAGGGTGTGCCCGCCCGGCTGGCCCGCTTCGCCGGCAGCCACGGCAGTTGGATCCGGACCGGGATCACCGTCGAGGACCTGCTCGTCAGCCTCGCCGACAAGATCTGGAAGGCGAAGCGGGTCACCGACCTGGAAACCCTCGTTCTCGACCGGATCGCCGACACCGCCGGGGTGCAGCGGTGGCAGGCGTTCCTGGACCTGGACGACATCCTCGACCGGTTGGCGGCCGACGCCGACAAGCGCCTCGCCTACCAGGGCAGCTACCCGATCCGTACGCCCCGCTGATCGTCGCGCCGGCCCCGGAGCGGGGCCGGCGCGTCCGATTCTCCGGTCAGGAGTGGGCGATCAGCATCGCCGGCTGCTCGACACAGTCGGCCACGTGCCGCAGGAAGCCACCCGCGACGCCACCGTCACAGACCCGGTGGTCGAAGGTGAGGCTGAGCTGGGTCACCTTGCGCACCGCGAGTTGGCCGTCGACCACCCACGGCTTGTCGACGATGCGCCCGATGCCGAGCAGCGCCGCCTCCGGGTGGTTGATGATCGGGGTCGACCCGTCGACACCGAACACGCCGTAGTTGTTCAGCGTGAAGGTGCCCCCGGTCAGGCGGGCCGGCGGCAGCGTACCGGCGCGGGCCGCCGTCGTCGTCTCCGCGAGCGCGGTCGCGAGTTCGGTGGTGGTGAGCGCGGACGCGTCCCGGAGCACCGGTACGAGCAGGCCCCGGTCGGTCTGCGCGGCGATGCCCAGGTGCGCGGCGGCGGACTGGATGATCCGCTGGCCCTCGGTGTCGACCCGCGAGTTGAGCTGCGGGTACCGGCGCAGTCCGCTGAGGCAGATCCGGGCCAGCAGCGCGAGGATGCTCACCGGTTGCTCGGGACGAGCGGCGTTGATCGCCGTCCGGGTTTCCAGCAGCGCGGTGGCGTCCACGTCGACCCAGATGGTGACCTCGGGGATCTCCCGCCGGCTGCGGGAGAGCTTGTCCGCGATGACCTTCCGGACCCCGGTCAGCGGGATGATCACGTCCGCGCCGGCCGCGCCGTCGACGGGTCGGGGCGTACCCGGAAGTGTCGTCGCCTCGGGCTGCGGTGCGGGTTGCGCCGCGGCGGCGATCGCGGCTTCGACGTCGGCCCGCCGGATCACGCCACCGGGTCCGGTGCCGCGCACCTCGGCCAACTCCAGCCCGTGTTCCCGGGCCAGCCGCCGCACGATCGGGGACAGGACCAGCGGCGCCCCGCCCGCCATCCGCACCGGCTCGGTGACCGGCGTGACCGTGGTTGCCGGGGCGGGCGTGGCAGTCGCGACGGGGGCCACCGGCTGCCGGTCGGCGTCGGCGCGGCTCTGCTGTTCGGATGCCGGAACGGGCTGCTCCGGTGCCGGGCGGGGACGGCGGCGGCGACGGCCGGAGCCGCCGTGTCCGGTGCCGTATCCGATGAGGACGTTGCCGGAGCCGGCCCGCTCCTCCTCCCGGTAGGTGGCGTGCGCGGCAGGTTCGGCCGGGGTGTCCGGGCCGGCGTCCAGTGCCGCCACGGAGATCAGGGGCTGGCCCACCGGGCGCACCTCACCGACCGCGCCGTGCAGGGCGACCACCCGACCCGCGTACGGGCAGGGCACGTCGACCACCGCCTTGGCGGTCTCCACCTCCACCACGCTTTGGTCCACGGTCACCACGTCACCGACCGCGACCCGCCACCCGACGATCTCCGCCTCGGTCAGCCCCTCGCCCAGATCGGGCAGCAGGAAGACCTGCGGGGCGGCCACGGCACTCACGCGGTGCTGCCTTCGAGTGCGGTGCTGCCGGCGAGTGCCGGCAGCCAGCGCCGGTCGGGCTGGTCGTCCCACTGGAGCCGGGCGACCGCGTCGAGCACCCGGTCGACGCTCGGCAGATGGGTGTGCTCCAGCATCGGCGCCGGGTACGGGATGTCCAGCCCGCTGACCCGCAGTACCGGTGCGTGCAGCGAATGGAAGCACCGTTCCTGGACCCGGGCGGCGATCTCGGCGCCCACACCCGCGAAGCTCTGTGCCTCCTGGATCACCACACACCGCCCGGTACGGCGTACCGAGGCGCTGATCGTCTCGTCGTCGAACGGCACGATGGTGCGGCAGTCGATCACCTCGAGGTCCCAGCCCTCCTCGCGGGCGGCCTCGGCGGCCTCCAGTGCGACCGGGACCGACGGCCCGTACGCGATGAGGGTGGCGTCCCGTCCGGGGCGGCGGACCACGGCCCGGCCGAACGGCTCGGCGGTCACCGGCAGGTTGACCTCGTCACTTGCGAAGTAGAGCTTCTTCGGCTCCATGAAGACCACCGGGTCCGGATCGGCGATCGCCTCCCGCAGCAGCGAGTACGCGTCCTCGACGGTGGCCGGGGTGACGACCTTCAGTCCCGGGGTGTGCGCGTAGTACGCCTCGCTGGAGTCGCAGTGGTGCTCGACCCCGCCGATCCCCCCGGCGTACGGCACCCGGATCACGATCGGCACGCTCAGCGCGCCCCGGGTCCGGTTGCGCAGCTTCGCCACGTGCGACGCGATCTGTTCGAACGCCGGGTAGGCGAACGCGTCGAACTGCATCTCGACCACCGGCCGCAGCCCGGACATCGCCATCCCGACCGCGAACCCGACGATCCCGGCCTCGGCCAGCGGGGTGTCGAAGCAGCGTTGGTCACCGAAGCGGGCCAGCAGCCCGTCGGTGATCCGGAAGACGCCGCCGAGTTGGCCGACGTCCTCACCGAAGACCACCACCCGGTCGTCGGCGGCCATCGCGTCGGCGAGCGCGGCGTTCAGCGCCTTCGCCATCGTGGTGCCGGCCATCAGCGTGCTCCCCGTTCGTCGTGTGCGTCCCGCTCGTCGGCGGCCTGCTCGGCGTCGGCGGCCAGCTCGGCGCGGACCTGTTCGCGCTGCTCCCGCAGTTGCGGGGTGGGCTCGGCGAAGACGTGGTCGAAGAGGGTGAGCGGGTCGACGGTCGGCTGCACGTTCATCCGGGCCCGCAGGTCGGCCGCGTACGCCTCCGCCTCGGCCGCGATACCCGCCTCGGCCCCGTCGTCCAGCACACCGAGATGCCGCAGGTAGGCGGCCAGCCGGGCGATCGGGTCGCGGTCGCGCCAGGCGTCGACCTCGGCGCCGTCGCGGTAGCGGGTGGCGTCGTCCGCGTTGGTGTGCGGCTCCATCCGGTACGTGTGCGCCTCGACCAGGAACGGCCCGTTGCCGGCCCGTGCGTGGGCGACGGCCCGGTTCAGCACCGCCAGTACGGCGACCGGGTCGTTGCCGTCGACCTGCTCGCTGGGCACCCCGTACCCGACACCCTTGTACGCCAGCGACGGCGCGGCGGTCTGCCGGGACAGCGGCACACTGATCGCGTACCGGTTGTTCTGCACGAAGAAGACCACCGGCGCCTTGAACACGGCGGCGAAGTTGACCCCCTCGTGGAAGTCGCCCTCGCTGGTCGCCCCGTCACCGATGAACGCCAGCGCCACCGTGTCCCGCCCCTGGTACGCCTCGCCGTAGGCGACCCCGGCCGCGTGCACGGTCTGGGTGGCCAGCGGGGTGCACTGCGGGGCGGTACGCCGGGCGGCCGGGTCGTACCCGCAGTGCCAGTCGCCGCGCAGCAGGGTCAGCACCTCGACCGGGTCGATGTCGCGGGAGACCAGGGCCATCGACTCCCGGTAGGTGGGGAACACCCAGTCGGTCGGGCGGACCGCGAGCATCGCCCCGACCTGGCAGGCCTCCTGGCCGCGCGAGGACGGGTAGACCGCCAGCCGACCCTGCTTGGTCAGGGTGGTGGCCTGGAGGTCGAACCGCCGGCCGATGACCATGCGCCGGTACAGCTCGCGCAGCGCGTCGGCGGGTGGTTCGGGGTAGTCGGAGCGCTCGGGCAGCCGGTTGCCCTGTTCGTCGATCATCCGGACCGGTTCGGGACTGGGCAGCAGGGCGCGGGCCGGGTCGGGCGGGGTGACCGCCCGACGGGTACGCGGGGATGCCCTGCGGACCGCCTGGGGTGTGGTTGTCACGGCGGGGACCTCCTGGACGTGTGGTGCGCCTATGCTCACGCCCACGGATGATTGACTCAAGATCCTCAGGAAACGCGGGACGAATGGCAACGGAGGCGTACGGAGATGGACCAGGAGGACCGGGAGCAGGGCCCGTTCGCCGCCGACGCGGGACGATCGGCCCGACCCCTCGACGAGGTCGACCGGCGGATCCTCGACGAACTCGTCCGTGACGGCCGGACCTCGATCCGTACGCTCGCCGAGCGCATCCACATCTCCCGGACCAACGCGTACGCGCGGGTGGAGCGGCTGGTGCAGGACGGCGTGATCACCGGGTTCCGGGCGCAGGTGGTGCCGGAGCGGGCCGGGCTCGGCACGTCGGCGTACATCGCGCTGAAGATCGAGCAGAACAGTTGGCGGGAGGTGTCGGTGGAACTGGGCCGGGTGCGTTACATCGAACACGCGGCCCTGCTCGGCGGGGACCACGACGTACTGGCGCTGGTCCGGGCGCCGGACAACGCCGCCCTGCGGGACGTGGTGCTCAACCGGGTGCAGGGCATCGCCGGGGTGCTCTCCACCCGTACCTGGCTGGTCTTCGAGGAATTCGACGGCACCACAACCCCCTGGACCTGACCCCCACCTCCACCCCCGTCCCCGTCCCCACCCCGATTCCCTCGACGATCTTGCACTTGTGGCGCCCGGATTTGTGGCACTCACCCGGATTTGTGTGCCACCACAAGTGCAAGATCGTCGCGCTAGGGGTTGGGTAGCGGCGTGCCGGGGTTGACGGGTCCGGTTTGCAAGGGGTGTGCTGCGGTTTCGTCCAGCGGGTACGGGCGCTCGTCCGGCAGCAACTCCGTCGCGCCGCGTTCGTCACCGGCTCGCAGCAGCGACTTGATCTCGCGTACGGCCGGGGTCTTGTCGGTGATCGTGACGGTCCAGTCGTCGACGTAATGGTGGACGGCCTCGCCGGAGAGCCCGACCTGAAGGGAGCGGTGCGGCAGGGGTTGCAGTCGCAACGACCGCTCGGGATCCCACTGGACGCGTACCGGGCTGGCCTTCAACTGTCGGGACCATTCGGCCCGGTCGGTGTGCTCGGTCCGGTCGAAGTGACTCAGGCACGCGTGCGCCAGCGCCCACTCGAACCCGGCACGGGTGATCTCGATCGCGAGCACCCGTTCCTGGCCAGGCTTTTCGGCCCACCCGCAGCGGTACATCATCCACAGGAACGACGGCTTGATCCAGGTCATCCGCTCCCGCTTGAACGGACCCGCGAACCGCCCGGCGGCCAACGCCGCCTCGGCGATCTCCGCCCGGTACGCCTGATAAACGGTGATGGTCTCGGCCGTGTACAAAGCCCGGACCTGCCGAGCGGGAACCTCCACAACAACATGCTCCCCGACCCCCAGCCCTTCCCGCACCACGGTTTCCCGTGATCCGGAAGAGTTCGGCCGGCTATGGCGAGCCGAACTCTCCCGGATCACGAAAAGGCGCGGGAGTCAGGTGAGGACGGTGATGGCGGCCAGGAGGTAGAGGCAGCCGCCGATGGCGACGACAACTCCGGCGGCGGCGGGGACCCAGCCGATCACCTTCGCGAGCGGCGACCATGAACGGGCTCGGCCGGCGAGCAGGGCGTACCCGCGGATGGTCAGCACGCCGACCCCGGTCAGGGTGACCGCCATGCCGATCCCGAACACGATCACCAGGATCACCGCGTCCAGCGCGCGTCCGGTGAGCAGGCCGCTGACCAGCACCAGGAACGCCGACGGTGAGGGAAGCAGTCCACCGGAGAGTCCGAGCGCCAGCAGCCCCCGACGCGACCACGGGTCGGTCATCTCGGGCGCGTCGTGGTGGTGATGATGATGCCCAGGCTCGGTAGTGGTGACCGGGGCGGCGGTGAGCGTCGCGGTGGCGGTCGCCGCGTGCGCCCCGTCGACCGCGTGGTCATGCGAGTGCCCGGTTACCGGCTCCGGCTCGTGCGCGTGTGAGGGCCCGGCCGCCGGCTCCGGCCGGTGCGCGTGCGAGGGCCCGGCCGCCGGCTCGTGCGAGTGCGAGTGACCGGGGGCGTGCGAGTGCCCGTGGCCGTGGTCGTGGGAGTGGCCGTGCGTGTGGGAGTGGCCGTGGCCGCGCAGGTGGCGGTAGGTGAGGTGGACACCGACACCGATCACCACGAGCCCGGCGAGGACCTGGAGCCAGGCGGTGACCGACTTGGTGCCGAGACCGGCGGCGCCGGTCAGACCCACCCAGACCAGGGAGAGAATGAGTACGGAGAACGTGTGCATCAGCGCGACGATGGCGCCGAGCCGTACCGCGTCCCGATACCGTCCCCGGGTGCCGACCAGGTACGCGGCCGTCACGCTCTTGCCGTGTCCGGGTGCCACCGCGTGCGCGGCGCCGACGCCGAGCGCCACCAGCAGGGCCAGCCAGAACACCGCCCCGCTGTCGAAGAGCGCGATCAGGTGGTTGTCCAGCCCGTTGATCCCGGTCATGCGTTCCTCCTCGTCCGACGCCGCCGGTTCACCAGCATCCCGGCGAGGATGGCGACCGCGGCGATGCCCGTACCGGCGGCGACCGTGCCCACGGCGGCCGGGCGACCGGAGCCGCCCTCGCCCGCGGTCAGGCGGACCTGGTGGCTGCCCTCGGTGGCGGTGAAGAGCGCCTCCGTCGGGGTCATCGGCACGTCGGCGGTGAGCGCCGTCCGGTACGCGGTGTTCAGGTCGGTGAGCGCGCTGACCGTCACGTCGAGGTCGGTCACCGGCTCCGGGCAGTCGAAGGTGAGCCGGGCACCCTTCTTCACCAGCTGTTCCAGGGTGTCGAGGCGGCTCGCGCACGGCGTGCCGGTCTGGCTGACCGTGATCCGCTTCAACAGGTAGTCGCGTACGGCGGGGGAGCGTTGCAGCTTCTGTTCGCCGGTGAGCCCGGTGTCGACCCTGCCCGTCGCGGGATCCTCGAACGCGCCGAGGGACTGGCCGAGGGCCACCCAGTCGTCCTCGGCGGCGAGCCAGTTGATGGTCACCCGCGTACCGTCGGCGCTGATCCTGGCCGTGGCCGGTGGGCCGAACGGGTGGGCGGAGGCCGGGCTGGCCGGCCCGGTGACCGCGACCAGCGCGGCCAGGGCGCCCAGCAGCGTGCCGGCCAGTGCGCGCGTACGGATGCTCACAGAGGCTCCTGTCCGGGGCGGACCGGGTGCGGGCCGGCGGGCCCGCACCCGGAACCGGCTACTTGCTGATGGTGATCACCGGGGTGGTGATCTTCTGGTTCTCGCTGACCAGGTAGACAACCTGGGTGCTGCCCTTCTTGGTGCCCTCCGGCACGGCGAAGGTGTAGTTGAACTGGCCCAGCTCGTCGGCCTTCTTCGAGGCGATCAGGACGCCAGGCTTGCCCTCGCCGAGGGTGGTGCTGCGCAGGTACACGCTCACCGTCTCGTTCGGGTCGTAGTTGTACGCCTTGACCTGGACCTTCTCGCCGACGGCGACGGTCTTCTGGGCGGTCAGGGCCCGCTCGCCGGTGGTGTTCTCCGGGGTGCGGAACTCGTTGACGGTACGGGCACCCGCGTCGTTCTTGCGGATGAGGAAACCGTCCTCGTACTGGCCGTTGGCGGTACGCGCCTCGAACCGGATCGAGTCCTTCTCGACGTCGATCATCTGGTAGAGCTGGACGTTCTCGTCCCGGTCGGAGAGCTCCGCGCCGTTACCGGTCCAGTTCTCGCCACCGTTGAGCTCGTACATTTTTCCGCCGGAGACGGAGACCACGTAGACGACACCGTTGTGCACGGTGCTCGACTTGCGGTTCGTCGCGACGTTGCCCCGGGCGTACGAGTGGTCGTGGCCCTGGAGGACCAGGTCCACGCCGTACTTCTCCAGCAGCGGGCCCCACTGGTCGCGGACCTGCGGGTTGTTGCGGGAGCCGGTGTTCGAGTAGACCGGGTGGTGGAAGGTGACCACGGTCCACTTGTTCGGGTTGTCCTTGAGGACGCTCTCCAGCCACGCGGTCTGCGCGGCCATGACCTCGGGGATGCTCTGCACGTTGCTGTTCAGCCCGATGAACCGCACACCCTGGTAGTCGGTGTAGTACGCGGTCTTGTCCAGGGCCGACTCCATCCCGGCCGGCCACTGCGGGCCGTTGGCCGGGAACGGGAACTGCGGTGCCCAGAACGAGGACAGCGACGAGCCGCTGTACTCGTGGTTACCGGGGATCGCGATGTTGTTGACCTGGCTGTTGATGAAGCCGTCGGCGTCGTGCCACTGGCCCCACTGTTCCTCACTGTTCGCGCTGTCGATGAGGTCACCGGCGTTGACGACCATCTTGGCCTCGGGCCGGTCGGCGAACGCCTGCCGGAACACCCGCGGCAGCGCCGAGTCGAGGTAGTTCTGCGCGTCACCGTAGTAGATGAAGGAGAACGGCGAGAAGCCTTCGCCCGCGGTGGTGAAGTCGGACCACTCGCCCCAGTTGGTGCCGTCGCCGACCCGGTAGGTGTAGCGGGTGTTCGGCTTGAGCTCGGTGAACTCGACCGTGTGGTAGGTCGAGGCGTAGCCGAGCGAGGTGTTCACCGCCGAGTTGGCGCTCGCCTTGACGGTGGTCACCGCGCCGGCCGCCGGCGCGACCTCGCCGAGTGCCTTGGGAGCCTCGAGGATCTGGGCCTGGGCCCACTCGGCCGACGCCTCGGCCCGCCAGGTCACCTTCTGGGAGGTGGCCGGCGTGGCGGTCGGCGTCAGGATGACGCGGTCGGGCATCGGGGAGGGCTTGTAGATCTCGGCCGCCGGGAACTTGGTCGGCGCGGCGTCACCGAACGCCGACGGGCCGAACGCGAAGCCGCCGACGATGAGCGCGGCGGCGCCCACGGCGGCGAGTTTCGCCCGCCGTGAGCCCGTGTTCCACGGTCGCTTGTTGTCGTCCAAGGTAGGGGTCACCCCTCAAGAGAAGTGGATCGTCCACCAGCGGGAGCGCGGCGGACCTCCGCATTGAGTCGGAGCAGGCCGACCACCACTCGACGGTTGGCTTGCCACCAGGTGAACTGATGATCACTACGGCGAAGCACACGCCGGGCGTCATCCGGCGGTCGTCGGGCGGACGGCTCACGTCTCCTGTTGGTTAACCAACGCCCGCCTACCATGCGGCGGGGCCCGTCCGGTTGCCCGTACCACCCGCCCAGAACAGGCCGCGTCGATGACTCTCGCCCTGCCGAATCCACTGCTTCAGCGCCGTCGCCGGTGGGCCGCGGTGGCCGCCGTCGCGCTGATCGCGGTTTTCCCGAAGGCCGAGCCGGCGCAGCCGATCGCGGTCAAGGGTGACGACTTCATCTCCGCGGCGACCACCGGCATTCTCAACATCGAGGGGGGCGAGTGCTTCTCCGATCCCGCCTATTCGAAGCGGTCGAACGACGTGGTGGTGATCTACAAGGAGTGTGAGGAGCGGGCCGACAACGAGTCGTACGGGTTCGTGCACGTCGCGGACGGGGAGTGGGACCGCCCGGCGGTGGCCGCGTACGGGTGGGCCGAGTGCGGCAAGGACTTCCAGCGCCGGTGGGGCACCCCGGAGGAGTCCGGGCTGAACTTCTTCCCGATCCTGCCGACCGCCGAGACCTGGGCCGACGGCGACCGGGACATCATGTGTGTGGTCTACAACCCGGACGGCAAGATCACCCGGAACATGGTGCCGCTGGTGCACTGAACCGTCGGGCCCGTCCGCCGGATTCGGGACACCGACCAGACGGACAAATCCGGTGTGGTGAGCCGGACCGACCGTCCTGTGTGGTGTCCCGCGCTCGACAGTCCAATCCCATCTGATGATGGCGAGCGCGATCGCACGATCCGGTGCAATAGCGGTATGGCAGCCTCGAAGCTCATTCTCACGCGTACGCCGTCGGTCCTTTCGGTTGATTCGGAAGGTCCGTACGGCGTTTTTTGCTGATTCCGTCCGCTGAATTGTCAGCTTGCTGACATCCGCATTTCGTCGGTGGGCCCCCGCATTCCTCCGCCCTTCCCCTCCGGGTAAACCGTGACGCCACCAACGTGTCGGCGGCGGCGTCGCGGAACACCGTACGAGCAGTCAGGAACAGCCCGTGGCCAGATCACCAGACTCGGCAGCCCAGTTCCGGGCGCGGGCCGAGCAACTCCTCCGACAGGTCGACACCGCAGCCCCGCCGGGTTCGCCCACCGCCGGGCTGCTCGAACCCGTGCACCTGGCCGGCGCGGCCGTACGCGACGCCGTGGACGCCCCGCTGTCCGTGGCGGTGCTGGCCGAGTCGGCCGGCGACGACCGGGTGGTCAGCCACAACCTCTGGGGGCAGATCCTCGGCGACCAGGAGGTCCGGATCAGTCCCGAACGGACGATCACCGGCTACGTCACCGTCGTACGGCTGCAACCCGTCGACAGGCCGGCGGTGACGCTCGGCCCGGCCACCGTCGACATCCTGGACCGGGACGCCCTGGCCCGGTGCCGCCGGGACCTGCTCGCGCGGCTCGACTCCGGCGGTTGGGGTTCCCTGCCCGCCGACGCGGGCTGGCCCGAGGTGGTCGCCCAGGCTCGACGGCTCGGGCCGGCCACGGACTCGGACAGTCGCGGGTGGCTGCGCGAACTCTACGACCTCTACCGGGCGGAAAGCTTCGCCGAGCACCTCCTCGGTACGACGGACCGGCCGGTCCGGCTGGCCACCGTGCACCACGCGGCGATGCCGTTCGCCCGCCCCGACGCAGCGCTGCGCCAACCCTTCGCCGAACTCGACCCACCGGCCGTCGCCCTGCCCGCCGAGACCGGCCTGACCGACGGCGTCCTGCACCGGATCCTGCCGGCCGTCGCACGGGTGGTGGTTCCGGTGCAGGTGCCGGCGTCGCTCTGGGACCTCGACGCCGAGACGTTGGACCTGGTCGACCTGCCGATGCTGCACCCGCACCGACCCGCCGGGCGGGAACGGCACCTGATCGAGACCGAACTCGTCCGGGCCGGCGCGGTGGTGGTCCTGCCCGGCCCCGACGCCGCCGTGTCCCGGTTCACCGCGACCCTCAACGGCGCCACCCCGTCGACCGTGCTCGACGGGCCGGAGAGCCGGTCGGTGCTCGCCGGGCGGGTGCCACCGGACCGGTACGAGCAACTGCGCGACGCCGTGACCGGCACCGGGCGGGCCGCCGCCCTGGCCGTCCGCGCCGAACGGGCCCGCCTCGCCCACCTGGGCCTGCGCGGAGCGATTCGGGAGGTGGTCGTCGCCCTGGACCGGGCACCCGCCGAACAGCCCGCGCCGGCGGCCCGGCCCGAGGACGACCTGCGGGAGGTGCTGGGACGGATCGCGCAGGAGACCGCCGCCCTGATCGACGACGTCGAGGAGGGAATCACCGGCTCCCGCGCCCGCCTGGCCACCGGAATGACCCCGCAGGACGCGGTACGCCAGGCCGTCACCGCCCAGGTCCACGCCTGGCCCCAGTGGTCGGTGCTGCTCGCCGCCCTGAGCCAGCAGACCGTGAAACGCGGCACCGGGTTCGGTCGCGACGAACTGCCCGACACACCGGACGTCTTCGAGGCCCGGTTCCGAGCCGCGGTCGGGGAGAGCGCGGCCACCGTGGAACAGGTCGTGGACGCGGTGGTGGCGAACTGGTTGACCCGCCGGGCGGCCAGGGCGGTCGAGTTGAAGGCGACCCTGCTGGAGCGGGTCGAACCGGTCCGGGGCCGGTTGGTGCGCCCGACCGGGGAACCGGTCCTGCCCGACCTGCGACGGGCCGTGCAACTCGACTGGTTGGCGCAGGTCCGGCCCGAGGACGACAACCCGACGGGAAGCACGGCGGCGGGGGTGCCGCGTACGGCGGCGGAGCGGCAGGCGTTGCGTCAGGCGTTCCCGCTCGACCCGGTACGGCCGCTGCCCTGGGCGGCCGACGGTGGGCTTCGCACCCCGTCCCCGCACGGGAACCACCAGGTGGCGGTGATGCGGCTGCGCCGCGAGCTGGTCGAGGCCACCCGGCGGCTCGCGCTGGCCCGGCTCGCGGTCGAGCTGCCCCGGCGGGCCGAGGCGATCCACCGCAGCCTGCGCGCACTGCAACAGCGGCTGCCGCGTACCGACGGTGAACTGCGGGCCCTGGTCGACGGGCCGGACGCGCACCTTCCGCCGGAGCCACCGGCCACTGTGGCGCGGCGGCTGGAGACGGCACTCGACCACGACGACGACTGGCCCACGCTCTCCGAGGAGCGCTGATGAGCGACAGCACCGACACGACGGATCGTCTGATCCTGCCGTACCCGCGCTACTGCCCCGACCGCCACGGCGGGTTCGCCGCGGTGGACTTCGGCACCACCAACTCGACCGTCACCCTCTACGATCCCAGCCGCCCCCGGCCGTCGCTGCCGTTGCCGGTCGACCAGCGGGCCGCACTGCGTCGGGAGACGGCCGACCTGTTGCGCCGTGAACCCCGTGCCGAGGAGCTCACCGAGCCCCGGCAGGCGCAGTGCCGGGCGGAGTGGTCGGTGCTGCGTACCCGGATCGCGGCCGACCTGGCCCAGGTGGACCCGCAGGCGTTGGCCGACCTGGTCGCCGTCGACGAGTCGACGAACGGGCCGCTGCTCTACGACGTGCTGCTCGCCCTGGACAACGCCCAGATCGGTTGTACGCCCCAACTCGGCGCCTGGCTCGCCGCCCGGCTGCACCACTGCTACGACACCGCGTTCAGCACCCCCGCGTTGGCGCACCACTCGCTCTACCCGGTACGCCTGGACAGCGCGACGGAACTCGACGAGGTGTCGAGCCGGCTGGACGTCACCGACGTCGACCCGTACCTGCGCGTACGGCTGGGGATCCCGCTCGCGCACGGCGCCTCGTACGGAACCGTGCTCGGTCTCAAGCACCACCTCAACGATCCCGACTACGCGTTGCCGCTGCGCGACGACCCGCGCCGGGTCGGTTTCGACGCGTTGCTCGGCGCGGCGGTCGGGTTCCTCCTCCAGGAGACCGACCGGTTCACCGGGGCGAACCCGGACCGGCTCGACGGGGCACCGGTCGACCACGTGGTGGCGACCTACCCGACGATGGCTCCGCCGTCGGCCCGACGCCGCCTGGACGAGGTGATCGGTTCCGTGCTCGGCGTCGGCGACGTCGACCTCAGCTACGACGAGGCGATCTCGGCGGCGCTGTTCTTCCTGATGCGCGACCTCGGCACCGACTACGAACTGGGCATCGAGGCGCTCCGGGCGCGTTTCCGGCCGGTGCCGGGGGAGGAACGGCACTGGACCGAGAACATGCTCGTCATCGACATCGGCGGTGGCACCACCGACATCGCCCTGGTCACGGTCCACCTGCACGACGGGACCCCGGAGCTGCCCGACGTCGAGCCCGGCACCGCCGGGCGGTACTACAGGGTGGTCCCGCAACTGCGCGGCACCAGTGGTCGGAACCGGCGCGGCGGCGACTTCCTCACCCTCCAGGTCTTCCACTGGCTGAAGGCGGTCATCGCCGACCACCTGCTGACCATCGCCTGGCCGGAGCAGACCGGGTTCGGCGAGAGCCGGGAGTCGTGGCGGCAGTGGCAGGACGGGGTGACCGCGAACCTGGAACGGTCCTACCAGGACGACAACGGCCGGTACGTTCCGGGCAGCCTGGTCGAGCGGACCCTGGAGGCGCTGCGCCGGGACACCGACGTGCCGGACAGCGACGCGGCGCAGCGGGTCCGGGACAACGTCGAGCGGGTGGTCGGCACCCGGTTCGACCCGCACCGGATCGGACCCGGCTCGAACCAGGTCCGCGAGCAGACCTTCTGGGCGATCTGGCGGCGGGCCGAGGAGGCGAAGAAGCAGATCGCCCCGGGTACGCCGTACCGGCTCGCCACCGATCACGTGCAGGACATCGTACGGACGCTCGACAGCGTCCCCACCGACCAGCCGACGGAGATCGGCCAGGGCCCGGTGGAACTCGGGTACGGGTCGTTCGCCGGCGCCGCCACGCCGATGCTGGTCGAGATCAGCAAGCTCGCGGCGGGGCTTGCCGCGAGCCGGCTCGACGCCACCGAGCGGTTGGACCGGATCATCCTCACCGGCAAGGCCAGCCAACTCGCCCTCGCGGCCGAGGTGGTCGCCCGGGAGTTCGCCGCCCGCCGTCCGCGTGGCGAGCCGGCCGTCGAGGTTGTCGTCGAGCGGACGTACCCGAAGAACGCCGCCTCGATCGGTGCGGCCTGGGCCGCGTCGATCAGCTCGCTGGGTGCCCCGGACGCGGACACCGAACTGCTCCGGCAGGGCGTGACCGAGGTTGCCGTGGAGGTCGACAACCTGCTCCTGGAGCTGCCCTGCGCGCTGGCGGTACGCAGCCGGGCCGACCGGAACCGGGTGGTGCTGCCGGCCGGGACACCGTTCGAGGAGTTCGCCGACGGCCGGCTGCGGGCCTTCGCCCAGCTCGGTGTCCTCGGTGACCGGTGTGTGATCGAGCGTCAGGTCGACGGGGGCCATCCGCTGCCCTGGGGTTCGTTCCAGTGGCGGGACCTCGACGCCCGGATCCGGGCCGAGGATCCGGGACTGTCTCTGGACCGCAAGCTCTGGCCGGCGAGGATCAGTGCCGGGATCGAGGTCGACGGCAGCCTGAGCCTGGAGTTGCTGCTCTGGCAGGGCAGCCGGCCGTACCTGCGGATCGACGAGTCGCAGGCGGCGGTGCAGGTGCCGGTGGGACCGTCCGGCGCACCGGCGGAAGTGCTGCGGCTGGCCGACCGGATCCTGGTCGAACCGCCCGACGGGCAGCCGCCCCGACCGGCTTTCGGAAGCGGCACCGGCAACCGGGCCTTCACCCGCGAGACCTTCGTCGACGAGTTGGGCGAGAGCCGACCCGGCGTACTCGGACACCTTCCCCTGCCGCCCCCCGACGACTCCGGGGGCTGGACCTTCCTGCTCCGTGCGGACGACGGCGGTGAGCGGCCGATCGGGACGCTCGACGCGGCGTTCGACACCGAGGCGACGTACGTGGTCAGCCTGGACGCCCGTGGGGCGGTCCGGGTGCACGCGGGCGCACCGCCACTGTGGACCACCTCGACCGTCCTGGACATCGAACACGAGCGCGGCCTGGTCTTCCGGCTGCCGCTCGGCACCCCGCAGTCCGACTTCGACGACCATGACAGCCCTTTTGACGGGACACACTGATGGACAACCAGACCGAGTCCACCCGGCACGGCTTCGAGGACCTGCTGGGCGAGGTGCTCCGGGACGCCGGCCCGGCGGCGGACGCACTCCGTGCCCATCTGCCACGGGTCGCCGGTGCCGTCTACGCCGCGATGCTGACCGAACGGATCGAACGCCTCGCCGCCGCCGGCAACCCCGACGACCCGGCCGATCGCGCCGATCCGTGGCGTCGGATCCATGAACTGGGCGCCCGGCTCTGGCAGCTCACCGAGCCGGCTGCCGTAAAGTCGGCCCCCGCGAAGGCGGCCGCCGTCGAGTCGGATGCCTTCGAGTCCGGCGATGCAGTGACGGACGTTTTCGAGTCCGGCGATGCCGTGACGGACGCCGTTGAGCCCGGCGATGCCGTGGTGGACGCCTTCGAGCCGGACGTCTTCGATCAGGACGCTGCCGAGTCGAGTGCTGCTGGGTCGGCTGCCGGGTCGGGTGCCGCCGGGTCGGCGGCTGCTGGGCGGGCGGGTGCTGCCGGGCCGGGTGGGATGGATCGGCGGGGGACGCCGGACCGTACCGGCGGGACGGCGTCGGTGGGGACCCCGGTTCGTACCGAGCGGGTGACGGCCGGGACCGAGGCGTACGACCGGACCGGAGGAACCCGGCAGGAGGTCGGGCTGGCTCTGATCGCGGGGCAGGTCGAGCAGGTCCTGGCCAGATTCGTCGCCGACGACCGGGTACGGGTGTGGCTCGGCAACACCCCGGCTCCCGGTGGCACCCTCGCCGCCCGTTGGCGCAGTTTCCATCTCGGCCTGCTGCGGCTACCGGCGTCCGTCGCCCGGGAGTGGGCCGACGATGCGGCCCGGGTGGTGCCGAGGGTCTGGTACGTCGCGGACGAGCGGTGGACCATGCTCCAGCACGTCTACCTGCACCGGGTGATCATCCCCGGTTGGGGTGGTGAGCCGGGGGTGTGCCTGGACCCGCAGGGCGGCGTCTCGCCGGGGGTCCTCGCCGCGTCCGGCTCCGCCTTCGAGGAACACTTCCGGGTCACCTCGTACGCCACCCAGGTCGAGTGGCTGGTGGCCAACGACCTCACCGCCCTGCACGTACGCGACGCCAAGCTGGAGCCGCTGCGTGACAAGGAGGAACAGCGGCGGTACCGCAAGCGGCTCCACGACGCCCTCCAGTCGTACGCCGGGCAACCGAACGCCTCCACCGGGAACGGTGACCCGGCACAGCGGCTGATCCGCGCGGCCGGGCTCGCCGAGGTGCTGCGTTCGGTGGTGCACCAGCCACTCGTCGCGCCGGACAGCTGGTGGGGGAGCTTCCGCAGGGAGGTGTCCGGCCTGGTCGACGACACCGTCCAGCAGCTCGATCGGCAGTTCGGCCGGGAGCCCGAGCGGCAGTTCGACCAGCGATTCGAGGCCACGCACCTCAAGGGGTGGTACCGCGACCTGATCCAGCAGCAGCACACCGAGCGGACTCTGGACGTACGCCTGCCGGCGCCCCCCACGGCCAGGACCGGCGAGGTGCTCGACTGCCTGCGCCCCCGCCTGGTCCTCGGTGAGACCGGGACCAGACCGGGCGTGGTCATGTACGCCGACGAGGCATGAGGGGGAGGACGAGATGACACACCTCGACCGGGCGTACCGGAAGCTGTTGCCGCTGTTCGCGGCGACGCTGGCGGTCGCCGTCAACGTGCTGTCCGTACCGGCGGCACCGGCCGTTCCGGCACGGTTCGCGCCCGCCCAGGCCGGGCTGGCCGAGGTGCTGCGCGACCTCCGGGTCGACCGGCTGCCGGCGGACTACGTCGTGCTGGTCGACGTCTCCTCCTCGATGCAGGACGGCGCCGACCTCTACCGGGCGGCCAAGGACGCCTTGCGCCCGTTGCTCGCCGAACTCGACCCGGTCGACCGGCTGCACCTGTTCGCCTTCGCCAACCGTCCCGACCCGAAATTCAGCGGGGCGGTCGGCGGTGTCGGCGCCGGGGCGCTCGACCGGATGCCGGTGACGGCGGACGGCACCGCCACCGACATCGGGGCGGCCGTCGAAGCGGCGCTCGACATCGTCGAGGAGGCCGGCAACACGGATCCCGCGACCGTGATCCTCCTGACCGACGGCCGACACGATCCGCCGGCCAACTCCCGGTACGCCGGCAACGCGTCCCCGGCCTTCGCCCGGCTCACCGAGCGGGCCCGCAGGGTCGAGCAGCGACGCAACGTCCGCGCGTACGGCGTACCGCTCGCCGGTCGGACCGACGTGCAGCTCCTCGACGAGGTCTTCGAGAACACGATCCTGATGGACCTGCCACCGGACCAGGTCGGCAGCTATCTCGACCGGATCCGGGGCCGGGTGGCGGTACAGAAGGCGGCCGCGTACGTGGCCCGGGACCAGCTCACCGCCACCGCCGCGCTGCCGTCGGGCGGGCTCACCGTCGGCGCCGAGCCGGTCGAGATCGTCGCCAGGTTCCGCAGCTCGGCGACCCGGGTCCCGATCACGGTCGGCGACCTGCGGGTCGAGATCGACGGCGTCGAGCTGCGTGCGGTGCCGGAACGGCCCGAGGTGCTGCTCACCCCCGCCGAGCCGGAGCAGGAGGTACGGATCCGGGTGGAGCCGGTCACGACCACCGAACGCCGGATCGGCGGTGAGCGTACGCGCGACGGCGAACTCCGGGTGACCGGGACGGTCGACTCGCCGTGGCGCGACGTCATCACCCGTGATCTCGAGTTGGCGTTCACCCCGGCCCCGGTGAGCGCGACGGCTCCGGCCCGGCACACCACCACCGGCTTCCCGATCTGGCTCCTGGTGCTGCTGCTCGTGCTGCTCGCGATCGCGGTCGGGCTGGCCTTCTACCTGCCGGCGCGGCGGTGGAAGGCGATGGGCGGCGGTTCGCTGTCGATCAGCGAACCCGAGCAGAAGGTTCCCTACCGCCAACCGCTCAGTGGTCGGACGGTCCGGTTCCCGAGCCCGCTGGGCAGGGGCGGCGAGCTGTCGGGCAGCGGCACCGTACGCGCCCGCCGCCTGCGCCGCGAGACCGGTTCGGGCCGGGAACTCGTGCTGTACGTCGACTACCGACGGGACGGGAAGCGGCACCGGGTGACCTGCCGGCCCCGGCAGACCGAGTCACTGCGCGACGGCACCACGTTCACCTACCAACCATGACGACCCGGGCCCTAGGACGGCGGACAGGAGGTTCATCGTGCTTCCCGCACTGGTGATCGGACTCGGCGGCACCGGAAGCGATGCCGTGGCACATCTGAAGCACCGTCTCGCGATCGAGCAGCGGTGGCGGGACCTCCAGCAGGACCCGGCGGCCGTCGAGCGGAGCAACGGCAACCGCTACGACTGGCCGGTGCTGCTGCGCGCGGTCGACGTGGACCGCAAGAACCGTCCCAACGTGGACGGACTCACGCTGGACGTGGACGTCGAGGATCTCTACCTCAACAGTGCCGTGGGCGGGATGATCGACAAGATCCGGCAGGGCCCCGAGGTCGCGGAGGAGTTCTACCCGACCGTCGCCCCGTGGTTCGGCCCCCGCGACGCGGCGCAGATCCGGGAGGACGAGGCGCTCGCCTTCATGGTCGAGGGCGCGGGACAGATCAGGTCGTTCGGCCGGATGTCGTTCTTCGCCGACGTACTCGGCTCGACACCGGCGATGCGCCGGATCGAGCACGCGTTGGACCAGCTCACCCGGACCGACGCCGACACCACGCCGAACATCTACGTGGTCAGCTCGACCGCGGGCGGCACCGGTTCCGGGATCCTCCTGGACGTGCTGGCGTACCTGCAACAGATGCGTCTGGTGCAGGGCGGTGGCTTCTCGGTGACGCTGTTCTGCGTACTGTCCGGTGCGTTCGGGCGGACGCTCGAGGGACCGCAGCGGATCAGGAGCGAGGCCAACGGGTACGCGCTGCTGCGCGAGCTGGACCGGGTGATGAACGTCGAGCGGAACAATCCGGCCGAGTTCCGCTGGGCGCCCCGGCACAGCCACGAGATGACCGCCGCGCCGGTGCAGTACACCTACCTCGTGGACGGGCGGCGCAGCCGGTCCGCCGGGCGGCGGCTGGAGGGCTTCGACGCGGGTGCGGTCTGCCCGGTCGCCGTCGCCGACGCGATCTACGCGCACCTGTTGCCGACCGTCGGGCCCGCGTTCAGCAGTTACCGGGTGAACGCGCGTCCGTACACCCGCAACAGCACCGACATCTACTCCACCTTCGGCGCGTACCTGGTGGAGTACCACTGGGAGTCGGTGCTGCGCGGCTTCGTCAGCCGGGCCGGGGTGGACGTACTGGCCCAGTTGCCGGACCGGGTGCCGGACCTCGGTGCCGAGGTGGGCAACTTTCTCACCGGCACCGATCCGGAGGCCGACGGGGCGCAACCGCCGCCGGTGTTCAAGGACCTGGACAGTGAGGCGGCCCGGGAGGGGCTGCTCTCGCCGACGTCCACCTGGCTGCTCGCCGCGGGCAAGAACACCGAGCTGCCGGATCCGCCGAGCCTGTTCGCCCCGTTCGAGGACATCACCCCGTTCCGTACGGACCACCGTGGTCAGTTCGTGATCGACCAGACCAGGGCGAGGATCCGCGCCTTCTGGGGCGAGAGCGGGGTGCGGTTGGCGCCGAACAACGAACATCAGTGGTATCCGGTCGCCGAGGACCACGAGCGGGAGATCCGGCGCCAGTGGGAGGTGGCGCTGCGCCTCGTGGTGGCGCAGGTGATGTCCCGCCGGGACGGCGGACCGCTGGCCGGGCTGGCCTTCGTCGACCTGGTCACCCAGCGTCTGGAACTGTTCGGCCAGCGGGCCGAGCTGTGCCATCGGGCGGATCCGGCCCGCGCCCGGGCCGCGCTGGACCAGGCCGAGGACCGGGTACGTGAGGACAAGGGCCTGCGTCGGGGCAAGCATCAGCTCAACTACCTCGGCGCGGAGCGGAACCTGCTGCTCGCCCTGATCCAGGAGGACTGCTACGACCGCACCCAGCGGACGCTGAAGCGGCTCGCCCAGGTCGCCGCCGAGGTCCGTGCGGAGGTCGAGGCGTGGCGGTTGGCGGTCGAGGAGGCCAGCCGGCAGCTCGTCGGTGCGGTCGAGGCGGTCGCCAAGGAGCGCCGTGCGGCCGAGCGGTTCCCGTTGCGGCGGATCGTGCCCCGGGTCGACGACCGCGACACCGAGGATTGGCTGTACACCCACTACGCGGGTACGCCCGACCCGGAGCGCGGCCGGTCCGGTCTGGCCCCGGTCGGGGAGGCGCTGCGTTGGCGGGTGTCGACCGACGGCGGCCGGCCGGTGCTGGCCCTGCGGGGAGACACCCGGGTCGCCGGTCCGGGTCTCGTGGACGCGCTGGTCGACGGTCTCCGTAGGCGGGCCCGGCCGGTTTTCGGCCCGCTGCGGGAGCGGTCGGTGTTCGAGATCCTGGAGCACTCGGGGGAGTCCGGTGAGGCGCTCGGCCGGGAACTGCTCGACGGTAGCGAGTGGTTGGTCAGCTACGACGACGAGGAGCACCGCCGGCTGGTCAACCTCAACCAGGACGACGACGGCGAGGCGCAGCAGCAGGTGTACGCCTTCGCGGCGCTGCCGGGGAGCGGGGCGCCCGGCGCCGCGCTGAGCCGGAGTCTGTGGACCTTCCTCGGCGAGCAGCGGGTGGATCTCAACGACATCGTGCCGTCGAACGAGTCCGAGGAGCGTCCAGCGACCGACAAGATCATGCTTTTCGCGTCCCGGCACTCGCTGCGTCTGGGGGCCTTTGCCGGCTTCTCCGACCTGCGTCGGTCCTACCACCAGCGGCGCGGCGGCCACCCCTCGCCGCACGTCCTGGCCGAGGAGAAGACCGCGGCGGCGCTGGAGGCGAAGGCGGATGAGCTGTACGGGGAGGGGGTGATCCGGGAAAAGCTCGGCCCGTTGACCGGTCGGGCGCTGCTGTTGTGCCGCAACGCCGATCTGCTCCGGGCGACCGCGATCGCGCTGGCCAACGAACGGCTGGTGCCGACGTACCATCCGCACCACCCGGACCAGGTGACGGGCTGGTCGGTGCGGTCGTACCGGGGTGGGCCGGACCAGGAACTCGGCGACAAGGCCAACCTGGGGCAGGTGCTGCGCGATCTGACGCTGTCCGGTACGAAACTGGCGTCGACCCGGATCGGTGCGGTGCGCTCGGCCGCGCAGGAGGTGATCGACGACGGCCAGGACTGGGAGTACGGCACCCGGCGCTTCTACGGGCTGCCGCCGGCCTACCCGCTGGAGCCCGGTCTGTGGCAGATGTTGACCGTCGCCGCCTATCTGAGTATCGACGAGCAGCGGCGTCGTTGAGCGGTCCGGTACGAAGCGGAGGGCCGACGGTTCGGTCGGCCCTCCGCTTTCCTACCTTCGTCCGCCGCGGGGAGGGGCGGAGGACAGGGTGGGGACCGGGCTCAGCCGACCTTGACGACCGAGGCCGGCCAGCTGTCCTGGAACACCTGGCTGCCGGTGTCGCCGCTGATCCGGGTACCGGCGAAGAGGTTGCTCACCCGGTTCGCCTCGGCGGTGCTCGGGTACGGGTTGGTGCAACTCGTACCGGCGCTGCCGCCGGACATCAGCAGGGAGCAGTTGCCGTTGTAGTTGTCGGGCAGGCCGAGGATGTGGCCGATCTCGTGCGTCATGATCCGCAGCGGGCTGTACTGCGCGGCCTGCTGGGTGTCGATGTAGACCCGGCCGTTGCCCAGGCTGGTCCGCACGGCGTACGAGCCGCCGCCGGTGATCTGGTAGATCCGCAGGTTGGACCCGCAGCCCGAGGAGAGGGTGAGGTTGACGGTCGCGTTGTTCCAGATCGTGGCGGCCTGGTTGGCGATCCCGGCGTAACTGCCGGCCTGGCTGGTGTTGTAGCAGACCGTCGCCTGGATCGACACGTCCGCCGATGCCGGCGGGCTGGCGACCGTGGCGCCGATCATGGCACCTGCCGTCGTCACGATTGCGACCAGGAGCCGGCTGACTCTTCGTGAGGTCATAGCTCACTCTCCAATGCTTGCCGAGGGGTGCCAGGATCTTAAACATTTAGATATGTCGATTTCAATATCCTCTTATGTCAGATGATCTGGTATGAGAGGGCTCCTCTGTTGATCTGCGGGGATCAGGACGGGCTCACGGCGGCGGGGAGCGGGTGCTCGGTGCCAGATGGCGAAACTTCCAGGTCGGTGTCGAGGTAAACCCCGGGCGGGGGCTATGCGTCAAAGGTGCATGACACGCCAGCGCGTACCATTTCTCGCATTTGTGGTTGTTGTGCTCGCCGCCGGCTGCACGACGGCCGGCCGGGGCGGCCCGGCCACCCCGCAGCCGACCGGCGGCACGCCGGCGGTCGGACCGTCGTCGCCGCCCGCCGACCCAGGGGAAACGCCGGACACCCCGACCGGCTCCGATCCGTCCGTCACCGACTACCGGGTCACCTACGGCTGGGGGGTGCCGACCCGGGAGGCGCGGATCAGCCACCAGGTCCGGCTGCCGGTCGTGCCGGCGCCGGGCCCGCCGCTGCCGCTGCTCGTGGAGGTACGGGTCGGTGACCATCCGGAGGAGAACCTGACCCGGATCACCTTCGCCTTCCGAGGCGGTCCGCCCTCCTACACGCTGGCCTACGTGCCCGGGGTGGTGGCCGACGGCACCGGCGATCCGGTGTCACTGGCGGGCAACGCCTTCCTGCGGATCCAGTTCGACCCGGCGCAGGCGCACGACGAGCACGGTCGCGTCTCGGTGAGCGAGTCGCCCGGACCACGGTTGGACTACCCCACCCTGCGCGGGTACGCCCTCGCGGGCGACTTCGAGGGGCACGTCACCCACGGCCTGGGCCTTCAGGTGGCGCCCGGCAGCGACCAGGCGTTACCGGTCCGGGCCCTGGAACTCACCCGCCCGGACGGCACCCGGGTCGTCGCCGTCGACGTGCGCCGGGGCTGACCGACCGCGGCCGATCAGCCCGCCACCGGTGTCCCGCCGTGGCGGGCGGGACCCGGATCAGACGGCGCGGTTCAGTGGTGCGCCTCCCGCCGTACGATCGCGATCGCCACCCGGCAGAGCTCGTCCATGTCCGGCGCGAAGCCGGCCGCGATGTCCGGGTGCAGACCGGCCCGGGTCTCGTCGAGCAGCCGCCGGCAGACCTCCTCGACCGGCTCGCCGTCATACCCGGCGCGGACCCGTTCGCTGGCCACCCGCAGGGCCGAGTTGAGCTGATCCTCCAGCGGTTCGCGCAGGCTCTCCAGAGCCGGGCTCAGCCCGCTCGGGTCCAGCGTGATGTGTGGCTCCGACATCGGTGCTCCCTTCGTCGGGTCCGCGGTACCCAGTCGCGGGCGCCGCTCAACCTGCCGCCGGTATCGCGGCGACTCGAACCTCGTACGACGTCGTCTCCGCCGGCTCCTCCCGGAACGACAACCGGCGGATCTGCCGGTTGTCGAGGTACAGCTTGACGTCGACCAGGGCGCCCAGGTGGGCCAGACCGATGTTGACCGCGTGTCGCTTGTCCTGCAGTACGGCGCCGACCCCGCCGAGCAGGGTTGCCGCGTCGGTGCCGTGGTGCCCGGGTGGGCAGTGCAGGACCAGGTCCAGTTCGATCGCCTCGGTCAGTGGTGTCCAGCCGCTGTCCTGGGCGGCGGCGCAGGCGGCCTCGAGCAGTGCCCGCACCCGGTTGGCCTGGCGGTGCCCGGCCGAGAAGATCGACAGTGCCTCGGTCCTGACCGGGGGCAGCCCGCTGACCTGGAAAGACAGCGTACGGGTCGGAGTGTCTCTGCTGATCGCGGCCGGGTTCACCGCCGTGACCACAGCGGTCCGAGTGTCCTGCACAGCGGCACCTCCTCGTTGATGACGATCCTGCCGAATGGATCGTCGGTACGGGGCGCGTTTCGCCGATCGGGCGCGCGAGCCGGAGGGCTTGGTCCGGGCGGCGTGCCGAGAGCGGGTCGGATCCGGGTCCTGCTGGTTGGTGGATCCGGGTGCGCCGGGATCCGGGTGAGCTGGCCGGCGTCGGCGGCGACCCGCTGTGATCGGAGAGCTTTCGACCACGGTATCCGACCGGCCGGCCACCGGGAATACCACTGTGGACCGGCTGAATGATCGATTTCGCTGGCCAGGACGGGGGTGAGGGGGCGCCGGGCTGGTTCGATCCTGCCGTCCGGTCGGCGCCGACGCTTCCTCCGGGTGGTGCCGCCGTACTCCGGCCGGTATGAGTCGATGTTTCTTCGCGTAATCAGCGGGTAGGTCGCAGTCAGGACAAAGCGGGCGAGGGGCAGGGCGGGCGAGGGGAGTTACCTGATGGCGAGCCGGACCAGCGCCGCGCCGAACCTGCGCGCCGGCCACCGTCGGCCGCCGGGAACCGGTCCGGGACCGGGCCGGCGACGGTGGCGGAGGCTGGGGTGTCGTGGCGCGGGCCGGCGGACGGCGCCTGACCACGGAACGTGAACCGGTGGCCCGAGCGAGGGCTCTCAACCCGCTCGAACCACCGGCCCACAGAAGCCCTACCCAACATCCGGGCAGATATGCCGAACCGGATCGTTCACCGTGCCGGTGCCGCCGGGGTCGGCAGCAACTCGCCGAGCAACTCGCCCAGGACCGCCAGGCCGTCCTGGCTGAGTACGGACTCGGGATGGAACTGCACCCCGGCGAAGGTCGGACCGCGCAGGGCGTGCACCGCCCCGTCACCACCGTCGCGGGCGACCCGGACCGGCCCGTACGCGGTGACCAGCTCGTCGGCCCCGGCCAGGGCGGTGAAGGTGGAGTAGAACCCGACCCGCCGTACCGTCCCGAACAGGTCGACCTCACGTTGCAGCCCCTGGTACGGCGCGTCCCGCCGGTGCAGGCGCAGCCCGAGCAGCCCGGACAGCAACTGGTGACCGAGGCAGATGGCGAGTGTGGGCCGACCCTGCTCCAGCAACCCGGTGAGCAGGCCCCGCAGGGACGCCATCTTCGGGTCGTCGACCTGGTTCGGGTCACCCGGACCGGGTCCCACCACGACCAGGTCGGCCCGGTCCGCCCCCACCGCGTCACCGGCGTCGTGCCAGGGGCGCAGCTCGACGGCGAGGCCGAGGGCCCGCAACTGGTGGGCCAGCATGCCGGTGAAGGTGTCCTCCCCGTCGACGATCAGCGCCCGCCGGCCGGCCAGCGCCGGCACCAGGGCGGCGCCGGGGGCGCGCTGCTCCAGCCAGAACCGGGCGAGCCGGTCGTTGCGGGCGGCCAGCGCTGCCCGTACGGCCGGGTCGTCGGCCAGCCGGTCCGGCAGCCCCGCGGCCCGGACCGGGGCGGCCGGGCGCAACCCGAGTGCGGCGAGCACCCCGGCCGCCTTGGCATGGGTCTCGGCCACCTCCCCCTCGGGCGTCGAGTGGCGGACCAGGGTCGCCCCGACCGACACCCGCAACGCCCCGGCCGGGGAGATCTCCGCGGTACGGATCAGGATCGGCGCGTCGAGGGTCTGCCGTCCCTCGTCGTCCACCCCGAGCAGGGCCAGCACCCCGGCGTAGTAGGCCCGTCCCCGTCCCTGCTCCCGTCGGGCGATCACCCGGCAGGCGTTCTCCATCGGGGAGCCGGTCACCGTCGGGGCGAACATCGTCTCGCGCAGCACGTCACGTACGTCCAGCGAGCCACGGCCGGCGAGCAGGTACTCGGTGTGGACCAGATGCGACATCTCCTTCAGGTACGGCCCCACCACCTGACCGCCCTGCTCGGCCACCGTCGCCATCATCTTCAGCTCCTCGTCGAGCACCATGTACAGCTCGTCGGTCTCCTTCGGGTCGGCGAGGAAACGCAGCAGCGCGTCCCGGTCCGCCGGTCCGTCCGGGTGCCGGAAGGTGCCGCTGATCGGGTTCATCATCGCCAGCCCGTCCTCGACGCTGACGTGCCGCTCCGGGCTCGCCCCGACCAGGATCCGGGTGCCGGTGTGCACCACGAAGGTCCAGTAGGCGCCGCGTTCGGCGGTCAGCAGCCGGCGCAGCGCGGCCAGGGCGGCGGTCAGCGGCGGGCCGACCAGGTTCGCCCGATAACTGCGGTGGATCACGAAATTGGCGCCCTCGCCCCGGCCGATCTCCTCCCGCAGGACCTGCCGGGTGATCTCCGCGTACTCCTCGTCGGGGAGGTCGAAGGCGCCGCCTTCGGTGCGTACCGGCTGGTCCGGCAGGGCCGCCAGGGCACGGTCCAACGGAACCCGCTGGTGCGCGCCGATGGTCAGGCACTCCAGCGGGGCGCCGTCGTCGACGCAGGCGAACCCGCGCTCGGCGATCTGCCGGTACGGGACCAGCGCCAGGGTCCGGGCACCGGCCGGGCCGCCGGGCAGGGGGATGTCGGCGAGCCGGTCGACCGTACGCAGCTCCCCGGTGTACACCTCCAGATCCGGGGCGTCGGCGCGCCGGATGATCGCGAACGGGCCGGGGTCGGTCCCGGCGGCGATCGTGGCGAGCAGGTGCGGGAGCAGGTCCATGGGCGTCTCCTCGGGCCGGGGGCCGTCCGGCGCGGCGGCCGGGGAGTGAGGGGAACGCTGGCGGCCGCCGCGCTGGGCGGCCGCGTGGAAGAACTACGCGCGGAGGTCGGCCGCCGGGTTGGCGGGCCACCAGAATTCGGATCGCGCGAGCATGTTCCGGACGCTACGACCCGCGCTGGCCGGCGCCGGTCACCGGCCCGCCCGACGTCCACCAGGTGGACCGGAATCGCCCAGCCGATCGTCGGGGATCGATGCGGTACGGGTGTTCGCGGTGCCGGTCGGGTGCCTGCGGCCGGCGCCGTGGGCGTACCGGCGACACCCGTTGGGTACGGTGGCCGGCGATGAACATTCTCGCGCTCGACCTGGGCACCTCGTCGGTACGGGGGCTGGTCCTCGACGGCGACGCCGTCCCGCTGCCCGGTGCCCTGGCACGCCGGAAGATGACCATCACCATCGGCGACGACGGTGCCGCGACCCTGGACGCCGCCGACTACCTGGCCGCGCTCGAAGCCTGCCTCGACGAGCTGAACGAGGCCGGGCACCTCGACCACATCGGCCTGGTCGCCACCGCCGCCCAGTGGCACTCGGTGCTTCCGCTCGACCAGCACGGAAACCCGCTCGGCCCGGTGCTGACCTGGCTCGACAGCCGCTCGTCGCCACCGGCGACCCTGCCCGGCCCGGCGGACCCGGCGGACTTCCACCACCGTACGGGGACCTGGTGGCACCGGTTCTACTGGACCGTACGGCTGCCCTGGCTGCGCGAGTCGCTGGGACTTCGCCCGGCGCGTTTTGTCGGACTGGTCGAGTACGCCTTCGGCGCCCTGCTCGAACACGCCCCGATGTCGGTCTCCCAGGCCTCCGGCACCGGCCTGCTCGACCTGCGCACCCTGGACTGGGACGCCGAGGCGTGCGCCCTGGCCGAGGCGGGTCGCACCGAGCTGCCGGAGCTGGCGGCGGTGGACTGGACCGGCCGGCTGAGCGCCGAGTACGGCCGCCGCTGGCCGGGGCTGCGTGACGTACCGTGGGCCGCTCCGACCGGCGACGGGGCAGCGTCCAACGTGGGGTCCGGCTGCGTCGACCCGTACCGGGCGGCGGTCACCGTCGGTACGTCGGCGGCCGTCCGGTTGGTCCAGGCGGCGCCGGCCGGTGCCATCCTGCCGCCGTTGCCGGAGGGGCTCTGGCGGTACCGGGTGGACCACCGGCACGTGGTCACCGGCACCGCCTACTCGGCCGGCGGCAACCTCTTCGCCTGGGCGAAGAAGGTCCTGCTGCTGCCGTCGGGTGCGGAACTGGAAGAGGCCCTGGCCGCGATCGAACCCGGCGGAGGTCTGGTCGCCGACCCCCGGCTGGGTGGGGACCGGCCGCCGGGTCTCGCCCCGGCCGGCTCCGGCAAGGTGTACGGCCTGAGTTTCGGCACCCGGGCGGTGGACATCTTCGCCGGCCTGATGGAGGCCCTGTGCCGGCAGGTGGCGGCCGACCTCGCCGAGATCGAATCCACCGTGGACTACCCGGTCGAGGTGGTGCTCGGCGGTGGTGCGGTGGCCGCGTCACAGTGGTGGCGGCAGGCTTTCGTGGCCGCGCTGGCCCCCCGCCAGGTCAGCCACGTACGCAATCCGGAGATCGGTGCGACCGGAGCGGCATTGATCGCGATCGGTCGCTTCCACGACGGGGTCGGTCTCGAACGCATCAGCCGGACGGATGAGGGCCAATAGGCGACTCCGACACCAGGGGCTGGGCCGCAGTATCCTTCCTGTGCCGCGCTGCTGTTCGGATGGTTGACAGGGCTCTCCTACCTGGTTGAGATGAACCCCGCTCCTCGACGTGCCCGGCATCGAGGAAAGTAGGAGGCGTGGTGGCTGCTGCTCTTGACCCCTCGGGCAGCGGGGTGCCCAACCACCGTCGCCGCCGGCTTGACGTGCGGGTCGTACCGCATCGACGGCGGTCTCCGCTGCGCCTGCGGGACTGGCGACTGCGGGTCAAACTCGGCGCCGTGCTGATCATCCCGTCGGTGGCGTTCCTGGTGCTGGCGACCGTGCAGACCGGAACCCTGCTCGGGCAGGCCAACGTCCTGGGTGAGTTTTCCCAGGAGGTCACCATCGGCCGGCAGATCACCGCCCTGGTGCACGAGCTGCAGCAGGAACGGGACCGGACCGCCGGTGAACTGGCCGGTGCGGCGGCCTCGGCCAGCGGGCGCGGTGACCCCGCCCAGATCCAGGCCGCCCTCAAGTCGACCTACGACGCTGCCAACCTGGCGACGACCCGGTTGCAGGAGGCGGCGGCGCCGCTCGCCGACGCGGACGCCTCCTGGCGGGTCTCCTACTCCAGGGCCCTGGACGCGCTGCGCCAACTGCCCGACGTGCGGTCCGCGGTCCCGGCCGGCGTACTCAGCGTCAACACGGTGCTCGGCACGTACAACCGGGCCGTCGACGCGCTGCTGACCCTGCTCGCCGAGCCGTCACCCGGTGACGACGAGCAGGACCTGACCGACCGGGTGCTGCGCTACGTCCAGATCGCCCGGGTCAAGGAGATCAGCTCCCGGATCCGGGGCACGCTCTACAGTGCCGCCCGCGCCGGCCAGTACGACCTCGACGACGCGGTGGAGCTGACCGACCTGCGGGCCCAGCAGCTCACCGCGCTCGGTGACTTCCGGGTCGCGGCGACCACCCCGCAGATCCAGCTCTACCAGCAGGCGTCGGCCGATCCCGGGTTCAAGACGGCGATCGAGATGGAGGAGGACACCATCACGGTCGGCGCCAGCGGGCCGCAGGTGCTCGTCGCCGACACCTGGTGGCGGGTCAGCCAGCAGCGGCAGGAACTGCTCCGTCAGGTCGAGGCGGCGGTGCTCGGGGACGCCGTACGCGTCGCGGAGGACCGCAGCTCCGACCAGTTGCGCCGAACCCTGCTCGTTGCCGGCGGGGTGCTGGCCGTACTCCTGATCGGTCTCGCCACCTCGATCATCATCGGCCGGTCGCTCAACCGCTCGCTGCGGATGCTGCGGGGTCAGGCCCTCCAGGTGGCCCAGATCGATCTTCCGGAGGCCCTGGAGCGGCTCCGTACGGTCGAATCGGGCGTCCCGCACATCGAGGTACCACCCGCCATCGTCCGGTCCATGGACGAGATCGGGGAGGTGGCCGAGGCGTTCGTGGCCGTACACCGCAGCGCGGTCACGGTCGCCGTCGAGCAGGCCGTGATGCGGCGCAACGTCAACGCCATGTTCGTCAACCTCGCCCGCCGCAGCCAACTGCTGGTCGAACGCCAGCTCGAACTCCTCGACGAACTGGAACGGGAGGAGGGCGACCCGGACCAGCTCGACAACCTGTTCAAGCTCGACCACCTCGCCGCCAGGATGCGGCGTAACGACGACAGCCTGCTGGTGCTCGCCGGCACGGAGTCGACCCGGCGCTGGAACCGGCCGGTGCCGCTGTCCGCGGTGATGCTCGCCGCGGTCGCCGAGGTGGAGCAGTACCAGCGGGTCCGGCACGAGAGCGCGGACCAGCTCTACCTCGTCGGGCACGCGGTCGCGGACCTGGTCCACCTCCTCGCCGAGCTGTTGGAGAACGCCGCGACCTTCTCCCCACCGGAGACGGTGGTACGCATCTCCGGGCGGGCACAGGCGCCGGGCGCGGGTCTGATCGAGATCGTCGACGAGGGGCTGGGGATGAGCCCGAGCGCCATCGACGAGGCGAACGCGCTGCTTGCCGTACCACCGGCGGCCGACGTCGCCGCGTCGGAGCGGATGGGCCTGTTCGTGGTCAGCCACCTGGCGGCCCGCCAGCACGTCGAGGTACGACTGTCCGCCACCGAACACGGTGTGATGGCCTCGGTGCTGCTGCCGCCGGCACTGATGGCCGCCCAGCCGTCGCAGGCGGAGTTGGACCAGGCACCGAACCGGCGGATCCTGGCCGGGCTGCCGACCAACACGCCGCGCAACGGCTCCGGGGCGACCAGGGGGCTGCCGAACCCCGACGAGCTGCCGGTCGCCGGCCGCCCGCCGGGTCGCGGCACCTCCCGTCGACCCGCCCGCAGCGTGCCGACCCGCGCCGAGGACGTGCTGGCCCCGGCGGCCGGCGTAACGGCGGCGAACAGCACCTGGTGGTCCCGGCAGGGCAAGGCCGGCGGATCGTCGTCCGGCAGGGCGACGCCGGCCGCCGCTGCCGCACCGGTGCGCGCGGAACCGGTCACCCAGGTCACCGTGGCGGTGAACGCGAACGGCCTGCCGGTACGGGTGCCGATGGCGCAGTTGCCCTCGGCCAACGAGCCGACGCCGCAGGTCGTACCGGTGCAACGGTACGAACCGGATCCGGACGCGGTGGGTGGCATGCTGTCCAAGTTCTACGGCGGCGTACGGCGGGCCGAAGCCGAGGAGACCACCGAGATAACCATGGCGCCGGCCGGCGCGGGCAAGGAAGAGGAGCAACAGTGACGACGCTGAGTCAAGCGGCACGAGACCTGAACTGGCTGGTCAGTGGTTTTGCCGAGCGCGTGCCCGGAGTGGCGCACGCGATCGTGGTCTCGGCCGACGGGCTGCTCGTCGCGGTCTCCGACCACCTGCCGCGCGACCACGCCGACAAGCTGGCCGCGGTCACCTCGGGGCTGATGAGCATCACCGCCGGTGCGGCCCAGATGTTCGACGGTGACATCGTCAAGCAGACCGTGGTCGAGATGGGCCGGGGCTACTTCCTCGTCATGCAGGTACGCGACGGTTCGATCCTGGCGACCCTCGCCGCCACCGACGCCGACATCGGCGTGGTCGGCTACGAGATGGCCCGGCTGGCCAAGCAGGCGGGTGAGATGCTGACCCCGGCGCTGCGCGCCGAGTTGCAGCAGGCCCTGCCCCGCTGACCGGGAACGATTCCGTGGCTGGCGTGATCAGCGGAGCTGGCCGAGCTGGGCGACCAGCAGCTCGGCCAGCCACCGCTCGAACTTCTCCCGTTCCGGCCCCTGCCACCCCCGGGTGGCGCCCTCCACCGACATGATCAGGTAGAGGTAGCAGGTGTAGAGCGTCAGCCGTCGCCGTACACCCGGGGTCGGGTCGATCGGGTGGTGGCCGGCGGTGTTGTAGGCGGCGAGCAGGTCCGGGAGTTCGGCCGGATCCCGGAACAGGGTCATCGCCACGAACTCGGCCACCGGGTCGCCGTAGAAGGCCCGCTCGCCGTCGATCAGCCCGGTCAGGGTGGCGCCGCCGGTGCCGTCGGGCAGGACGAAGACGTTGCCGTCCCAGAGGTCGAAGTGGACCAGCGCCGGCCGGTCGACCTCGTCCAGCACGTCGAAGTGCCGCCGGAGCCGGTCGCCGATCTCGTCCGCGCCGATCGGCAGCGCGGTGCCCAGGCGCAGGGCGTCGTCCAGGATGTCCTGCACCATCGCCCCGAACGCCGCCCGCCACGTCGGCTGCCAGGTGCGGCTGTTGCGCAGCGGGTACCCGTACGCCGGGCCGGTGATCGTGTGCAGGCGGGCCGTCTGGGCGGCGGCCTGCGCGCGCACGGCGGCCAGACCCGCCGGGGTCAGGTCGTCGCGCACGGTGTTCAGGGCCACCCCGTCGATCCGGGCGAGGAACACGAAGTCGCTGCCGACCAGGTCCCGGTCGACGTCCGCGAAGACCACTTCGGGTACGGCGACGCCGGCGGCTCCGGCCCGGCGGAAGAACTCCACCTCGGTACGCATCAGGTCGACCTCGTGGCTGAGCAGCTTCAACGCCGGGGGTGGCGCGATCTTGAGGATCAGGTCGGCGCCGTCGGCCAGTCGGATCGCGTAGGCGACGTTGTAGTGCCCCTCGGTCAGCTCGTGCCACCGTTCGATCCGCGCCGAGGGGCCGAAGCCCCGGCGGACCAGCACCCCGAGTTCGGCCTCGGTGACCCGCAGCTTCGTCAGACTCTCCACGTTGCCCCTCCACCGCAGCCGCCCCGTCCCAGCCGAACGCGCGTCTCCGTACGGTAGCGACCCCGGGGGTGGGTGTGGGTACGGGTCACCCCCGGGAGCATCGTCAGGAGGCCGACGGGACCTGGGTGTAGAACAGGCTCGGGTCGGCGGCCAGGGACGCCTTGATGTGTGCACTCCACTCGTCGACGATCACCTCGAACCTGCCCGCCTCGATGCCGTCGAGGCCGGCGCGTACGACCTCGGCGGGGTCGACCTTCGGGCCGTTGTAGTCGGCCATCATGTCGGTGTCGGCGGCGCCGAGGTGCAGCCCGGTGACCAGGGTCCCCTGGGCGGCGAGTTCGAGGCGGATCCCGTTGGTCAGGTTCCACTGCGCGGCCTTGGCCGCCCCGTAGGCGTTGGCTCCGTCGTAGGCGAACCACGACATCGCCGACAGGATGTTGAGGATCGCGCCACCGCTCGCCGCCAGTACGGGGGCGAAGGCGCGAACCATGTGGAGGGTGCCGTAGTAGTTGGTGTCCATCTCGCGGCGGATGGTGTCGAGGTCGCCGGTGACCAGGTTGGTGCCGGTGGAGATGCCGGCGTTGTTGACCAGGAGGGTGACGTCGGGTGCCGCCGAGGCTGCGGCCCGTACCGAGGTGGGGTCGGTGATGTCGAGTTGCAGCACCTCCACTCCCGGCAGGTCGACGAGTTCGGGGCGTCGTGCCGTCGCGTAGACCTTCTTCGCGCCCCGCTCCAGGAGTTGGCGGGCGAATTGCCGGCCGATGCCACGGTTGGCGCCGGTCACCAGGGCAGTGGAACCAGAGATCTTCATCGCTACCTTCTCGTGGCGGATATCGAGGACTGTGCTGCGCAGCGGTACGCGGGCTACGCTAAAACTTGACGTTGACGTCAAAGGCAAGTGGTGTGACCCACGGCACACGAGGAGAAGCTGATGCGCATCGGCGAACTCGCCGACCGGACCGGCGTGAGTACGCGGGCCCTGCGGTACTACGAGGAGCAGCACCTGCTCGCCTCCGAGCGCAGCCCCAGCGGGCAGCGGACGTACCCGGAGGTCGCGGTCGACCGGGTCCGGCTGATCCAGCAGCTCTACGCCGCCGGCCTGGCGAGCAGGTCGATCGTCGAGCTGCTCCCGTGCGTCGTGACCGGTGTGGCGTCACCGGAGCTGCTCGACCGGTTGGCGGCGCAACGGGCACGCATCGACGGCCAGATCAACGACCTGATCGACACCCGGGAACGGCTCGACCGGATCCTTCTCGCGGCGGCCGAGAGCGCCCACCAGCCCTGCGCTCCGATGTAGCGGGCGCGCGGGGTGTAGCCGCGGTGGCGTCTGGGCAAGAGATCAGGTCATGGCGGGTGTGGGGAACTACGGTACGGAACTGCTCGGCGGCCGTTACCGGTTGGTCGAGCGGCTCGGCGCCGGTGGGATGTCGGTGGTCTGGCGTGGTTTCGACGAGGTGCTCGGCCGCCAGGTCGCGGTGAAGGTGCTTGCCTCACGGCTGGCCAGCGACCGGGCCTTCCGGCACCGGCTGCGGATGGAGGCCCAGGCCGCGGCACGGCTGCTCCACCCGAACATCACCAACGTGTACGACTACGGCGAGTCCGTCGAGGGCGGGCTGACCGTCCCGTACGTGGTGATGGAGCTCGTCGACGGTGGCTCGCTCGCCACCCGGCTGGGCCGGGATCGTCAGCTCCCGTGGCGGGAGGCGGCCGGGACGGTCGCCGAGGTCGCGGCGGCGCTCGCCGCCGCCCACGCGCGCGGGGTCGTCCACCGGGATGTCACCCCGGGCAATGTCATGCTCACCGGCTCCGGGGTGAAGGTGGTGGACTTCGGCATCTCGGCGCTGGTCGGTGAGAGCGAGGCCGGACCCGACGGCCAGATCTTCGGTACGCCCGCATACCTCGCCCCGGAACGCCTGGACGAGGGGCAGGTCTCTGCGGCGACCGACGTCTACGCGGTCGGCCTGCTGCTCTACCGGACGCTGACCGGCCGGCTCCCGTGGCAGGCGAGCACCACCACCGAGATGCTGCGGGCCCACCTCTACGCGGATCCGGCGCCGATGCCGCCGGTCGAGGGTCTGCCCGACCAGGTGGTCGAGCTCTGCTCCCGCTGCCTGGCCAAGGCGCCCGAGGACCGGCCCACGAGCGCGGAGGTGGCCGCTACGCTCGCCGCCGTGTCCGGCCGACCGGTGGCCCTGCCGGTCCCGTGGCAGCCGGCCGGGGTGACGGACGCGGACGACGACTCGGCCGAGCTGGCCGCCGCCGGCACCACGATCCTGCCCTGGTCGACCACGACCGGTGCGCTCTGGTCCGCCGCACCGACCTCCGTTCACCGGAACCCTCTTCTCCGGAACCCTCTTCTACGGAACGCGGTGGGGCGTCGCCGGTTCAGGGCTGCCGTGGCCGGGGTGGGTCTGCTCGCGCTGACCGGCGCGGTCTGGGCCGCCGCCGCGTCCACCTCGTCCGACGGCGGGGGCACTCCCGTACGCGCCGACGCCGGTACGGCCGAGCCGAAGCCGCCCACCTGCCAGGCCGGGTACGCCCTGCGTAGCGACTCGGGGCGGGCGTTCGACGCGGAGCTGACCGTGAAGAACACCGGTGACCAGCCGGTCCGTGACTGGCAACTGGCCTTCGCCTTTCCCGCCGACCAGGCGATCACGGGAACCGAGCCGGCCCAGTGGCAGCAGCAGGGCCGTGACGTGCTGCTCCGCCCGGCGGACGGCGCGACCGACCTGGGTCCGGGCGCCTCGGTGGCGGTCCGGATCACCGGCACGTACGCGGGCGCCAATCCGCTGCCGGTGCGTTTCCAACTGGGGGAGTCGGTCTGCGATGTGCAGGTGTCGGGGGTTGCCGGCACGAGCGCACCGGCGGGTGGCAGCTCCGCCGGACCGGTCGCGACCGTACCGGCATCCGGGGGAGGCAACCCGGTTGCCCCGCAGCCGCACCAGGTTGCCCCGCAGCCACCGGGTCCCGCCGTGAAGGGCAAGGACAAGCCGAAGCCCGAGCCGAAGAAGCCGCCGACCAGGCACACCGGGGACGACGAGGAAGAAGACGAGGATGAGGACGAGGGCGACGAGGACGAGTGAGGTGCCCTCGTCGCCGGCCTCGGCCTGAGCGAACGGGTGGTTCAGTTCCGGTAGCGGTCGGCCGGGACCGACCGGGACAGGTTCGGGATCATGGCCTGACGGGCGGCGTCGAACCTGTCCCAGTCGGCGATGTCCGGCAGGGACAGCAGGGTCATGGGTTCGCCCGCGTCCAGGCCCGCGAGCGCGGCGTCGACGGCGGCGTCGGCGGACATGACCGCCTCCTGCGGGAACGCCGAGATCTCGATGCCGGAGCCGTCCCAGAACTCGGTACGGACCCCGCCGGGGAAGACCGCCTGTACCCGGATGCCGGATCCGGCGAGTTCCTGTTGCAGGGCCTGGGTGAACGCCACCACGTAGCTCTTCGTTCCGCTGTAGACGGCGCTGACCGGAAGGACGTTGAGTGCCAGCGCGGATGACAGGTTGACGATCGTGCCGCTGCCCCGCCGGGTGAATCCCGCGAGTACGGCGGTGGTCAGCCGGGTCAGCGCGGTCACGTTCAGCGTGACGAGGTCTTCGAGCTGGGACGGATCGGCCTGGGCGAGTGGACCGAAGGTGGTGCCGCCGGCGTTGTTCACCAGCAGCGAGATCGACTCGTCGGAGCGTAGGCGGTCCTCGACCGTGGCGAGTTGACCGGGGTTGGTGAGGTCCGCGGTGAGTACCTCGACCGTCCGTCCGGTGTTCGCGGTGATCTTCGACGCGACGGTGTCGAGCCGGCTCTTGTCGCGGGCGACCAGCAGCAGGTCGTAACCGCGGCGGGCGAGCCGGTCGGCGTACACGGCGCCCATGCCGGCGGAGGCTCCGGTGACCACGGCAATACCCCGCGTGTTCGTGTCAGACATGGAGGCGATTTCCTTCGGGATCGGGAAGGCGGTCACCCGATGGGCGCCGCGTTGCTCCGTTTAGATTATCCCTGTCATCTAAAAGTCGCAAGCGGGGTCGCCAAGGCGGTCAGCACGGGAAAATGCGGTGCAAAAAAGCGCCCGCCAGGTGGTCCGGCGGGCGCTTTCGTGCTGCGGGTCGATTCAGTCTTCCGGGCGAGGTGGCGTCTCCCGGGCGGCGGCCGGGCCGGGCAGCGCCTCGTGGGCGGCGGCCAGGATCCGCTCCGACAGGTCGGATCCGGCGGTGGCGCGGGCGAGCGTGAGTGCGCCGACGAGCATCGAGAGGGTGGCGAGATCCTCGTTGCCGTCCGTGGAGAGCCAGCGGGCGAACAGTCCCACGCCTTCGGCGTAGGCCGGTCGGGCGGTACCTTCGACGTCCTCGTTCGCGATGTCCGAACTCAGGCCGGTGGTGGGGCAGCCCTGGCCGACGTCGTCCCGGTGTTCCGTCGACAGGTAGTAGTCGATCAGATCCTGGCGAGCCGAACCATGGTCGCCCGGATGTCGGTCGTCGAATCCGCCGAGCAGCGCGGCAAGATCGGCGAACGCGTGTACGGTCGCCTCGGTGAGCAGCGCCTCCTTCGAGGTGAACTGCCGGTAGAAGCCCCCGTGGGTGAGCCCGACCTCGGCCATGAGATCGGCGACACTCACCGCCTGTACGCCCCGTTCGCGGAACAGTCGCGCCGCCGCGGCAACCACCTGCCTGCGGTTCTCCTGCGCCTGGGCCTGCGATACCCGCCCCATGATGCACCTCCTCCACCAGTATAGATGAGCAATCTCATCTATACTGCTCGCCGGCGGGCGGCTACGCCGGGTACGTGTCCCGGGGGTCGCCGTCCCCGGCGAGCAGGAAGGCCGGCCGATCCGTACGCCACTCCGGCACGTCCATCGAGTTCAATACGGAGATCAACTTCTTCTCCTCGTAGATGAAGTGCGTCTCCATGATCGCTGCCAGACCCTCCAGTTCCTCCCGTACCCGGGTGGCGGTGGCCGGGTCCGGATCGGTCGGCAGGTCGCCCAGGAGCCGCTGGAGGCTGCCCAGGATCCAGTCGATCCGGTTGTGGTCGGTCTTCAGCTCGGTGATCACCTGGCGCAGTTCGGGGAACTCCCGCGCGATCACCGGGAACGCCCCGCCGTCCTCGCCCGTGTGGTGCCGGGTCAGTACGGAGCAGAAGCCGAGGCAGTACGCCCGCAGGTCGCGCGGCGGCAGACCCTCGCCCGCGAAGTACGCGTCGACGTTGTCCCGCAGGTCTTCGAGCTGTTCCCGTAGCCAGATGTGCACTTCGATCAACTGGTTGCCGAAGGCGGTGAGGCGACTGCTCGCCTCGAAGTCTGAACCCATGCTCTCCCCAGGATCGGCCGGCACCGCCACGGCGCGCACCGCAGTCGGTCGATCCAGTATTCCAACGCGACACCGGCCGCGCGGGGGCGCATCCCGTCGCCGGAACACGCCCCCGTGCGGCCGGGAGGCTCAGACCTGGTTGTCCTTGATCACTTGCCGGTACCAGTGCGCGCTGCGCTTGAGGATGCGGCGCTGGGTGGGGTAGTCGACGTAGATCAGGCCCCAGCGCTGCTCGTACCCCTCGTTCCACTCGAAGTTGTCCATCAGCGACCAGACGTGGTAGCTCTCCAGTCGTACCCCGTCGGCGATGGCCCGGTGGGCGGCGGCGAGGTGGTCGCGCAGGAAGCCGATCCGGCCCGGGTCGTCGACCCGGTCGCCGTCGAGCGTGTCCGGGGTGGGCAGGCCGTTCTCGGTGACGGTGAGCGCCACGTCACCGTAGTCGCGGCGTACCCGGGTCAGCATGTCGTACATCCCGTCGGGATAGATCTGCTGCCACTCGGCCTCCGTGGTGGGCCACTTCTGTACGGTGCCGCCGCCCGGGGTGACGTAGATCGGGGTGTAGTACTGCACCGCGAGCAGGTCGACCGGCGCGGAGATGATCTTCAGGTCGCCGTCGCGGATCGCCCGGACCATGCGGCTGTCCGGGCCGAGGTCGTCGAGGACGTCGGTGGGGTAGCTGCCCTTGAAGATCGAGTCCAGGTAGAGCCGGTTCTCGTACCCGTCGTAGAGCCGGGTTGCCGCCTCCGCCTCGGCGCCCTCGACGGCGGGGTAGCAGGGGTGCAGGTTGAGCGCCGGCCCGATCCGGCTCTTGCTCCCGGTGGTGCGCAGTGCCGCGACGGCGAGCCCGTGCGCGAGTTGCAGGTGGTGGGCGACCAGGTAGGCAGCGTCCGGGTCGCGGTGGCCGGGGGCGTGGTGCCCGTGCAGGTAGCCGTTCTGCACCACCGTCTTGGGTTCGTTGACGGTCAGCCAGACCGGCACCTTCTCGCCGAGCGCCCGGAACACGTGGTCGGCGTATTCGGCGAACCGGTACGCGACGTCGCGGTTCTCCCAGCCGCCGGCATCCTGCAGCGACTGGGGGAGGTCCCAGTGGAAGAGGGTGGCCATCGGGGCGATGTCGCGGGCCAGCAGCCCGTCCACCAACCGCCGGTAGAAATCGAGTCCGCGCTGGTTGGGCGCGCCGGTACCGTCGGCCTGGATCCGGGACCAGGAGATGGAGAACCGGTACGTCCTGAGCCCCAGGTCCCGCATCAGGTCGAGATCGGACTCGTACCGGTGGTAGTGGTCGGCGGCGACGTCGCCGGTGTCCCCGCCCCGGACCTTTCCCGGGGTGTGGCTGAAGGTGTCCCAGACGGACTCGCCCCTGCCGTCGTCCTTGGCCGCCCCCTCGATCTGGTACGCCGAGGTGGCCGCGCCCCAGCCGAAGCCGTCCGGGAAGCGGAGGCCGAGCCGGGTCTCCGGACTCGGGCTGCGGTCCCGGTCGGAGTCGGTGTCGGCGTCGCAGGCGGCGGTGACGGCGGCGCTCGCCGCGACGGCGGCCGTCGTCGGACCCAAGCGCGGGCGGCCAACCGGCGGATGTCGGCGGTTGACCGCCCCGGCGCCGTAGGCGTCCGGGGCGGCGTAGA
>NZ_JBSGCD010000046.1:0-49401 GCF_053601675.1 Micromonospora sp. NPDC004704 | reverse complement strand
GAAGTGCCAAAGTGAGTGCATTAGATGGTGTCACGAAAAGTCCGGGATCACATAAATGCGCGTCGTATTAACCTATGCGTTTGCGGGCGGGCGCGCACCGGCGGGCGGGCGGACGGACGCGGGCGGGCACGGATAGGCACGGACAGGCGCGGGCGGGGTCAGGCGCCGGAGGGGACCTGGCCGGTGGGCTGGACCGGAACCAGCGGGCGCTCCGGTGCCGGGCGGTCGTCCATGGTGCGCCAGACCGGGCTGAAGAACGGAAGCAACGTCACCACCAGGTACGCGAGCCCGAAGAGCAGGCAGGCTGCCGGCAGCGACAGCCCGGTCACCGCCGCGCCGCCGAGCAGTCCGCCGAGGGGGATGCCGGCGAACGAGACCGCGCGGGTCAGCCCGAGCACCCGGGCCCGGAGCCGTTCGGGAATCCGTTCGTAGGAGAGGGCACCGAAGATCGGGTTCACCGCGGCGATCGACACTCCGGCCACGAACGAGACGACGTAGACGACCCAGAGCCGGTCGGTCACGGCAAACGCGACGAAGCGCGGTGCACCCGCGATCAGGAACCCGATCGCGAACACCCAGAACCGGGGGATCCTCGGCGCGACCACGGTGAAGACCACGTTGCCGAGCACCGCGCCGACCGCGAACGCGGCGGAGACGAAGCCGAGGGCGATCGGGGAACCGATCACGTCGCGCGCCCAGACCGGGGCGAGCACGGTGCCGTACGCCGCGTCGGCCAGATTGGTCACGAAGACCATGAGCAGCATTCCGCGCATCAACGCGTTCTGCCGGATGAACCGCAGCCCGGTTCGCAGGGCCGCAAGGTACGACTCCCCCTCCCCGTCGCGCTCCTGCTCGGACCCCACCGTCGACCCGGCACGGGGTACGGCGAACGCGATGATCAGCGCACCGGCGCCGAAGGTCGCGGCGTCGATCAGCAGCACCGTCGGCGCGTCCAGGGCGGCGATGAGCAGCCCGGCGAGCGGGGCGCCCAGCAGGGTCGCGAGCCGACCGAGTCCGTCGTGGAGGCTGGTGGCGCGGGTCAGCTCCACCCCTGCGGCGGCCACCGTCTCCGGGAAGATGACCTGCTTGGACGAGTCACCGAACCCGCGCAGCAAACCGGCGACCGCGACCAGCGCGGTCAACACACCAAAACCGAGCAGGTCGGCCCGGTACAGCAGCGGTACGGCAACCACCGCCGCCGCGCTGCCCAGGTCGGCCACGATGCTCGTACGGCGGGCGCCGAGCCGGTCGATCAGCGGCCCACCCAACGCACAGGCCAGCACGTACGGCAGCATCTCGGCGAACGCCACCACGCCCGTCTTGGCCGCGCTGCCGGTGGAGACCAGGGTGAACCAGGGCAGCGCGACCATGCTCATCCGGCTGCCGACCAGTGAGATCGCCTCGGCGGTCAGCAGCCCGGCGAGCGGCGTCCGCCGACCCATCAGGCACCGTCCCCGGTCGAACCGCCGCCATCGTCGGTCGAGCCGCCGGACCCGGTCGAGTCGCGGTCAACGTCGGTCGAGTCGCCGTCGTCGGGTCGGCGGGTGAACGGCAGGATCTGCACCTGGAGGATCACCGACTCGGCATCGTCCGGCGCCGGAACGTCCGGGTGGTTGCGGCGGTAGCGCTCGGCCAGCGCGAAGACCTCGGCGTGCAGTTCGGCCGCTTCTACCGGAGTCAGCCGGAGCCGCCAGTCGCTGAGCGTGCTCACCCCGATCCATTCCGGTGGGATCGCCACTGCCTCGCCCAGCCACCGTTCGACCTGGTCGGCGTAGGCCGCGGCGACCGCACGCACGTACGTTTCCGCGTCGGCGGGGGCGCGGGTGATGGTCTCGGAGTCGAGCGTGGTCGTCCGGTGCGCCGCCCGCCACCACCGTTCCCGCCCCACCCCGCGCTCCGGGTCCTCGACCACGAAGCCGTACGTGGCGAGTTGGCGCAGGTGGTAGCTGGTGGCGCCGGTCGACTGCCCGAGACGCTCGGCGAGCCCGGTCGCGGTGGCCGGACCGTGCTCGCGCAACGCTCCGAGCATCCGTACCCGCAGTGGATGGGCGATGCCGCGCAGTGAGCGCGGGTCGAGCCTGATCCGATCCTCAGACATGTTTGCAAAGCTAGCCTTGCAAAGACTCCTTTGCAAGAACGGGGCTCGGGGTCAGACACAGCTCCAGCGGAACGCCACCCGCGTATCCCTGCCGACGTCGTGCAGCACGCTGCCGATCTGCTGGCCGTTGTCGCTGATCACGACGGTGATCGGTTCGTTCGTGTTCCGGTCGAAGCCCTGCGCGAGCGGCAGCACCAACAGGCGGCCATCGGTGGCGAGCGCCGGTGCGAGCTTGCCGGCACCGTCGACGACGTAGCCACCGACCCAGCCGTACCGGTTCACCGAGGTCACGAACTTCAGCGACAACGGCCGCACCTCACCGGTACGCAAATTCCACCGTCCCGCCACCATCGCCCCCTCGGCCGGGTTCAGGTAGGAACCGATCACCCAACCGTTCCGGATCGACTGGATCGAGACATCCGGCCCGTACCCGGGCGGCGCGGCAAGTTCGCGGACCGACCCGTCCGGCGCCCAGACCAGACCACGAGCCCCTCTGAGTATCGGGTCCTTGGCGTTGCCGCCGACCCGTGCCAGGGCCTTCGTCACGCTCCTGCCGACCACCGTGCCGTCGTCGTCGATCCCCGCGACGGTCACGAGGTCCGCGTTTGGCGGCGCGGCCAGTACGCGTACCGCGTCCGGGTTCTCCCCCGGCCAGACCACCTGCCGCAGGTCGTAGCTCCTGTCCAGCGCCTGCCCCCGCTTGGTCGCCAGGAGGTCGGGCGGGACGGCGTCCGAATCCGTCACGCCACCGGGAGCGGCACCCGCCGGAGCGCCGGGCACCACATCGCCGGAAGCCGGGGCCTCGGGCGCGACCAGCTTGCCGCCCTGGACCGTGCCGAGGATGTCGCCGCGCTCGTTGATCCCCACCACGGCAAAGGCACGCCCGCCGCCCGTGGGTAGGTTCACGAACGCGTCGTTCCGGTAGACCCAGGCAATGGATCTGCCCTTCTCCGCCGGACCGACGTAGCCGTCACCGGCGACATCGCCCCGGGAGTTGACCACCAGTTGGGTCGGCTGCTCGACCGGCACCTTGAGCGTCGTGAGCTGACCCCGGTCCCACCGGACCACGAAGGACTGCCCACGCTTGTCCGAGGCCGTGCCGACCAGGAAACGGCCGGACGGGTCACCGCCGAACACCTCGCTGCGGATCGTCATGTCCGGCAGCGGCAACTGGTGTGCCGTGCAGGCCGCCGGCTCCAACGGAACGTCCTCCGGCTGGGCCGCCCCGCCCGTCGCCACCGGGCGCTGCTGCTGTGCAGGGCGGTTGGCCAGGTCGACCACCACCGGTACGACGGCAACCGCGCCGATCGTCACCAGCGCGGTTGCCGTCACCGCGACCAGCCGTCGGCGCCGGGCCCGCCGTCGGCCGTTGCGCACCAGTGCGCCGATGTCGACCCGGGAAGGTGGCGGTGTGTCGTCGGCCAGCATGCCCAGCAGTGAGCGGGCCGACTCGTCATCAGACTGGCGCAACTACTCGACCCCCTTTCACACCGCGCGGGTCCCAGGCCGCGAGCGTCTCCGCGCCGAGCAGTCGCCGCAGTGCCGCCAGTCCGTGCGAGGTCTGGCTCTTCACCGTGCCGGGCGAGCAGCCGAGCAACTCCGCCACCTCGTCCACCGGCAGATCACAGAGAAACCGCAGTACGAGCACCGCCCGCTGACGTTTCGGCACCCGACTCAGCGCGTCCCGGAGCACCGCCCGGTCCTCGATCCCCGGCCCCTCCGGCGTGATCCGCTCCGGCACCGAATCGGTCAGGTCGACACGCGAGGACCAGGCCAACCGTTTCTCGCTCAGGAACGCCCGTACCAGCATGGTCCGTACGTACGCATCCGGGTACTCCACCGCGCGGACCCGCCGCCACTGCACGTAGAGGGTCGTGAAGGTCTGCTGGACGAGGTCGTCGGCCCGGTGGGCGTCACCACAGAGCAGGTACGCGATCCGCTGCATCCGGGCGAGCCGGGCGGTGACGAATTCGACGTACTCCTGCTCCAGCTCCGCCTGCACGCCGTGATCCCTCCCCTGGACTCCGGTGGGTCAAGGCGCCCGGGCACCTCGTTGGTTGTACGCATCGCCAACTGCGACCCAGGTCACACCGAACGTTCCAGCCTCCTGACCCGGCAGCCGGCCCGAAGACGATAACCCCAGGTCGGAGCTGGTCAAGAGGGGGCCTTTGTCGACGCCTCGGGAACCGCTCAGCCGAGGGTGACCGGAAGGGCCGAGAGGCCGCGCAACAGCAGATTGGGCCGCCAGCCGATCTCCTCGACCGGCACCGCCAGCCGCATCCCAGGGAACCGGCGGGACAGGGCGTGGAAGGCGATCTGCCCCTCCAGCCGGGCCAGGGGCGCGCCGAGGCAGTAGTGGATGCCGTGTCCGAAGGCCAGGTTCGGGGTGGCGGGCCGGTCCAGGTCGAGCTGGTCCGGCTCGGGGAACCGGTCGCTGTCCCGGTTCGCGGACAGGAGCGAGACCAGCACGAACGCGCCCTCCGGAATGGCCACCCCACCGATCTCGGTCGGCTCGAGGGCGGTACGGAAGGTGGCGCTCTGCACCGGGCCCTCGTACCGCAGCAGTTCCTCGACGGCGTTCGGGATCAGCTCCGGCTCGGCCACGATCCGGGCCCACCGGTCCGGGTCGGACAGGAGCAGCACACTTCCGTTGCCGATCAGGTTGACCGTGGTCTCGTGCCCGGCGATCAGGAAGAGGTAGACCATCGAGATCAGCTCGTCGTCGTCGAGCCGGTCGTTGTTGTCGTCCCGGACCGCGATCAGCGCGGAGAGCAGGTCGTCGGCCGGGTGCCGGCGCTTCGCCACCAGCAGCTCCCGGATGTACGCGACGATCGCCACCAGTGCGGGCGGCAACCCGGCCGGATTCACCGGCCCGGTGACGATGGCGTCACTCCACCGGCGGAAGTCGTCCTGGTCCTCCGCCGGTACGCCGAGCAGCTCGCAGAGCACCTGAATCGGCAACGGGAAGGCGAAGTGGTCGATCAGGTCCAGCCGTTCGGTGCCGGTCATCCGGTCCAGCAGCCGCTCGGCCAACTCCTCGATCCGGGGTCGCAGGGCGGCCATCCGGCGGGCGGTGAACGCGCCGGAAACCAGCCGCCGGATCCGGGTGTGGTCGGGCGGGTTGATGGCGAGCATGTGCCGGCTCACCGCCCGCGCCACGTCCGGCGGCACCATCTCCCGGTAGGAGAAGCCACCCGCGGAGGTGGTCTTGCCGAGCCTGGGGTCGCTGAGCGCCCGCTGGGCGTCGGCGTACCTGGTCACCAGCCAGGCGGTGGCGCCGGTGGGCAGGGCCAGCTCGACCACCGGGCTGTCCCGGCGCAGCGTGGCCAGCACCTCGTGCAGATCGGCCTTGGCGGACTCGAACGGATTGATGGCGGCGCTTGTGGTCATCTTTCGCTCCCCGTTTCCCGATCGCGGTTCCGCAGCCGGAAATTCATCCTCGCCGCGGCCGTACGCGTTGTCGAGACACCACCGACCGGTCCGAGTCCCGTACGGTCAACCGGCCGGCGACCCATGGACGGCCGTCGGGCCCGTCCCGGTGGTGACACCAGGACGGGCCCGACAGATCCGTTGCTGTGCGGCCGGGGCGGGTAGCCCCGGCCCCGCCGTCACGGCGTGCCGACGTCGGCCAGTTCCCGCTTGCGGTCCTTGGACGCCTTGAGCAGGCTGGCGATGGTGGCGATGATCAGCGAGCCGAGGATGACGGTGAGCGAGAGCCAGATCGGGATGTGCGGCGCCCACCCGACGTGGTCGCCACCGTTGATGAACGGCAGGCTGTTGTCGGCCAGCGCCTCCAGGACCAGCTTGACCCCGATGAAGCCGAGCACCACCGCGAGGCCGACGTTGAGGTAGACCAGCCGGTCGAGCAGCCCGCCGAGCAGGAAGTAGAGCTGGCGCAACCCCATCAGCGCGAACACGTTGGCGGTGAAGACCAGGTACGGCTCCTTGGTCACGCCGAAGATCGCCGGAATGGAGTCGAGCGCGAAGATCAGATCCGTGGTGCCGATCGCGATCAGGACCAGCAGCATCGGGGTGAACAGGCGCTTGCCGGTCTCGCTCATCACAGTGAGCTTGGTGCCGTTGAAGGAGTTCGACAGCGGCAGGTGCCGCTGGCTCCAGCGGACCAGCGCGTTCTCCTTCACGTCCGCCGCGTCCATCTCGCCCTGCCGGAGGAAGCTGATGGCGGTGTAGACGAGGAAGGCGCCGAAGATGTAGAAGACCCAGGAGAACTCCGACACCAGCGCGGAACCGGCGGCGATGAAACCGCCGCGCATCACCAGCGCGAGGATGATCCCGATCAGCAGTACGGTCTGCTGGTACTGCCGCGGTACGGCGAACCGTCCCATGATCACGACGAACACGAAGAGGTTGTCGATCGACAGGCTGTACTCGGTCAGCCAGCCGATGTAGAACTCACCGGCGAACCTGCCGCCGGAGGTGGCCCACACCCCCAGCCCGAACAGCACCGCGAGTACGACATAGAAGCCGACCCAGAGGCTCGACTCCTTGATGCTCGGCTCGTGTGGCCGCCGACCGATGATCAACAGGTCGAGCAGGAGTACACCGACCAGCACGACCAGCGTGATGATCCAGGTGAGGGCGGAAACATCCATCGAAACCTCCGGCAGGCACGGGACATCGCCGACCGACCTGAACCCGGAACGGGCCAGACTGGAGGGCGATGTGGCATCTGGTGACTGTCGGAGGTCTTTTCCGCCACCGAGCCGCGGGAGCTTAGCCCCTTGGGGTGACCGATGGCGCCGGGTTTCTCCCCGGCTGGGCCGGATGTCCACCGTGCTGACGACACCACCGTCGGGGAATACTCCCCTCCTTGCATCTATTGTTGCCCATCAGCCGCCCCTCGCGTCAAGATTCGACCCGTCGAGCGCCCGTCAAAGCACGCCGTCCGGGCCACCCGGTACGCTCGGTGGCAGCCGCTTACAGCGTACCTGACCAGGCAAAACGCGTACGGGGAGCAGGTTTCGCCGGGGCCGTGGCTCAGCGGTCGACCTGAGCGAAATCCCACACATGCGGCGGGCGGGCCATCAGCCGAGCGGGCGGCTCGGGGAGGTCGAGCGGGCTGCCCCGCCACTTCGAGATGACCACCAGCCGGTTGTCCGTGGAGGAGAAGACCTCACTGGACATGTGCAACGGATGGTGGTCGAACTCCGGCAGCGCGGTCTCCGTGACCCACACGATCAGGTCGGCGAATCCCGCCGGCTCCGCGCGTGCCTCCCACATCCGCACGATCACGTCCGCCATCTCCGTTCCCTCTTCCCTCGCACTACACGCTCACCACGGTCAGCGGCATCGCCGAATCGGCGGGCAGGTCCAGTCGGCTCGGCGCCACCCCGGCCGCGACCAGGTGCGACCCGAGCGCCGCCACCATCGCACCGTTGTCCGTACAGAGTTTGGGTCGGGGGACCCGGACGGTGATGCCGTACTTGGCGGCGCGTTGCTCGGCCAGCACCCGCAGTCGCGAGTTCGCCGCCACCCCACCACCGATCACCAGTGTCTCGATGCCCCGGCTGCGGCAGGCATCGATCGCCTTGGCGGTCAGTACGTCACAGACCGCCTCCTGGAACGAGGCGGCCACGTCGGCGACCGGAACCGGCTCACCGGCCCGCTGCTTCGCCTCGACCCAGCGGGCCACCGCCGTCTTCAGCCCGGAGAAGGAGAAGTCGAACCGGTGCGCGGCGAGATCCTTCGGTGCGGTCAGCCCGCGCGGGAACCCGATCGCGGCGGCGTCGCCGGACCGCGCCTCCCGGTCGATCGGCGGACCACCCGGAAACGGCAGGCCGAGCAGCCGGGCCACCTTGTCGAACGCCTCACCGGCGGCGTCGTCGATGGTGGCACCGAGCGGCGTCACCCCGGTCGCCAGGTTGTCCACCACCAGCAACGACGAGTGCCCACCGGAGACCAGCAGGGCGATCGCCGGCTCGGGCAGCGGGCCGTGCTCCAGGGTGTCGACGGCGACGTGGGCGGCGAGATGGTTCACCCCGTACACCGGTTTGTCGGCGGCGACCGCGTAGCCCTTGGCCGCGGCGACCCCGACCAGCAGGGCACCGGCCAGGCCCGGACCGGCGGTGACCGCGATGGCGTCGATGTCGGCCAGGGTCACCCCCGCGTCGTCCAAAGCCCGCCGCATCGTCGGCACCATCGCCTCGAGGTGCGCCCGGCTGGCCACCTCCGGCACCACCCCACCGAACCGGGCATGCTCCTCGACACTGGACGCCAGCGCGTCCGCAAGCAGGGTGTGCCCGCGTACGATCCCGACCCCGGTCTCGTCGCAGGAGGTTTCGATCCCCAGGATCAGCGGCTCGTCAGCCATCTCGCATCATCACCAGCGCGTCGGTGTTGCTCGGTTGGTAGTAGCCCCGGCGGATCCCCACCGGCTCGAAGTCGTACGCCGCATAGAGCTTCTGGGCGCCGGGGTTGTCCACCGCGACCTCCAGCATCGTCTTGCGTACGCCGCGCCGGGCCGCCTCGGCCAGCAGCGCCTCCAGCAGGGTCCGGCCGATCCCGCCCCGCTGGGCGTCCCGCCGGACCGCGATGTTCTGCACCCACGCCTCGTCCGGCGTCACCGCCAGCCCGGCGTACCCGACCAGCGACCCGGTGTCGTCCAACGCCACCGCGTAGTAGTGGCCGCTGGCCAGCTCGTTCCAGAACATCCCCGGCGACCACTGCTCCTCACCGAAGAGGTCGGCCTCGATCGCCAGCACGTCCTCGATGTGCCACCAGCGGAACCGGGCCAGTCTCACGGCAGCACCGACTTGTGGCCGGTCGCCGCGACCGCGTCCGGCCGGCGCAGGTAGAGCGGGACCAGGCGTTCACCGGGGGCACCGGCGCGGACCCGCTCGGCGGCCAGCTCCGCCAGGGCGTACGCGGACGGGTAGGTCGGTTCGGGCGACACCGGCAGGCCGAGGATGTCGGCGTACCGCTGGGCGCCCTCGCCGACCGCGACCGTGACCCCCAGTTCGGGCACCCGCCCCGCGACCACGGCGGGGGCGTCGACGGCCGGTCCGGCCACCCGCTCCCCGGCCTCGTCGAACGCCGCCCAGTAGATCTCCCGGCGCCGCGCGTCGCTGGCGACCAGCACCCGCCGGCCGGTACCGGCATCGCGGCCGAGGGCGTCCAGGGAACCGACCCCGTAGGTCGGGATCGACAGCACCTGCCCCATGGTGGCCGCGGTGACCAGACCGACCCGCAGGCCGGTGAACGGCCCCGGCCCGAGGCCGGCGACGAGTGCGGTCAGGTCGGCCGGACGGGCGCCGGCCTCGGCCAGCACCGCTTCGATCGCCGGGGCGAGCAGCTCACCATGCGCACGCGCGTCCACCGTGCGGCGTTCGGCGCGCAGCACGACCCGGTCGGGCGTCACCTCCGCGAGCGCCGCGGTCACCGCCGGGGTCGATGAATCCACCACGAGTACGAGCACCCCAGAACCCTAGCCGGAAGGCGATTACCGCCCGTCATGACCCGGCCGGGTGGGACCTGGACGCATCCGTCGGGCGGCGGGCGACCCGGTCGGCGGCCACCCGCACCGCCCCGACGGCTCAGCCGGCGGTCCGCTCCCACTCGATGGTCGGCTGGCCGGCGTCCGCGAGAGCCTTGTTGGCGGCGCTGAACGGCCGGCTGCCGAGGAAACCGCGCGGGTTCATCGGGCTCGGGTGACCCGCCTCCAGCACCACGTGCTGCGGGTTGGTGATCAGCTCCCGCTTCTTGCGCGCGTAGCCGCCCCAGAGCAGGAAGACCACCCGTTCCGAGCGGGCGTTCAGGGCCGCGATGGTGGCGTCGGTGAACGCCTCCCAGCCCTTGTTGGCGTGCGAACCCGGGGTGGCCTGCCGGACGGTCAGCACCGCGTTGAGCAGCAGGACACCCTGGGCGGCCCAGCCGGAGAGGTTGCCGCCGCGCGGAGCCGGGACGTTCAGGTCCTCGGCCAGTTCCTTGAAGACGTTGCGCAGCGACGGCGGCACCGCCACCCCGTCACGCACGCTGAAGCTCAGCCCGTGTGCCTGACCCGCTTTGTGGTACGGATCCTGGCCCAGAATCAGCACCCGGCAGTCCTGCGGCGCGCACAGCCGGTACGCCGAGAACAGGTCCTCGACCGGCGGGAAGACCGTCTGGGTGGCGTACTCGGCGGCGACGAATTCGGCCAGCTCGGCGGTGCGGGCCGGATCGAGGTGCGGCTCCAGCACCGTGCGCCACTCGGTGGGCAGCAGGGCGGGCAGGTCGAGGGTCATCGGTCACCTTTCGGGGGCTGAAACACCGTTCGGCACGGCTGATCGGCATGGCTGAACACTCGCCCGCGACTCTAGAAGCCCGGTACGACAGGGGATCGCGCTAGAGGGTGGTGAGGCGTTCGGCCCAGTCGCCGCCGACCGGTACCAGCTCGATCCGGCGGGAGTCGTCGTCGCGCCGGTCGATCCGTACCCGCAGGTGGGCGTCGACGAGTTGCTCGACCAGGCCCTCGCCCCACTCGACCACGGTGACCGCGTCGTCCACCGACGCGTCGAGGTCCAGGTCGTCGATCTCGGCCCGCGGGTCCACCGCCGCACCGAGCCGGTACGCGTCCGCGTGCACCAGCGCCGGCCGGTTCGCCCGCCTCCGGCCCACACTGTCCGGGTCGGGCCGGTGCACCCGGGCGATCACGAACGTGGGCGAGGTGACGTCGCCGAGTACGCCGAGTCCGGCCCCGATCCCCTGGGTCAGCGCGGTCTTGCCGGCGCCCAGCGGGCCGGTGAGCACCAGCAGGTCACCGGCGCGCAGCAGCGCGGCCAGCCGTCGCCCGAAGGCCCGCGTATCCTCCACAGTGGACAGCTCGACCACCGGGTTGGCCGGGTCGCCCGCCGGGCCGTTGAAATCAGCCGCGCCCGCCGGACCGTTCGGGACAGCCGCACTCACCGGATCAGCCGCGTTCATCGCATCAGCCGCGTTCATCGGGCCAGTCTGTCAAGGAAGCCGAGCAGGGCCGCGTTCACCTGGTCGGCGTGTTCGAGCATCACCACGTGGCCGCCGTCGGGGACCTTGACGTACTCGGCCTCGGGCAGGCGGCGCAGGATCTCCTCCGAGTGGGTCACCGGAGTGATCATGTCCTGGTCACCGACGATGACCAGGACAGGGGTGTTCTTCAACGCCGACAGCGCCGGGTAGCGGGCGTGGGTGTAGAGGGTACGCAGATAGCGGGCGACCGTCTCGGCGGTGGTGCCGGCGTTCATCCGCTCGACGTACGAGACCAGGGCCGGGCTCGGGTTCGAGGTGCCGAAGCCGTACCTGCGGGTGAGCAGCCAGGCCATGTTCGCCGACGCCTTCCGAGCCCGGTCGATCACGCCACCGGTGAGCTTGGTGGCGTTGTTGACCAGCGGCAGCAGCGGAGTACCGACCCGCCCGATGATCGCCGGGAGACCGATCTTGGTCTCCTCCAGCAGCCCGCCCGAGGTGGCCATCAGGACCGTGCCGACCACCCGGCTGTCGAACATCTCCGGATACCGCTCGGCGAACGCCATGATGGTCATACCGCCCATCGAGTGCCCGACCAGCACGAGCGGGCCCTCCGGCACCAGGTGGTCGATAACCGACCGGAGCGTCTCACCGAGCGCGGGCAGCTCGTACTCGCCGGACTCCAGCTTGCCGGAGCGACCGTGGCCGGGCTGGTCGTAGAAGAGCATCCGGTGCTGGCCGTGGGCGGCGACCGCCTTGCGCTGGAAGTGGAAGGTGCCCATGTCGAGGCAGAAGCCGTGCACGAAGACCACGGTGGGGCGGGGCGGGGCGGCCGGATCACCGACCTCGACCACCTCGACGTGGATGTCGGTGCCGTCGGCCGTTTCGACGGTGCACGCGCTGTCGTACGGCAACTCGCCGAAGTCCTCCTCCGCGTACGGGTCGTCCGGTACGGACTTCGCCCGCCGGACCACCGCCCGCTCGGCGGCCAGCCCGGCGGCCACACCGGCCGCGGCCACACCGACCGCCGCACCCAGGATCCCGGCCGCCCGCGCCAGCCCGGAGCGCGGTACGCCCCGACCGAGCCTGCTCCGGGTACCCGTTCGGCTCACCGGGACACCTCCGGCGTGACGGTCACCGGCCCGGTCGGCACGGGCGCCCCGTCGTAGATCCGGGGCACCCGGACGCCACCGAACCGGGTGACGATCTCGTAGTTGATCGTGCCGGCCGCCTCGGCCCAGTCGTCGGCGGTCGGGCCGCCGTCCGTACCGTCGCCGAACAGGGTCGCCACGTCACCGGCGGCCACCGGGTCGTCCCCGCAGTCCAGCACGAACTGGTCCATGCAGACCCGGCCGGCGATCCGGCGTACGCGCCCGCCGAGCTTCACCGGGCCAGTGTTGGAGGCGTGTCGGGGCACCCCGTCGGCGTAACCGAGCGGGACCACGGCCAGCGTCGTCTCCCGCTCGGTGAAGTACGTGTGCCCGTACGACACTCCGCTGCCGGCCGGGACCCGTTTGGTCAGCATCACCCGGGCACGGGCGGTCATCGCCGGGCGCAGACCGTACGTCTCCCCGGCCACCGGTGACAGGCCGTAGACGGAGACGCCGGGGCGGACCAGGTCGAAGTGGGTGTCCGGGCGGGTCAGGGTGGCGGCGGAGTTCGCCAGGTGCCGGTAGCGCGGCCGGATCCCGACCCGTTCGGCCAGGGCGAGCGCCTCGTGGAAGACGGCGAGCTGCCGGTCGATGGTCGGGTGGCCGGGGGCGTCGGCGTAGACGAAGTGGCTCCACACCCCGACGACCTCGATCAGTCCGTCGGCCTGGGACTTGGCCGCCGCCTCGACCAGGGCCGGCCAGTCGTCGATGACCGCACCGCCCCGGGACAGGCCCGTGTCGATCTTGAGGTGGACCCGGGTCGGCCGACCGGCGAGCTGACCGGCGTTGATCATCTCCCCGAGCTGGTCCAGGCTTGCCGCACTCAGGTCGACGTCGGCCGCCACCCCCTCGTGCAGCGGCAGCCCCGGCGCGAGCAACCAGGCCAGCACGGGCGCGGTGATCCCGGCCCGACGCAGGGTCAGCGCCTCGTCCAGGGTGCAGACACCGAGCCAGTCGGCACCGGCGTCGAGGGACGCGTACGCCGCCGGCAGCATGCCGTGGCCGTACCCGTCGCCCTTCACCACCGCCATCAGCTCGGCGGTCGTTCCGGCCCGCAGCCGGGCCACGTTTTCCCGGATCGCGTCGAGATCAACGCGCAACTCAGCCTGCCACATGAGGCCAGACTACTAACCGAGATCAGGATCGGGACCGGACAACCGCCCCGACCTCCACCGGAGCCCGCACGGACGGGTCAGCGGGGCACCACGTCCCGCAGCGCGGCAACCACGTCGGGGGCGGTCACCGGACCCCGCCGGGCCGCCTCCCGCCCGGCCAACCCGTGCAGGTACGCGGCCACGATCGCCGCCCGGTCCGCCGGCAGACCCGCGGCGAGCAGCGACCCGAGCAGTCCCGCCAGCACGTCGCCGGTGCCCCCGGTGGCCAGTGCCGACGTACCGGTCGGGTTGACCACCGCCCGGCCGTCCGGGGTGGCGATCACCGTACGGTCGCCCTTGAGCAGCACCACCGCGTCCATCCAGGCGGACAGCCGCAACGCCGCACCGACCCGGTCCTCGCCCGGCGCCTCCCCGCAGAGCCGGGCGAACTCCCGGTCGTGCGGGGTGATCACGATCGGCGCGTCCCGCTGCCGCAACCGGTCCGCCATCGACCCGTCGACCAGCATGGTCAACGCGTCCGCGTCCAGGATCGCCGGCACCGGCGCGGCCAGTACGCACCGCAGCTCGGTGGCGGCGGCCTCGTCGGTGCCCAACCCGGAGCCGCAGACCCAGGCCTGCACCCGGCCCGCGTCGGTCACCCGCCCGGTGGCGATCACCGACGGATGCTGGCGGAGCACCTCCTCGCGGGCGCTGCCGGCGTAGCGGACCAGACCGGTCGGCCCGGCCAGCGCACCGCCGACGGAGAGCACCGCCGCGCCCGGATAGGTGGCCGAACCGGTCGCCACCCCGACCACACCCCGGCTGTACTTCTCCGACTCGGGGCCGGACCACGGCCACCAGTCGAGCACGTCGGCCCACTCGGTCACGTGCAGCGCCGGAGTGGCCCGCAGCCACGGCCGCACCCCGATGTCGACCAGGTCCACCTGACCCGCGCGGACCGCCGCCGGACCCACCACCAGCGCCGGCTTCAGCACCCCGAAGGCAACCGTCACGTCGGCGCTCACCGCGCTCGTGCCGTCGAACGTCGGCGGGACGTGCCCGGTGTCGACGTCGACCCCGCTCGGTACGTCCACCGCGACCAGGACCGCCCGCTGCCCGCCCCGCCCGCGCAACCCGGCCAACCGGCCGACCAACCGGGCGGCCGGCTCCCGCAGGCCGCCCGTGGACCCGATCCCGACGATCCCGTCCAGCACCAGGTCCGCCCAGGTCGGCAACCCGTCGACGGTACGTCCACCGGCCGCCCGCAACGCTTCCAGCCCGCCCCGGTGCGCCCGCTCCGGATCGAGCAGCAGAGCCTGCACCGCCGCCCCGCGCTCGGCCAGCCGGGCACCGGCGTACAGCGCGTCCCCACCGTTGTCACCGGAGCCCACCAGCAGCAGTACGGACGCGCCGTACACCCCGCCGCGCTCTTCCAGCAGCAACGCGCACCGGCGGGCCAGACCCGCGGCGGCGCGCTGCATCAGCGTCCCCGGCGGCAGGGTCGCCATCAGCGCCGCCTCCGCCGCCCGGACATCCGCCACCCGCCAGGCCGGCTTCACCGCGCCACCCGCACAACCGGCTCCGGCCGCGCCACCCGCACTCGTCCGTCCATCGCCGCGCCCCCTCGGGTCCCGTCCGTCAGCCCACCACCGCCGGTGCCGCCCACGCTGCGATCCTGCGACGTGGGACTCCGGCGGCTCACTGCTCCGCTACCACCATGGCGGACGCGATGCCGCCGTCGTGCGACAACGAGAGGTGCCACCGGTTGACGCCACGCTCGGCGGCGACGGCGGCGACCGTACCGGAGACGGTCAACCAGGGCCGGCCGTCCGGATCGGCGACCACCTCGCAGTCGTGCCAGCGCAGGCCGGCGGGCGCACCGAGGGCCTTCGCCACCGCCTCCTTCGCCGCGAATCGGGCGGCGAGGGACTCTGGCGAACGGGGGTTGCCGGAGCCGGTGAACCGCTCGGACTCGGTGAACAACCGGTCGGCCAGCAGCGGGGTGCGCGCCAGGGCACGGGTGAACCGGTCGACGAGCACCACGTCGATGCCGACTGCGACGATCACGCCCCCACCCTAACCGGCTCGACGGGCGCGCAGATTAGCTCCCAGGCTGTTGCCGTACAACCCCTGTGGACAACCGGGGGCCGTGCACCGCCCCGGTTATCCACAGGGCTTCCGACCAGCCGGCACGGCGTCCTAGCGTCGAAGGCATCGACGTCGGTTGGAGGCGCCATGCAGGACGATTCGATCCGGGTACGGACCGGGACGCTGCGCGGGGCGGCGGACCAGGTGACCGCCACCGCGTACCGGCTCGGCCACGGGCTCGCCGGGGTCACCGGCCCGTCCGGTCGGCCGGCGCCGGCGGCTCCCGGCTGGGCCGCCACCACCGCGCTGGCCGCGCTCGAGTCGGCGGTGCACGACTGGCTCACCGACATCGGGGGCCGGGCGGCGGCAACCGCCGACGACCGGGCCGCGATCCGGCTCACCGGCGGCCGGTGATGATCGGGTACGCCGAACTCTGGGCGGCCGACCCGGCGGCCTGGCGCACGGCCGGTTCCGCCTGGCGGGGCATGGTCGGCCCGACCGACCGGCGCACCGCCGAACTGACCGGCACCGCCACCACGCTGCGCACCGACTGGTCCGGCCCGGCCGGGCAGGCCGCGGACCGGCGACTGCACGGGCTGACCGCCGAGCTGGCCGCCGGCAGACCGGTGTTCATCGAGGTCGAGCAGATCCTCACCACCTACGCGGCCCAGCTCACCCGGGCCAAGGCGATGCTCGACGCCGCCGTCAGGGTGGCCGCCGCCAGGGGCGTACTGGTCGACCGGCGCGGCGGGGTCTCGCCCGATCCGGAGGCGCTGCGACCGGACCCGCTCGGCACGGGAAACCAGCCGGACGTCCGTACGACGGCGGCCGTGGCGGACGTCGCCGACGGGATCCGGGCGGCGCTGGAACTGGCCTCGATCGCGGATCGGGACGCCGCCCGGCAGCTCGCCGATCTGGCCGCCTGTGCGGGCAGCGGCTGGGCCGACCCACCGCCGACCGGGCCACCCCCGCCCGGCACCGACCCTGTGGTGGTACGCCGCTGGTGGGCCGACCTCAGCCCGGCGCAACGGCGCTGGCTGGTCACACACGAGTCGGCCACGATCGGTGGGCTGGACGGCGTGCCGGTACGGGACCGGGACCAGGCCAACCGGCTGCTGCTCGACCGGCAGCGGGCCGCCCTGCTGGCCGAACGGGATGCCCTGGCGGCCGGGCCGCCCGACCCGGTGGTGCCGGCCCGGCTGGCCCGGATCGACCGCACCCTCGCCGGCCTGGACGTGATCGGCGACCGGCTGGCCAACGACGGCGGCACCCGGGCGTACCTGCTCGGCCTGGATCCGGCCGGCGACGGGCGGGCGATCGTCTCGATCGGCGACCCGGATCGGGCGGAGAACGTCGTGACCTACGTGCCGGGCATGACCTCCGACCTGCCCGGCGTCGGCGGCGAACTGGGTCGGGCCGAGTTGATGGCGGGGCGCGGCGCCGCCCTGGACCCGACCGAACGGACCGCGGTGGTGCTCTGGCTCGACTACGACGCCCCGGACTTCGTCGACGAGGCGTTGCGCGCCGGGCAGGCCCACGACGCCGGGCCCGCGCTGCACAGCTTCCAGGAGGGGCTGCGGGCCACGCACGAGGACCAGCCGGCCCGGCAGACCGTCATCGGTCACAGTTACGGATCCCTGGTGGTCGGCACGACCGCCCGCGACCACGGGCTCGCCGCCGATCAGGTGGTCTTCCTCGGCTCACCGGGGGTCGGCGTCGACCGGGCCGCCGACCTCGGCCTGCCGCCCGGACGGGTCTGGTCGAGCACCGCCGACAACGACGTGATCCAGTACGCGCCGGGGCCGGCCGAGTTGGTCGGGCGGGTGGTGGTCGGTGCGGCGCTGCCGGGTCTCGGACTGCTGGCGTTCGGGCAGCCCGCCGACGACCTGTGGTTCGGCGCGGACCCGAGCGGGTCTGCCTTCGGCGCCCAGGTGTTCGAGGGGCGGCCGAGCGGCCACACGGGCTACTGGGACGCCGGCAACCCGGCCCTGGACGCGGTGGCGCGGATCGCCGTCGACGGCAGGGCGCGTGCCTGAATCGCCATGCTCACAAGCCCTGACCCGCCGCGCCCGTCCGGGGCCGTCGACGAGCGCCCGGATGCCCCGGCAACCGGGTCAGCACCACGGCGAGCGACACCAGCCCGGTAACCGGCCCGGTGTCCGTGCGACCAGGAACGCTCGCCGCGCGGATGACCACCGGGCCGGTCCGGTTCGGCTCACTCGACGGTGACCGACTTGGCCAGGTTGCGCGGCTGGTCGACGTCGTGCCCACGGGCGGCGGCGATCTCGCAGGCGAGCACCTGCAACGGAACAGTGGTGACCAGCGGTGCCAGCAGGGTCGGCGTACGCGGCACCGTGATCAGGTGGTCGGCGTACGGCAGGACCGCCGTGTCGCCCTCCTCGGCGATCACGATGGTCCGGGCGCCACGGGCCCGTACCTCCTGGATGTTCGACACGATCTTGTCGTGGAGCATGCCCCGGCCGGCCGGCGACGGCACCACGCAGACGACCGGGGTGCCCTGGTCGATCAGGGCGATCGGGCCGTGCTTGAGCTCACCGGCGGCGAACCCCTCGGCGTGCATGTACGCCAGCTCCTTGAGCTTCAGCGCGCCCTCGAGGGCCACCGGGTAACCGACGTGCCGGCCGATGAACAGTACGGTCGGCGCCGACTTCAGGTCCCGGGCCAGCTCGCGTACGGGCTCGATGTCGGCGAGCAGGTCCCGCAGCTTGCCCGGCATCTCCTGGAGCTGGGCCACCACGGCACCGACCTCGTCGGCGTACTTCACCCCGCGCACCTGGGCCAGGTGCAGGCCGATCAGGTAGCAGGCCACCAGCTGGGTCAGGAACGCCTTGGTCGAGGCGACCGCGATCTCCGGCCCGCTGTGGGTGTAGAGGACCGCGTCGGACTCGCGCGGGATGGTGGACCCGTTGGTGTTGCAGATGGCCAGCACCCGGGCCTTCTGCTCCTTGGCGTGCCGGAGCGCCATCAGGGTGTCCATCGTCTCGCCCGACTGCGAGATCGCGACCACCAGCGTCGACCGGTCGAGCACCGGGTCGCGGTAGCGGAACTCGCTGGCCAGCTCGACCTCGCAGGGGATCCGGGTCCAGTGCTCGATCGCGTACTTCGCCACCAGCCCGGAGTGGTACGCCGTACCGCACGCCACGATGAAGATCTTGTCGACGTCGCGCAGGTCCTGGTCGGTCAGCCGGACCTCGTCCAGCATGATCTCGCCGTTCTCGGTCAGCCGGCCGAGCAGGGTGTCGGCGACCGCCTGGGGCTGCTCGGCGATCTCCTTGAGCATGAAGTAGTCGTAGCCGCCCTTCTCGGCGGCGGAGGCGTCCCAGTCGATGTGGAAGTCCTTGCCGACGGCCGGCGTACCGTCGAAGTTGGTGATCTCGATGCCCTCGGCCGTGATCAGCACGACCTGGTCCTGGCCCAGCTCGACCGCCTCGCGGGTGTGTTCGATGAACGCGGAGACGTCGCTGGCCAGGTAGTTCTCCCCCTCGCCCCGGCCGACGACCAGCGGCGAGTTGCGGCGGGCACCGACCACCGCGCCGGGCACCGCGGCGTCGACCGCGAGCAGCGTGAACGCACCCTCCAGGCGCTGGCTGACGCTGCGCATGGCCGCCGCGAGCAACTGCGGGCCGTCCGGCTCGCCGGCCTCGCGCAGGTCCGCGAGGGCGGCGGCGAGCAGGTGGGCGGCACACTCGGTGTCGGTGTCGCTCTCGAACTCCACCCCGTCGGCTTCGAGTTCGGCGCGGAGCTTGGCGAAGTTCTCGATGATGCCGTTGTGGATGACAGCGACCCGGCCGTCCCGGGACTGGTGCGGGTGGGCATTGCGGTCGGTCGGCCCGCCGTGGGTCGCCCAACGGGTGTGCCCGATGCCGGTGGTGCCGTCGCCGATGCCGAGCTTCGGGGTGGGGCAGCCGTCCGGATCCGCGCTGACCCGCTCGGCCAGGGTCTTCTCCAGGTTGGCCAGCTTGCCGGCCTTCTTCTCGGTCAGCAGCTCGTCATCGCAGACGATCGCCACTCCCGCCGAGTCGTAGCCTCGGTACTCCAGGCGTCGCAGCCCGTCCAACACGATGCTCAGCGCCGGCCGGGCGCCGGCGTAGCCCACGATTCCACACATAGCCCCGAGCCTAGTCGAACTTCGCTCAGCGCGGGTGCTCGAAAGGCCGCTTATCAAGCATCCGTCATGAGTGATAGGTGAATTTCGGGAAGCAACGGGACGGAGTTGCCAATTCACCACCGACCCACCGGTCCACCCCTCACCCACCGCCAAGAAAGCACAACAGTCTGTCGTCAACCGGCTTGCCCGTCGATGCCCGGTGCGGGACCGTTGGCGTTGGCGCCCACGGCCGCCCCGCACCGCCCCCCGGCGCCACCCGACGCCCCTGGAGCGCAGCCGATGACCGATCCGGCACCACCGCAGCCGCCCCGCGAACCCACCCCCGCCGCCGAACCCACCCCGTCGCCCTGGGCACCACCGCCACCCCCCGGACCCTGGGCCCCCTCGTCCGGCTCCGCCGATGCCGATCCCCCGGCGTCCGCTCACCCGACCGTCAATCCCCCGGCGTCCGCTTACCCGACCCTCGATCCCACGGTGTCCGGTTACCGGCCTGTCGAGACACCGTCCGGTTACCCGCCTGTCGACCGCACGCCGTCCGGTTACCCGGCAACCGACCCGACCGTGCCCGGTTACCCCGGTGCTGATCCCGGCGGGGCCGGTTATCCACCCGCGTACGGTTACGCACCGCCCGCCGGTTATCCACCGCCGCCCGGCTACCCGACGGCTCACGGGCCGCTGCCCGGTTACCCACCCGACCCCTCGGTGTCCGGGTATCCGCCACCGACCTGGGCCGGCACGCCCGCGCCCGTACGCGGTCGGGCCAACACCGGTCTGGTCGCGGTGGTGGTCGTACTGGCGGTGCTGCTCTGCGGCGGGGCCGGCGTGGCCGTCGCCGGGCTGGTGAGCTGGCGCGGCTCGGCCGAACCACAGGCGGCTCCCACACCGCCGCCGAACGGACAGGCGGGCGGGCCGGTGGTGCCGGAGCCGCCGCCCGAGCCGACCATCCAGCCCGGCCGCCAGGTGGTCTACCAGGTGATCGGGGACGGTCCGGCCGAGGTCAGCTACCTCGAATATCCGAACATGCCCCGGCAGATCGGCGCCACGAACCTGCCCTGGCGGGTGGAGTTCGCCATGCCCGATCCGGGCGTGGTGACCGTGCTGGCGATCCGGACCGGGACCGGCCAGGGAGAGATCACCTGCAAGATCCTGGTGGACGGCGAAGAGGTGATCACGAACTCGGCCAGCGGCCCGTACGCCACCGCCACCTGCGCCGCCCTCACCATGAACTGAACCCGACCGCCCCACGCCGCCCCACGCCGCCCCACGCCGCCCCACGCCGCCCCACGCCGCCCCACGCCGCCCCACGCCGTCGATCTAGGGCAAATGGTGGTGATCAGAGATCATCTCGCACGTATTTGCCCTAGATCGACGGGGGGCGGCACCGTCGACGGGGTGGGCGGGCGGGCCTAGGGTGGGGTGGTGACCACGACCACCGCTCGCGATCCGCTGGTGCACCGGATGCGACCGTTCGGCACGACCATCTTCACCGAGATGTCGGCGCTGGCGGCGCGCACCGGTGCGGTCAACCTCGGGCAGGGTTTCCCGGACACCGACGGCCCGGCCGAGATGCTCGCCGCCGCCGCCGAGGCGCTGCGCGGCGGGCAGAACCAGTACCCGCCGATGCCCGGCATCCCGTCCCTGCGAGCGGCGGTAGCCGAACACCAGCGCCGGTTCTGGGACCTGTCGTACGACCCGGACCGGGAGGTGGTGATCACCGCCGGCGCCACCGAGGCGATCGCGGCCGCCATCCTCGGGCTCTGCGAGACCGGCGACGAGGTAATCTGCTTCGAGCCCTACTACGACTCGTACGCGGCCTCGATCGCGCTCGCCGGTGCAATACGGCGGCCGGTCACCCTGCGCCCTGCTGCCGACGGGCGGTACAACTTCGACCCGGCCGAACTGCGCGCCGCGTTCGGGCCCCGGACCCGCCTGGTCCTGCTCAACTCCCCGCACAACCCGACCGGCAAGGTCTTCACCGCCGACGAACTGGCCCTGGTCGCCGAACTCTGCCAGGAGTACGGCGCGTACGCGGTCACCGACGAGGTGTACGAGCACCTCGTCTACACCGACGCCTCCACCCCGCACATCCCGCTGGCCAGCCTGCCCGGCATGGCGGAACGGACGTTGCGGGTCTCCTCGGCCGGGAAGACGTTCTCCTGCACCGGCTGGAAGGTGGGCTGGGCGAGCGGCCCGGCACCGCTGGTCTCCGCGGTGCTACGGGTCAAGCAGTTCCTCACCTTCGTCAACGGCGCCCCGCTGCAACCGGCGGTCGCGGTGGCCCTCGCCCTGGGCGACGACTACTACGACAACTTCCGTACCACCCACCAGGTCCGGCGGGACCAGCTCACCGCCGGTCTCACCGACGCCGGATTCGACGTGCTGTCGGCGGAGGGGACCTACTTCGTCACCGCCGACATCACCTCGCTCGGCGGGCGGGACGGAGTGGAGTTCTGCCGTACGCTGCCCGAGCGGTGCGGTGTGGTGGCCATTCCGAGCCAGGTTTTCTACGACAACGTGGACGCCGGGCGTCGACTGGTCAGGTTCGCCTTCTGCAAGCGCCCCGAGGTGCTGGCCGAGGCGGTCGAGCGGCTCCGTACGCTGCGCTGAGCGTCGGCCCGGTCAGGCGATCGGGCTGGCGAGGCGTACCTCGGCCGCGATCCGCTCGGCCACCGTCTGGGCGATCTCCTGGGTGGCGGCCTCGACCATCACCCGGACCAGCGGTTCGGTGCCCGACGGCCGGAGCAGCACCCGCCCGGTCTCGCCCAACTCGGCCTCGGCCCGCTCGGCCGCGCCCAGTACGGCGGGCGCACCGGCGCCGACGGTCCGGTCCCCGACCGGCACGTTGATCAGCACCTGCGGCAGCTTCACCACCACCGACGCGAGGTCGGCCAGCGAGCGTCCGGTGGCCGCCATCCGGGACATCACCTGGAGTGCGGTGAGCAGGCCGTCGCCCGTGGTGGCGTACTCGGGAAGCACGACGTGCCCGCTCTGTTCGCCGCCGAGGGCCAGCCCGGAGGCGCGCAACTCCTCCAGCACGTACCGGTCGCCGACCTTGGTCTCGATCAGCCGGATGCCCTCGCGGGACATGGCGATACGCAGGCCGAGGTTGCTCATCACGGTCGCGACCACGGTGTCCGCGGTCAGCGTGCCGGCGTCGCGCATGGCCAGGGCGAGGATGCCCAGGATCTGGTCACCGTCGACCTCCTCGCCGTCGGCGGTCACCGCCACGCACCGGTCGGCGTCGCCGTCGTGCGCGATGCCGAGGTGCGCACCGTGCTCGACCACCGCGGCCTGGAGCCGGGCCAGGTGGTTCGAGCCGCAGTCGTCGTTGATGTTGATGCCGTCCGGCTCGGCGTGGATCGCGATGACCTCGGCACCGGCCTCCCGGTACGCCACCGGCGCCAGGTCGGAGGCGGCCCCGTTCGCGCAGTCCACCACGACCTTGATCCCCTCCAGCCGGTGCGAGACGCTCCCGACGAGGTGCTGGATGTAGTGGTCGGCGCCGTCCAGCAGGTCGTGCACCCGGCCGACGTCGGCGCCGGTGGGCCGGTGCCAGTCGGACGAGTCGTTCGCCTCGATGGCCGCTTCGATCTTCAGCTCGACCTCGTCGGGGAGCTTGCTACCGCCGGCCGCGAAGAGCTTGATCCCGTTGTCGGGCATCGGGTTGTGCGACGCGGAGAGCATCACGCCCAGGTCCGCCTTGGTCTCGGCGACCAGGTACGCCACCGCCGGGGTGGGCAGCACGCCGACCCGTACGACATTCGCGCCCGCGCTGGCCAGGCCGGCCACCACGGCCGCCTCCAGCATCTCGCCGCTGGCCCGGGTGTCCCGCCCCACCACGGCCAGCGGCCGGTGGCTGAGGTCGGACTCGGCCAGGGTGTGCGCGGCCGCGACGGCGACCGCGAGCGCCAACTCGGGGGTCAGGTCGGCGTTCGCACGTCCACGTACGCCATCCGTGCCGAACAACCGGCCCATGCGCGAGTACCTCCGGGGGAGCAGACCAGTGGAAAAAGCGAGCGGCCGGGCCCGCCACCGCGCGAGGGGGAGGCGGACCCGGCCGTCCGTCAGACGTGCAAGGGGGTGAAGAAAGAGCTGATCAGCGCTTCGAGTACTGAGGCGCCTTACGGGCCTTCTTGAGGCCGTACTTCTTGCTTTCCTTGACCCGGGCGTCCCGGGTGAGGAAGCCGGCCTTCTTGAGCGCCGGGCGGTCGTCGGGCTCGTTGACGATCAGCGCGCGGGCGATGCCGAGGCGCAGCGCGCCGGCCTGCCCGGTGGTGCCGCCGCCACGGAGGTTCGCGATCACGTCGAACTGCTCGGTCTTCTCGGCGGTCACCAGCGGCTCCTTGATGAGCTGCTGGTGCACCTTGCTCGGGAAGTACGCCTCGAGCTCGCGCCCGTTGCAGGTGATCTTGCCGCTGCCGGGGACGATGCGGACCCGGACGATGGCCTCCTTGCGGCGGCCAACGGTCTGGATCGGCCGGTCACCGCGAGGGGCCCGGGCAACCGGGGCGGCCGGAGCGGCGGTCTCGGTCTCGGCCGGGGTCTCGGTCTCGACGACCGGCGTGGGCTCGGCCTCAATGGTGTCGGTCATGCTGATTCCTTCGTCCGCGCTCACTGCGCGATCTGCTTGATCTCGAACGGCACCGGCGCCTGCGCGATGTGCGGGTGCTCGGCACCGGGGTAGACCTTCAGCTTCTTGATCAGCTGCCGGCCGAGCTTGTTGTGCGGGAGCATCCCCTTGACGGCGAGCTCGATGGCCTGCTCGGGGCGCTTCTCCAGCAGCTCCTCGTAGCGGACCTGCTTGAGGCCGCCCGGGTAGCCGGAGTGGCGGTAAGCGATCTTGGTCTGACGCTTGTTACCGGTCAGCGCGACCTTGCCCGCGTTCACAACGACGACGAAGTCACCGGTGTCGACGTGCGGCGCGAAAGTGGGCTTGTGCTTGCCACGCAGCAACGTGGCAGCGTGGGTGGCCAGACGGCCCAGCACGACATCAGCGGCGTCGATAACGTGCCACTGACGCTCGATCTCACCCGGCTTCGGGCTGTACGTACGCACAGGTCTACCTTGTCTCGTCGTCGGTCTGGGGTCACGCACCGGTCACCAGGCGCGCACGAACGACCAAGCGTACCTGATGGGGCACGCCCTCGGCTGTCACACAACAGCAGGCGATGTTACTCTTCCGGCCCGCACGCGGTCAAAACGGGGGCCACGGATCGCCACCGGCCACCCGCCGCGCCCGCCGGTCCTGAACCGGTGGGTCAGACCGGGCCACCCAGTCACCAGCCGCAGCTGATCGTACCCGTACACCCAATCACACCCGTGTCGCCGGGCTGCACCCGGCCGCCCTGTTGCGGCGGGGCGCGGCCGGCGCCGGCCGCCCGGATCTCCCCCCGGGCGGCCCCGTCCCCCGCCGGACCGCCCTGGTCACACGCCGGACAGCCGCCGGGGCGACGGCCGGAGATAGACCGCCCAGGTGACGACAACGCAGAGCGCGTAGCAGACGATGAAACTGACATAGGCGGCATCGGCCGTCCGGTAGGTCAGGAACGACTGCCGGAAGGCGATGTTGACCAGCACTCCCCCGAAGGCGCCGACCGCACCGGCGATCCCGATCAGGGCGCCGGCCAGCCGTACCGCCCGCCGGGCCGCGTCCACCGACACCTCGGCCAGGGCGCCGGCATCGATCCGGGCCCGGGCCCGGAAGATCGCCGGGATCATCTTGTACGTGGAGCCGTTGCCGATGCCGGAGAAGACGAACAGGGCAATGAAGCCGACCAGGTACAGCGGCAGTGAACCCCGCCCGGAGGCATAGAGCACCACACCGGCGCCGAGCGCCATCAACACGAAGTTCCAGCAGGTCACCCGCGCCCCGCCCCACCGGTCGGCGAGGTACCCGCCCAGCGGCCGGATCAGCGAACCGACCAGTGGCCCCAGGAAGGTGAGGTACGCCGCGTCCAGCGGGGTGGCGAACCGGTCACCGAACTGCACCTGGAGCACCTGCCCGAAGGCGAACCCGAACCCGATGAACGAGCCGAATGTCCCGATATAGAGGAAGGACATGATCCAGGTGTGCGGATCCCGGGCCACCTCCCGCATCGCGCCCCGCTCGCTCGGCGTACCGGCCGACCCGTCGCGTCCGGTGGCCGCCGGCGAGAGGTTGTCCATGTACCGCGCGGCGAGCAGCGCGGCCAGCACGATCAGCGGCAGGTAGACCGCCGGGACCAACCGGGGGTACGCCGCACCGGCGGTCGCCAGGACCAGCAGGCCGACCAACTGCACCGCCGGTACGCCGAGATTGCCGCCCCCCGCGTTCAGGCCGAGCGCCCACCCCTTGTGCCGGTCGGGGTAGAACAGGTTGATGTTCGCCATCGACGAGGCGAAGTTGCCGCCGCCGACCCCGGCCAGACAGGCGAGGATCATGAGCGTTCCGTAGGAGACTCCCGGCTCGATCAGGATCGTCATCGGGATAGTCGGCAGGAGCAGCAGGGCGGCGCTGATCACGGTCCAGTTCCTGCCCCCGAAGACCCCGACCGCGAAGGTGTACGGCAGCCGCAGCACCGCCCCGAGCGCCGTCGGTACGGCGGTGAGCAGGAACTTGCCGGCCGGGTCGATGCCGTACTCGGGGCCGAGGAAGAGCACCAGCACCGACCAGAGACTCCAGACGGAGAAGCCGATGTGCTCGGAGAAGACGGAGAAGGCGAGGTTGCGCCGGGCGACGGCCGCGCCGGTGAGCCGCCAGAACGTCGGGTCCTCCGGCCGCCAGTCGTCGATCCGGTGCCGCCGGCCGGGTGCGGTCCGGCGAGGGGTCGCCGGTGCCGGCCTACCTGCGGGAGCGGGTGCGATCGGGGGAACCTCTGCGGGGTCCGCCGTGGTGGGGGCTGTGCTCACGGGCCGGCTCCTTCTCGTCGGGGACGAGCCGAAAGCTAGGCGCGATCAGTTTCCGTACGGTTCGCGTCCCGCGTCCACCCCGCAACCAACCCCGCACCACCCCCACCCCCCACCCGTGAGAACCCCCGAAACGCTCGCCACAGGGGTGGCGCCTCTTGTAGAGAAAGAGGGCCTTTCGCGCCCCCGATAACCACTCTTTCTCTACAAGTGCGGGCGCAGCGGGGCGGCGGGGCGGGGCGGGCACAGTGGGGCGGCGGGGGTTAGTGGAGCGGGCGGTGGCCGGCGAAGACGGCGAAGCGCCAGGCTTTGAAGAAGCAGTCGACGTCGGTGAAGCCGGCTTCGGTGAGCCAGTCGCACTGGGCGGCCACGGGGGCGGGGCGGTCGTAGGCCATCCGCTGGTGTGCGGCGTCGATCTCGGCCCGGTCCGATCCGAGAGCGGTGATCTGGGCCAGCCAGACCTCGGCGTACCGCCGGTCGAGTTCGGGGGTGGGTCCGGCCACCTGTTCGGCGTTGACGAACACTCCACCAGGTCGGAGGACGTCGTATATCCGTTGGTAGAGCGCGCGTTTGCCGGCGTCGTCGAGGTGGTGGACGGCGAGCGCGGTGACCACCGCGTCGTACCGGGCGGTGGGCAGCGGGTCGGCCAGGTCGGCCACCTCGACCGTGTGCGGGACCCCCTGGGCGGTCAGGTGCCGGGCGGCGATCTCCAGCATCGCCGGTGCGGCGTCGACCAGGGTGATCCGGGCACCGGGCACGGCCGCGCCGACCAGTGACGAGAGCAGTCCGGTGCCGGCTCCGAGGTCGAGAACCTCCGGTGTACGCCCCTCCGCGAGGGCGGTACGCAGCACCGGCGCCGACACCTCGACGGCGGTGCCGTAGAAGTCGTCAAAGCACGGCACGAGCCGGCGTCTGGCCTGGTCATAGGTGCCGGCGGCGGCTTCGAACAGGTGCACCACGCTCATCCGGGTCTCCCAAAATGTAAGACAGTTTTCCCATATTATAGACCCGATCGACTAACCCTCTGCCCACACGCACTGTGAGCGCCTCTTAGCAGGCACGAAACAAAAGGGACCCGGCCGCGAAACCACCCCCGTCCACGCTTCGGACATGACGGACCTTGCGCGGGACGGGACGTATTCCGGTGCGCCACCACCGGGCGTCACCATGTCGGCACCGGACGTCGACACGCACTGCCCGTACTGCGCCCTGCAATGCGGGATGACACTTCGCGCCACACCGCAACGGGTCGAGGTCCGGTCCCGGCAGTTCCCGACCAACCGTGGCGGCCTGTGCCAGAAGGGCTGGACCGCGGCCGAACTGCTCGACCACCCCGACCGGCTGACCACCCCACTCGTACGCGACCCGCACACCGCGCAACTGCGCCCGGCCACCTGGGACGAGGCGCTGGACCGGGTCGCCCGCACCATCGCCGGTCTGCAGACCGCGTACGGCCCCGACTCGATCGCCGTGTTCGGCGGCGGCGGGCTGACCAACGAGAAGGCGTACGCGCTGGGCAAGTTCGCCCGGGTGGCCCTGCGTACCCGGAACATCGACTACAACGGCCGGTTCTGCATGTCCTCGGCCGCGGCGGCCGGCAACCGCGCCTTCGGCATCGACCGGGGGCTGCCGTTTCCGCTGGCCGACCTGGCCGGGGCGGACACCCTGCTGCTGGTCGGCGCGAACGTGGCCGAGACCATGCCACCGCTGGTGCGCTACCTGGTCGAGCAGAAGGCCCGCGGCGGCAACCTGATCGTGATCGACCCCCGGGTGACCGCCACCGCCCGCCAGGCCACCCTGCACCTGCAACCGATGCCGGGTACGGATCTCGCGGTGGCCAACGCCCTGCTGCACATCGCCGTCACCGAGGGGTGGGTCGACCGGGACTACGTCGAGACCCGCACCGCCGGCTTCGACGCCGTACGCCGCAGCGTCGCCGGTTACTGGCCGGCGCAGGTCGAGCGGCTCTCCGGCGTACCGGTGGCGGACCTGGAGACGGCGGCCCGCGCGCTCGGCACCGCCGGCACCGCGATCATCCTGACCGCCCGGGGCGCCGAGCAGCACGCCAAGGGCGTCGACACGGTCACCGCCTTCATCAACCTCGCCCTCGCCCTCGGGCTGCCCGGCCGGCCCGGTTCCGGGTACGGGTGCCTCACCGGGCAGGGCAACGGCCAGGGCGGTCGTGAGCACGGGCAGAAGGCCGACCAGTTGCCGGGCTACCGGCGGATCGACGATCCGGCCGCCCGCGCCCACGTGGCCGGCGTCTGGGGCGTGCACCCGGACGACCTGCCCGGTCCCGGTCTGTCCGCCTACGAACTGCTCGACTCGATCGGCTCACCGACCGGTCCCCGGGCCCTGCTGGTCTTCGGCTCCAATCCGGTCGTCTCCGCACCCCGGGCCGGGCGGATCCAGCGCCGGCTGGCCGACCTCGACCTGTTGGTGGTCGCCGACTTCGTCCTCTCCGAGACCGCGGCCATGGCCGACGTGGTCCTGCCGACCGCGCAGTGGGCGGAGGAGGACGGGACGATGACCAATCTGGAGGGTCGGATCCTCCGGCGACGGGCCCTGCGCCCACCGCCCGCCGGAGTCCGCACCGACCTGTCCGTCATCGCCGAACTGGCCCGCCGTCTGGTGGGCGACGGGGTGGCCGGCAACGGGACGACCGGCGGCCGGACGACCGGCAGCGCGACGGACGGCAACGGGACGACCGGCAACGGGACGACCGGCGGCGGTGCCGGGTCGAGCTTTCCGGAGGATCCGCGCCTGGTCTTCGACGAGCTGCGGCGGGCCTCGGCCGGCGGGATCGCCGACTACGCAGGCGTCACCTGGGACCGGATCGACGCCGAGGACGGGGTCTTCTGGCCCTGCCCGGCGGAGGACCGGCCGGGCATCCCCCGACTGTTCGCGGAAACCTTTCCCACCCCGGACGGCCGGGCCCGGTTCCTGCCGGTCGAGCACCGGCCGGCGGCCGAGGAGGTCTGCCCGGAATATCCGCTCTACCTGACCACCGGGCGGGTGCTCGCCCAGTACCAGTCCGGTGCCCAGACCCGCCGGATCGGACCGCTTCGTACGGCGGCGCCGAACGCGTTCCTCGAACTCCATCCGGACCTGGCCAGCCGGCTCGGGGTGGCCGACGGGGACGAGGTGACGGTCCACAGCAGACGCGGTGAGATGCGGGCACCGGCCCGGCTCAGCGACACCATCCGCGCCGACACCGTCTTCGCCCCCTTCCACTGGGGCGGGGCCTCGCGGGCCAACTCGCTCACCAACGACGCCCTCGACCCGACCTCGAAGATGCCCGAGTTCAAAGTCTGCGCGGTCCGGGTGGAGCGGGCATGACCGGCCGGGTGGTCATCGTCGGCTACGGCATGGCCGGATCCCGGCTGGCGAGCGAACTGCGGGCCCGCGACGGGGACCGGAAGATCGTGGTGCTGGGTGCCGAACCGCACCGGGCGTACAACCGGATCATGCTGTCGAACCTGCTCGCGGGCAAGATCGACGAGACGCAGGTGGAGCTGACCGAGGCCGCCGGACACGGCGTCGACATCCGCCCCGGAGTCACCGTCACCGCCGTCGACCCGGTAGCCGCGACGGTCACCACCGACCGGGGCGACACCGTCGAGTACGACCACCTCGTGCTCGCCACCGGCAGCCGGGCCATCGTGCCGCCGCTGCCCGGACTCGTACCTGATCCGGATCGGCTGCCGGAGCGGGTGGTCGCCTTCCGTACCCTGGACGACTGCCGGCGGATCCTCGCCGCCGCCGGCGCGCGGACCGCCCTGGTCCTCGGCGGCGGCCTGCTCGGCCTGGAAGCAGCCCGTGGGCTGGCGTCGCGCGGGCTCGACGTACGCGTGGTCCACCCGGTCGGGCACCTGATGAACCGCCAACTCGACCCGGCCGCCGGAGCGGTGCTGGCCCGGACCCTGGCCGGGCTCGGCGTCATCAGCCACCTCGACGCCGCCGCCACCGCCGTGCACGTCGACGCGGACCGGGTCACCCTCGAACTCCCCGCCGGCCACCGGCTGACCGCCGACCTGCTGGTCCTGGCCTGCGGCGTACGGCCGGAGACCGGGCTGGCCCGATCCGCCGGCCTGACCGTCGAGCGGGGTGTCGTGGTCGACGACCGGCTGGCCACCAGCGACCCGCGGATCTTCGCGATCGGCGACTGCGCACAGCACGATGGGCAGCTCACCGGGCTGGTCGCGCCCGCCTGGGCACAGGCCCGGGTGCTGGCCGGAGTGCTGAGCGGCGACCGGGCCGGCGACCGTTACCGGCCGCAGGCACCGGTGACCCGGCTCAAGGCGGCCGGGATCGACCTCGCGGCCATGGGTGACCTGGGCCCGGTCGACGGGTCCGAGCCGGCGGTCGAGGAGCTGAGCTTCACCGACCCGGCCCGGGGCACGTACGCCCGGCTCCGGATCGTGCGCGAACGGCTCACCGGAGCGATCATGCTCGGCGACAATCCCGCCGTCGGGACGGTCATCCAGCTCTTCGACCGGGGCACCCCGGTGCCGAGCGACCGCCGCGCGCTGCTGCTCGGCCGCGCCGTCGGCGACCGGTCCGGCACTCCGGTCGAGTCCCCCGCGCTGATGCCGGACGCCGCCACCGTCTGCCAGTGCAACACCGTCCCCAAGGGCGCCCTGGTGCGCTGCTGGCGCGCGGGCGCCCGGTCGGTCGCCGAGGTGGTCACCGCGACCCGAGCCACCACCGGCTGCGGGAGCTGCCGCGACGCCGTCGAGGGAATCGTCCACTGGTTGTCCACAGCCGACTCCGCGGAGGTGTCCGGATGAACCGCAACAAGCTCGTCGTGGTCGGCAACGGCATGGTCGGCCAACGCTTCGTCGAAGCACTGCGCACCCGTGACACCGGCGCCCGCTGGCAGGTCACCGTACTCGGCGAGGAGAGCCGACCGGCGTACGACCGGGTCCGGCTCTCGGCGTACCTGGACGGGGTGAGCGCCGAGGAGCTGAGCCTGCACACCCCGGACGACGGCGTCGAGCACCGGCTGGACGAACCCGTGCTCGGCATCGACCGGGACCGGCGGCTGGTACGCACCGCCACCGGCGAGTACCCGTACGACGCCCTGGTGCTGGCGACCGGCTCGTACCCGTTCGTGCCGCCGATCGACGGCGCCGCCGGTCCGGACAACACCGCCGGGCTGCGGGCCGGGGTCTTCGTCTACCGCACCCTGGACGACCTGGACGCGATCCGGGACTACTCGTTAGGCCGGCGGACCGGGACGGTGATCGGTGGCGGCCTGCTCGGCCTAGAGGCGGCCAACGCGCTGCGCCTGCTCGGACTCGACACCCACCTGGTGGAGTTCGCCCCCCGGCTGATGCCGGTCCAGGTCGACGAGGCCGGTGGCGCGATGCTCCGCCGCTACGTCGAGGACCTCGGCGTCGTCCTGCACCTCGGCACGGCCACCACCGCGATGCGACCGGGACCGGACGGCGCGGTGACCGGACTCGTCCTCGGCGACGGCAACACCGTCGCCACCGACCTGGTGGTGGTCGCCGCCGGCATCCGCCCCCGCGACGAGCTGGCCCGGGCCGCCGGACTGGCCCTCGGTCCCAGGGGCGGTGTCGAGGTCGACGAGACCTGCCGGACCGGCGACGAACGGATCTGGGCGATCGGCGAGTGCGCCGCGCTCGGCGGCACCTGCTACGGCCTGGTCGCGCCCGGTTACGCGATGGCCGAGGTGGTCGCCGACCGGCTGCTCGGCGGTACCGCGACCTTCCCCGGCGCCGACACCGCCACCAAGCTCAAACTGCTCGGGGTGGACGTCGCCTCGTTCGGTGACGCCCACGGCACCACCCCCGGCAGTCTGGACGTGACCTGGACCGACCCGGCCACCCGCAGCTACGCCAAGCTGGTCCTCTCCGACGACGCCAAAACACTGCTCGGCGGGGTGCTGGTCGGCGACGCGTCCGCGTACCCGACCCTGCGGGCCAGCGTCGGCGGCCCACTGCCCGGTCCCCCGCTGACCCTGCTCGCCCCGGCGGGCGAGGGCGGCGGTGCGGGTGCCGGGATCGCCGCGCTGCCCGGTGGCGCGCAGGTCTGCTCCTGCAACGCGGTGACCAAGGACCAGATCGTCGCCGCGATCGCGGACGGCTGCACCGACGTACCGGACCTGAAGGCGTGCACCCGGGCCGGCACGAGCTGCGGTTCCTGCGTACCGATGCTCAAGCAACTGCTCGCCGTCTCCGGGGTACGGCTGTCCAAGGCGATCTGCGAGCACTTCGACCAGAGCCGGCAGGAACTGTTCGACCTGGTCCGGGTACGCGGGATCCGCACGTTCTCCCAGCTCGTCGCCGAGTACGGGCGCGGCCGGGGCTGCGACATCTGCAAACCGGTGGTCGCCTCGATCCTCGCCTCGCTCGGCAACGGGTACGTGCTCGACGGTGAGCAGGCCGCGCTCCAGGACACCAACGACCACTTCCTGGCCAACATCCAGCGGGACGGGACGTACTCGGTCGTGCCCCGGATCCCCGGCGGCGAGATCACCCCGGAGAAGCTGATCGTCATCGGCGAGGTGGCCCGCGACTTCAACCTCTACACGAAGATCACCGGCGGTCAGCGGATCGACCTCTTCGGGGCGAGGGTCGAGCAGTTGCCCCGGATCTGGCGGCGGCTGGTCGACGCCGGGTTCGAGTCCGGTCACGCGTACGGCAAGGCTCTGCGTACGGTCAAGTCCTGCGTCGGCTCCACCTGGTGCCGGTACGGCGTACAGGACTCCGTCGGCCTGGCGATCGCCCTGGAGCTGCGCTACCGGGGGCTGCGCGCACCGCACAAGCTCAAGTCGGCGGTCTCCGGGTGCGCCCGCGAGTGCGCCGAAGCGCGGAGCAAGGACTTCGGCATCATCGCCACCGACCAGGGCTGGAACCTCTACCTCGGCGGGAACGGCGGCTTCCGGCCCCGGCACGCCGAACTGTTCGCCACCGACCTGTCCACCGAGGAACTGGTCCGCTACCTCGACCGCTACCTGATGTTCTACATCCGTACGGCCGACCGGTTGCAGCGCACCGCGGGCTGGCTGGAGGCGATGGACGGCGGCCTCGACCACCTCCGGGCGGTCATCGTCGACGACAGTCTCGGGCTCTGCGCGGAGCTCGACGCGGCGATGTCCCGGCACGTCGCCGACTACGCCGACGAGTGGCGGGAAACCCTCGACGACCCGGAACGGCTGCGCCGGTTCACCTCGTTCGTCAACGCGCCGGACACCCCCGACCCGTCGATCAGTTTCACGGTGGAGCGGGGCCAACCGGTCCCGGCGACGACCGAACGCCGGCCGGTCGCCCTCGGCCTGCCGACCACGAACGGCGCCGGCCGACCTACCACGAACGAGGGAGTACGCCGATGAGCCTGGACGGTGCCGCTGGACAGCGGTGGACACCGGTCTGCCCGTACCCACGGGTGGAGCCGGAGCGGGGTGTCGCCGCGCTGGTCGATGACGAGCAGGTGGCCGTCTTCCGGACCCACGACGGGCAGCTCTTCGCGATCGGCAACCGGGACCCGATCGGCGGCGCGTACGTGATGTCGCGCGGCATCGTCGGCAGCCGGGGCGCCACCCCGACCGTCGCCTCCCCCCTGCACAAGCAGGTGTACGACCTCCGCACCGGCCGGTGCCTCGACGACCCCGGGGTGGCGGTGCCGACCTACCGCATCCGCTGCCGGGACAACGTCATCGAGGTCGGCACCCGGCAGGAGCCCTGATGTCCGACGAACTGGCCGGATTCACCATCGGCGTGACCGCCGACCGGCGCCGCGACGAACTCGCCGCACTACTGGAACGCCGGGGCGCCCGGGTGGTGCTCGCACCGGCGCTACGGATCGTCCCACTGGCCGACGACTCCGAGCTGCGCGCCGCCACCCGCGCCTGCCTGGACAACCCGCCCGACGTGGTGATGGCGAACACCGGCATCGGCATGCGGGGCTGGCTGGAGGCCGCCGAGGGCTGGGGGCTGGCCGAACCGCTGCGCTCGGTCCTCTCCGAGGCGTACATCGTCGCCCGTGGGCCGAAGGCGCGGGGCGCGATCCGGGCCGCCGGCCTGCACGACGAGTGGTCGCCGCACTCGGAGAGCTGCGACGAGGTGGTCGACCACCTGCGGGAGCGGGGTGTCGCCGGCCGGGTGGTCGCGATGCAACTGCACGGCGAGCGGCAGCCGGAATGCACCAGCGCCCTGGAGGACGCCGGAGCCACCGTGATCGAGGTACCGGTCTACCGCTGGGCTCCGCCGACCGATCCGGCCCCGCTGCACCGACTGGTCGACCTGATCACCGGGCGGCTGGTCGACGCGGTCACCTTCACCTCAGCCCCGGCCGTCGGGGCGCTGCTGCGCGCGGCCGGCACCGGTGGCGACGCCGTACTGGAGGCGTTCCGTGCGGACGTACTGGCCGCCTGCGTCGGGCCGGTCACCGCCGCACCGCTGCGCCGGCACGGCGTACCGGTGCTCGCCCCGGCCAGGGCCCGCCTCGGCGCCCTGGTCCGCAGCATCGTCGACGAACTTCCCCGACGGGCGGTCAACGTCAAGGTCGCCGGGCACCTGCTCACCCTGCGTGGCCACGCGGCAGTGGTCGACGGTGAACTGCGCCCGCTGGCGCCGGCACCGATGGCGGTGCTCCGGGCACTCGCCGCCACTCCGGGCCGGGTGCTCTCCCGCGCCGACCTGCTGCGTACGCTTCCGCGCGGGGCCGACGAACACGCGGTGGAGATGGCCGTGGCCCGGCTCCGGGCCGCCCTGCGTACGCCGGGCGTGGTGCAGACCGTCGTCAAGCGCGGCTACCGGCTACCGGTCGACTGATCAATTTTTCCGTTCGGCGGAATCGACCGTCGAACGCTCTTTCCCCATGGCCGTAGGACCATGGGGAATGGTCGCGCGTGAATGCGGCGACCGGAATTGCCGGCGGGCGCGCTGACGGAAGCCCCGTCGACGCGACGTTGGTTCCTCCGAGCCCGGAGGATCCCCGCCCGGGAGCCGGAGCAGCCGCCGCCGACCGGGGTTCCGTCCGGTCGACCGACCGCACGGCCCCCGGCCGGCTGGTGAACCGAGGGTCAGCCGACCGGGGTGGGAAAACCCCGGCCGTGCTGCGCCTGCAGGGTCGCCATCGCGTGCTCCACGACGGTCACCAGCACCTGCTTGACCGAATCCCGGTGCCGGGCGTCGGTCATCACCAGCGGTACGTGCGGGGCGATGGCCAGGGCCTCCCGCACCTCCTCCGGCGCGTACTGCGGTGCTCCGTCGAAACGGTTCAACGCAACCACGTATGGCAGTTGCCGGTTTTCGAAATAGTCGAGCGGGGCGAACGCGTCCGTGATCCGCCGGGTGTCGACCAGCACGGCCGCACCCACCGCACCCCGGATGATCTCGTCCCACATGAACCAGAACCGGGTCTGCCCCGGCGTCCCGAACAAATAGAGAATCAGGTCCTGGGCCATGGTGATACGACCGAAGTCCATGGCGACCGTGGTGGTCTCCTTGCCCGGCACCTTCGACGGATCGTCGATGCCGACACCGGCCGCTGTCATCACCGCCTCGGTGGTCAGCGGAGTGATCTCCGAGACCGCGCCGACAAGCGTCGTCTTGCCCACCCCGAAGCCGCCCGCAACCACAATCTTCGCGGAGGTGATCCCCCGGTTGCGGCGTGCCCCGACGGGGTCATAGCCTGCGAAGTCCACTTAGCACCCTCTCAAGCAGTTCCATCCGCTCCTCGTACGCTTCCGGGGGAGCGGCAGTGTGCAGCGTCAGCAAGCTGTCCGCCACCATGTCGGCGACCAGCACTCGGGCGACACCCAACGGAAGCCGGGTGTACGCGGCGATCTCCGCCAGCGACTGCGCCCGGCCCTCGCAGACAGTGGCGATGCGGTGCTTGTCGTGCCCGGCGAACCGGGACTCCGCAACCGCCGCCGGAGTCGCCGTGAGTACCGCCTCAAGGGCGATGTCCTGGCGAGGTTCGGTACGGCCGCGGGTGACCGCGTACGGCCGAACCAACGCACCTCGCGGGTCCTCACGGCGCGGGGGGTAGTCCATCCTGCGGTCACCTCCTTTCGATCAGGTCGCGGCACCACCGACATCCGTCCTTGGGCAAAACCGTGCTAGGGGCGGGCGACCGCCTCACGCGGCAACGGCACCAGCGCGGCACCCACCCGTTCGACCAGGAGCGCCATCTCGTAGCCCACCTGGCCGACATCGCAACTCCGGGCAGCCAGTACGGCCATCGACGACCCGTCACTGATCGACATGAGGAACAGGTAACCGCTGTCCATCTCGATGACGGTCTGCAGCACTCCGCCGGCACTGAACATCCGGGAAGCACCGTCGGTCAGACTGACCACACCGGAGGTGATCGCGGCGAGCTGGTCGGCGCGGTCCTGCGGCAGGTCGCGTGAGGAGGCGAGGAGCAGCCCGTCGGCCGAGACGGCCACCACGTGCGCGATCCCCGCCACGCTGTCGGCGAAGTTGCTGAGCAGCCAACCCATGTCCTGCATCGCTGCTGGCCTGTTCATCGGCTCGTCTCCTTGGTTGATGTCGTGCCGTTCTGCTCACTGCCGGCCGTACGGCCGCGTTGCACACCGCGGTGATAGGCGGACAGCAGTCCCCGTACCTCGTCCGGAGTTCGACGGCTCGGTGCCTGACCGGGCTTGGTCTCGACGCCGCCGGGCACGAGTTGTGCCTGCGGCACCCGCTTGGGCAGACCCGAGCGGGTGGTACCCGACGCGGCCGGCTCGGCCGCCCGGGTGGCCCGGGCCCAGCCCTCGTCCGCAGCCGTCCGCCAGGCCTCCGTACCGGTGCCTGCCGGCGGGGAGACCGGTGCGGCCACCGGTGCGGCGACCGGCGCCGCCACCGGTTCCGGTGCCCGGACCGGCGCGGCCGGTACGGCCGGCGCCTGCGGCGGGGTGTAACCGGTCGACGTGGTCTGGCCGGGAGTACGGGCCGGCAGGGTGGCCCGGCCCCGGGCGGCGACGCTCTCCGCCAGGCTGGCCCGTTGCGCGGCCGGCTCGGCCGCTCGTGGTGCCGGGACGGTGCGGGGAGCGGGAGGTGTCTGGTAACCCCCCGGCGGAACGTTGAAGATGGCCGTCGAATCCTGTCCGTGGGAACGGAACCAGACCGCTTCCATCTCCCGGAAGATCGGCGCCTCGCCCGGCTGTTCCGGTGCCCGGGGTGCGGGCGCCGGAGCGACCGGCGGTGCCGGCGGTGGTGTGGGGGTCATACCGGCCACCGGTCCGGACGGCAGTCCGGCCGACGGTGCCGCCGTCGGAGCGGCCGGCGCGGGGGTGGGAGCCACCCCGGCACCGACGGTGCGCTGCGGCAGCGAACGAACCGTCGGGTAGGCCATCGTCGGCGTGCCCGCGTAGCTGTCGACCGGCGCGGTCAGGGTGGGGTGCGTGGCGGGCGGGGGCGGGGTGACCAGTGGATGCGCGGCCGTCGGCTGCGCGGCCAACTGGTGGGTCACCGGCGCGGCGGTGGCGCCGACCGGCGTCGTGGTGTCCCGTACGTCGGCGGTCTGCCACTGCATCGGCTGCGGCTGTACCGGCGGGGTGGTACGCCACTGGTCGGTCAGGGTGGCGGCGGAGGTACGGCCGGCACCGACCGGCGTCATCGGTTCCGACCAGCTCGGACCGGCCGGCAGCGCGGCCGCCGGACCCGGCTCGACCGCGAGCGGCTGCCGGGGCCGGGTGGCCAGTGGCTCGCGACCGCGCAACTGCGGCAGCACCACGGTCTCGCTGGGCAGGGTGACCTGGGCCACCGTGCCGCCCTCGACGTTGCGGCGCAGTTCCACCCGGATGCCGTACCGGGAGGCGAGCCGGCTCACCACGGCCAGACCCATCAGTCGGAACGCGGCCACGTCCACGGTCGGCGGAGCCGCCAACCGACGGTTGAGCGCGTCGAGCTGTTCCTCGCTCAGGCCCAGGCCACGGTCCTCGACCTGGATCAGTACGTAGTCACGGATCCGCCGGGCGTCGGCGACCACGACCGTGTTCGGCGAGGAGAACCGGGTCGCGTTGTCGAGCAGTTCGGCGACCAGGCGGACGACGTCGTTGACGGCGTGCGCGGCCACCGAGATGTCGGTGTCGACCGTGCCGAACTCGATCCGGTTGTAGGCCTCGACCTCGGACTGGGCTGCCCGCAGCGCGTCGACCAGCAGAGCGTCGTCGCGGCGCGGGGCGGTGGAGTCCGCACCGGCGAGGACCAGCAGGTTCTCGTCGTTGCGGCGCATTCGGGTGGCCAGGTGGTCCAGCTCGAAGAGCTGGGCCAACCGCTTCGGGTCCTCCTCGCCGCGCTCGATCATGTCGAGCTCGCCGATCATGCGGTCGACCAGCGCCTGGCTTCGACGGGCCAGGTTGAGGAACATCGCGGAGACGCTGGTCCGCAGGGCGGCCTGCTCGGCCGCGACCCGGACCGCTTCCCGGTGTACGACGTTGAAGGCGAGCGCGACCTGGCCGATCTCGTCCTTGTTGTTCAGTCGGATCGGGTCCCGGACCTGGCGGACGATCTCCTCCACGCCGCCGTCGCCGATGCTGCCGACGTTCTGCAGCCGGGCGACCGCGTCCGGGAGGTCGTGGTTGGCCACCGACAGAGCGCCCTCACGCAACCGGCGTAGCGAGGCGTTCAGTGACCGGGCCAGGATGACGGCGAGCGCGATGGCGACGATCAGCGTGATCAACACCACGATCGACTCGATCACGGCCTGCTGGATCACGTCCGACTGGGCCTGGTCGGCCTGGGCGAGCAACTCGACCTCGAGCTGGACTTCCGCCCACCGCATCAGGTCGATGACCGCGCCGATCGCCTCCGAGGTGCTCCTGGCGAAGGCGGCGTTGGTCGGCTGCCCGACCGCACGGGCGACGTCGGAGGCGGCCCGTTCGGCCAGCGTCACAGCGTCACCGCTGTAGGTCTTGTCCACCAGTTCGTTCTGGCTCGCCGAGGCGGCCAGTTCGAACGAGGCCAGGGCCTCCTGCTGGCTGGTCTGGGTGGCCACGAACGAGGAGTACTGCTCCTCGTCGAGCCGGGCCGACCGCAGCGCGGTGAAGCCCACCGCCTGTTCCTCGGCGGCGCCCGCCTTGGCTCGGGCGAACGCGGCGACGGCACGGAGGCTGTCCGCCACCCGGCCCTCACCGGAGAGTTCACCGAGGGTTTCGCCGTAGTCGCCGAGGTCGGTGAGGATCACGCCGTAGCGCAGCACCGCCTCGACAACCAGCATCTGCTTGCGGTCGAGAACCTCCTGGCGGGTGTTGTTCAGGGTCGCCAGGTGGTCGTCGATCTTCTCGATCCGGCTCTGCATCGATTCGGGCACGTTGCCGATCGAGTTGCGCTCGTCGCCGTACGCGGTGATCCGCTCGTCCGTACGCCGGACAGCCAGGTTGTACGTGTCCGCGTTCGCGGCCGGATCGGCGAGGTAGGTGGCCGCGGCCATCCGTTCCTTGTGCAGATCCTGGGTGAGCGCCGACACGTCGATCGAGAGCGCGGTCAAGGACCGGATCATGTTCGCGTCGTAGGCGGTCTGCCCGACGTCGACCAACCGGACCGTGGCCAGCGCGAGAACCGCTGCCACCGGCACCACCAGGATGAGCGCCAGTTTGGACCGAATCCTGGTGTCCCGAAGTCGGGGCAGCCAGCGGCGCCGTGCCCCGTGCTCCGGCGGGCCGTTTTCGGGCAGGGTCGTAGGTCCGGTGCTCACGACATCGCCTCCGTCGTTTCTCCCACGCGTGGCCACCCCTCCGGTGCCTGCTGCCACGGATGGGGCCGCACGCGGCACGGCCGCGATTTCATCAGAAGCAGGCCGATTTGGGAAGCGGCGGTGCGGCAGGAATCGGTCGGACGGGACTGAACCACTACTCTGCTCACCGAAACCCTTCTATTCACGTGCCCCTGAACTGGGCAAATATCGTCAGAGTGGTCGTACGCTTCTGGAAAGTTAACGCCTGCAAACACCGGTCGCCGCCAGCATGTGGGATCGGCGTCCCGAATGTAGGATCGCCGTCCTGAAACATGCTCGACTACGCCCGCTTGACCCGGGCGCTCGCCATTGGCAAGGTTTTCCAGGTTCGAAGGCTTCGCGCACACCGTACGACAGACCACCCCCGTCTCTCTACTGAGGACGGAATTCGTCGCCGGTGACCGGGCACCCCGCCCTAGCCGCGCACATGGAGGACTGAGTTGACGCCCATCCGCTCCGCGACACTCACGGTGCTCGCCTCGGCCATTCTGGCCACGTCGCTCACCGGCTGCCAGTTCAGCAGCGAACAGCAGGACACCGGCGAGATCGTCGTCCGCGCCGACCTGGAACTTTCCGGTGCGTCGGCGCCGGTCGGCGAGGCGTACAAGCGCGCCCTGGAACTCAAGGTCGAGCAGATCAACGAGTCTGGTGTACTCGGTGGCCGGACGCTCTCCCTGACGGTCAAGGACAACCGCTCCGACCCGAACGAATCGCTGCGCAACATCGGTGAGTTCGCCGCCGATCCCAAGGTCAGCGCCATCATCATGGGCAGCTGCGACGCGTGTGCGGTCGCCGCGGCAAAGCCCATCAACGAGAAGAAGATCCCGACCATCGCCCTGGCCGCGGCGAACAACGTGGCCACCCCGGTCGCCGACCGACGCTATGTGTTCAAACTGGCACCGAACGCGGCCGACAGCGCTTCCGCCCTGGTCTCCGAACTGAAGCTCCGGCCGGCAATCAAAAAGGTCGGTGTGCTCTACACCGATGACGCGTACGGCCGTGACGGGCAGAGCGCGCTGGCGTACGAACTGGGCAAGACAAAGCTGAAGACCGCCCCACCCCAGCCGATCAAACCGACCGACACCGACTTCACCGGCCCGGTCACCGCGATGATCGAAGCTGAGGCAGACGCGATCATCGTATGGACCAACGCCGAACAATCGGTCCTGGCCGCCACCCAGGCACGGGCGGACAATTACCAGGGCCAGCTCTTCTTCGACGCCGGTGCGGCCGGTGACCTGTTCCTGGAAGGCGCGGGCGGGCAGGCCGCGGAGAACACCACAATGGTGTTCAGCCAGACCATGGTGATCGACGACGTCATCGCGACGACGCCCGCAAAGGCGGCCCGCAAGCAGTGGTTCCGGGACTACACCGCCCGGTTCGGCGGCTACTACGGCAGCTCCTCGTTCGCCGCCGACGCGCTGCAACTCATCACCGACGCGGCCGTCCGTGCCGGGAGCACCAGCGAGAGCGTCAACCGCGACGGGCTGCGCGACGTGCTGGAGACCTCCCAGATCGACGGTCTGAGCGGCCCGATCCGGATGACTCCGGACAACCACTCCGGCCTCATGCCGCAGGCCCTGAGCATGCTCGTGGCGCGCGGCGGTCGCTGGCGTCTGGCGAGCTGACCCGCAGCACCACCGTACGGCGCTACGGCGGCCACGTACCGGCCCGGAAGGGTTGGTACGTGGCCGCCGTCGTCGGCACCGACGGCGGAACCCGGTCGAGCCGGGATCCGCCGTGACGTCGGTGGCACCGCGAGGCAGACCTGCCGGCGGCACGAAGCTCACCGGGCCGAGGTGGTCTCCCGTACCCACGGCAACGTCAGGTACTCGATCAGGACCAGGGCGTAGTAGAGCACGATGCTCATGATGCCGATCAGCAGGATCGCCACCCACGCGGTGGCACTGTCACCCTGGCCGCCGAACTGGATGATCTGCGTACCCAGGCCCTTGCCCGCACCGGCCTGGAACTCGCCGATCACCGCGCCGATCGCGGCCAGCGGCATGGCGACCTTCAGCCCGACGAAGATCTGCGGCAGCGCGGCCGGCATCCGTACCTTGCGGAACGCCTGCAGCCGCGAGGCGTTCAGGGAACGGGCCAGCTCGACCAGGTCGGACGGGGTGGCGGTCAGCCCGGCCGTCGTGGCGAGGACGATCGGGAAGAAGCAGAGCAGGAACACCATGATCAGAATCGGCTGCTGTCCCCAGCCGAAGGCGAAGACCAGCAGCGGCGCGATCGTCACCTTCGGGATCGCGTTGATGCCGACCAGCAGCGGGGAGAACATCCGCTCCAGGGTCTGCGAGGCGGCCAGCGCGAGCCCGATCAGGATCCCGGCCACGGTCGAGATCAGGAAGCCGATCAGGGTCTCCAGGGTGGTCTCCAGCAGCCCCTCGAACAGCAGGCTCGGCTTGGCGGTGAACGCGTCCAGCACCTCGACCGGCGGCGGCAGCACCGCCGGGTGAACCAGCGAGAACACGTCCGTGGAGAGCCACCACACGGCGACCGTGACCACGATCCCGACCACCGGCCAGATGGCCACCCGCGCCACCGACCCACCGACCCGACGCTCCCGGCTCACGGCCGTGGGCACCCTGGGTCGAACCTCGGTCAACTCGGCCATTTCTTGGTCTCACACTCCTCATTCGGTCCGGCGGTCGGCCGGCTCCTCATTCGGTCCGGCCACCGGCCGGCGCTACGTAGGGTCCGGCCATCACCGGCGCTACGTCCGGTCCGGCTGTCGCCGGCCCTACCTCCGATCCGGCTGTCGCCGGAACGAAAGCGGGGGGTACACCCGCCGGTGTGACCGGCGGGTGTACCCCCCGTGACGCTGGAACGATCAGGCCTTCGGCGTCAGGTTGACGTCGATGAGCTGCTCGGGGGTCAGACCCGGCGGGATCGCGCCGGCACCCTGCAGGATCGCGATGCTCCGGGCGACCCGGTCGATGTCGATCGTGCCAACCGCGGCACCCGTACCGGCGGAACGGACGAACGCGGCCATCAGCTCGCACTCGGCGGCAGCCGGCGCGGCGAGGGCGGTCGGCACGTTCTTGTTCAGGATCTCGCCGGCCTCCTTGGGGTTGTCGATGCTCGCGACGAGCCCCTTGATCAGCGCGGCGGTGAAGCGCTTGACCTTGTCCGGGTCCTCCTTGGCGATCTTGGTCGAGGTGACCAGAACGTTGCCGTAGAGGTCGGTCATCACGTCGCTGTACGGCAGCACGACGGCCTTCTTGCCCTTCGCCGCCGCCTCGACGGTGGGCTTGCCCACCACGAACTGACCGATGCCCTGCGCCGCGCCACCGGCCAGCAGACCGATCAGGCCCGCCGGGTCACCGTCGCGCCAAGTGACCTTGGTCGCGTCGACGCCGGCCAGCTTGGCGTACGTCGGGAACAGGTTGCGCACGACGGAGCTGGGGCTGTCGACGAGCGTCTTGCCCTCGAGATCCTTCGGGGTGGTGATGTTGTTGCCGTCGAGCGTAATGATCGCGGCCATGGTGCGCTGCTGGATGCCCGCGACCACGGTGACGTCCTTGGCCTCGGCGCTACCGGTGCCCCGCGCCTGCAGGATGCCGGTGAGGTCGAGCGGGGTGAACATCGCGGTGCCGGTGGCGACCGCCTTGAGGTTGTTCAGGGTGCCGCTGCCCGGCTTGATGTCGACGTCGAACCCGGCCTCCTTGAAGTAGCCCTTGTCCTTGGCGACGTACGCGTACGCGTCCCGACCGAAGTTGGCGAACGAGGTCAGGTACGTGACCTTCTCCAGCGTCTTGGTGTCACCGCCACCGCTGGCTGCGTCGGAACCGTCCGAACCGCTGCAGCCGGTCGCGATGGCCAATGTGCTGGCCAGGGCAGCGATGGCGAGCGTACGGGTGAGCCTGTTCATGAACACCATTTCCTTTCGACCGGCGGCTTTCGACCGTCCGGAGGGGGCCGTTTGGGGCGGAGCGGCTCGGGGCCGGGGGGTGGGCGCCGTGCCGTGGTTAAGGAAACTTCGCGGGCACAGCGTACGAGAACCCCACCTTTGCCCCGCCAGGCGTGTCATGTTGCGGAACGGAAACAAACTGGTATCGCCCCCCGGGGTGTCCGTTCGCCGACAATCCGGATAACCTGTCCGGGCTGTTGACCTGCCTACGTTGGATGGGGAGCCTGCCGGATGATCCGACTCGCGGGGGTGTCCCGTACCTTCACCGGGCGATCGGGCACCGTGGAAGCGTTGCGCGGCATCGACTTGGACGTCGCCGAGGGCGAATTTGTCGCAATTCTCGGACGCTCCGGGTGCGGAAAGTCCACTTTGCTCCGACTTATCGCCGGCTTGCTGCCGACAACCGAGGGCGAAATCACCGTCGCGGGCGAACGGGTCACCAAAACCCGGCGCGACATCGCCATGCTCTTCCAGCGCCCCGCCCTACTGCCGTGGCGGACGGTGCTCGACAACGTACTTCTGCCGGTCGAGATCTTCGGTTGGCGCCGCGCGAGCCACCGGGCCCGCGCCATGGAACTGCTGGAAATGGCCGGTCTGGGCGGCTTCGAGAAGCGGCTGCCACACGAACTCTCCGGCGGGATGCAGCAACGGGTATCGCTCTGCCGATCACTGGTCGGCAATCCGCGGGTGATGCTGATGGACGAGCCGTTCTCCGCCCTCGACGCCCTCACCCGCGAGGAGCTGTCGGTGGAGTTGCAGCGGGTGCACATGGAGAACGCCGCCACCATCGTCTTCGTCACCCACTCGATCGACGAGGCCGTACTGCTGGCCGACCGGGTGGTCGTGCTGAGTCCCCGCCCCGGCCGTATCCGCAAGGTGGTCGACATCAACATTCCCCGGCCGCGCACCCTGGGCCGCAACGCCCACCTCGAAGAGGTGGCCCGTTGCAGTGCCGATCTGCACGAACTACTGATGGAGCGCGATTCCCCGGCTGGCGCCGGGGCGAGAGGTCGATAACGTGCGAGTTTCCATCTTCACCGAGCCGCATCGCGGCGCCACCTACGACGACCAACTCCGGATGGTCCGACTCGCCGAGGACGGCGGGTTCGAGGGCTGGCTGCGCGCCGACCACTACCAGTCGATGGGCGCCGACCCCGGACTGCCCGGCCCCACCGACGCCTGGATCACCCTGGCCGGTCTCGCCCGGGAAACCTCCCGGATCAGGCTCGGCACCCTCGTCACCTCGTCCACGTTCCGGCTGCCCGGGCCGCTCGCGGTGATCGTCGCCCAGGTCGACCAGATGAGCGGCGGCCGGGTCGACCTCGGCATCGGCGCCGGCTGGTACGAGCGGGAACACCTCTCGTACGGCATCCCGTTCCCGCCGGTCGGCGAACGGTTCAGCCGCCTGGCCGAACAGCTCGCCGTGGTGACCGGCCTGTGGCGTACGCCGCTCGACGAACGGTTCAACCACCAGGGCGAGTACTACCAGCTCGTCGACGCACCCGCCCTGCCCAAGCCGATCCAGGTCCCCGGCCCGCCGATCATCGTCGGCGGCAAGGGCCTGAAGCGCACCCCGGCACTGGCCGCCCGGTACGCGCACGAGTTCAACATGCCGTTCAAGTCGGTCAAGGAGACGGCCGAGGCGTACGAGCGGGTGCTCAACGCCTGCGACAAGGTGGACCGGGCAGCGAACGGGCTGGACCCGCTGGTGCTCTCCACCGGCATCGTCGTGGCGATCGGCCGGAACGAGGCCGAGGCCCAGCGCCGGGCGGCACCGCTGCACGAGAAGAGCGCACTCCCGCCGGAGGACCCGGTAATCGGCTCGCCGGCCCAGCTGGTCGAGCGGATCGGGGAGTTCGCCGAGATCGGTGCAGGCAGGGTGCACCTGCGGCTGACCGACCTCACCGACCTCGACCACCTGGAACTCATCGCCGCCGAGGTGCTGCCGCAGGTGGGCGGCACCCGATGACGAGGCAGCCGAAGTAAGACCCGACGCGCTGGCGTCAGGGTGGCGATCCAACCCGACGGGCCGTAACCTGCCCCGCATGGCCTTTCGGACCTGGGGCAGGGTGCTGCTCGTCGCCCTCGGCGTCGGCGTACTAGCCGGAGCGGGCCAGCTCGGCTTCGCGTACGGCTTCGGGATCGTGCGCTTCGCCCGTACCTTCGACACGACCGCGGCCAGTCAGTGGACCGCCCAGCTCGCCTGGGTGAGTTGGTTCACAATGGTGGCCGCGGTCGTCGGTGCGGTGATCGCGGATCGACTGGCCCGGCGGTACGACTACCACCCCACCCTCGGCACCCGGCTCGCACTCGCCGGCGCCGCCGCGCTCGGTGCCGGCGCCGTGGCGCCGCTGTCCATGCAACCGGCGCGAGCCGCGCAGGTCGCGTCGGTGGACCCGGTACTCGCCGCCGGCCTGGTCGCCGGCCTCGGCGCGCTGGTCGGGTTCGCGGCGGCGGTGGCGGCACTGCACCAGTCGCCGGTGAGCTGGAACGTCGCCGTCATCACCGCCGGCATCTGGGTGTTGGCACTGATCTCGGTGATGCCGTCGCTCGGCCCGACCGACCCGCTACCCGCCGTACGACTCGGAGTACCCGACCCGGCCTGGCTGAGCGCCGGCAGTACGCAGCGGCTGGCGGTCGTGACGATGCCGGCGCTGGCGCTGGTGGCCGGGGCCCTCACCGGCGTCCTGGCCCGGCTCCGGGGCCACTCGACGGTGGTGGTCGCCAGTACCGGGGCGGTCGGTCCGGCGATGCTCGCCCTGTCCTACCTCGCTGCCGGACCGGGTGACTCGGCCGACAAGTACCAGGCCGCGCCGTACTGGGGTGCGCTGATCGCGGTCGCGGCCGGTGCGCTCGGTTCGGTGCTCGCCGCCGTGATGCGCTGGCCGCTGACCTCGGAGACGGCAACAGCGACCCCGCTGCAACCGACCGAGATCCTCCAGCGGGTACGCACCCCGGAGCCCGTGGCGGAGAGCCCGACCGAGACCTGGACCAGCCGCTCGACGGACCAGTGGACCGACCGGCCCACCGAGCCCCGCCCGGACCACCTCTCCACCGACTCCGCGGCGGGCGACCCGACGCGGCCGTGGAACAGCGACCTCTCCACCGCCTCGGCGGCGGGCGGCTCGACCCAGACGTGGAAGGACGACCTCTCCACCGACTCGTCCGCAGGCGGCTCGACGCAGACGTGGAAGGACCACCCGACCGAGCTGTGGTCCAGCGCCCGGTCCGGCGACACGTCCTCCGACCAGGTGTCCGAGCCCACCATCCCGAGTCCGCGCCGGTCACGCGAGACCGATTACCCGCGACACAGCAGCCCCGCCACCGCCTTCCTCGCCCCCACCTCGGCCGACTACGCCGCGAGCAAGGCGGAGCCGTTGTACAAGCCGGAGCCGGTGGACGAGTCAGAGCTGATGTACAAGCCGGAGCCGGTGAACGAGCCCGAACCAGCCAGCAAACCGGCATCGCCAACCAGGTTCGAAACGACCATCCGGTCGGAATCCACGGACCCTGGCGATTCCGACCTTTTGCCATCTCCTGCCGCCTCGGCGACCCCTGCGCCGCCGATCCCGGCAGCACCGACAGCCGCGACGCAGTTCCCGTCGTCGGTAACCCCCGCACCGTCGTTCCGACCCTCGGCCGCGGCCTCCCCCTCGCTGCCACCGCCGCTCACGCCCGCCCCACCGGCGGCAGCACCGCCGGCAGCGACAACGATTCCAGCAGCTCCGACGTCCGGCGCCGGAAGCCGGGCGACCGCAGATCCGGTCCGCCCGGTGAGCCCCGCGGCAGTCACGCCTCTCCCGGCCCCGGCACCCGTGCCGGCCCCGCGCTCGCCGGCATCGGACGCGTTGCTGTCACCCACCCCGGACTCGCTACTGTCGCCCACCTCGGACCCGCTCGGGACGCCGAAGCCCGACCCACTCGGAACACCGAAGTCCGACCCGCTCGGGTCGCCGAAATCGGACCCTCTCGGGACGACACCCGAGCCGCCGAGCCGCCGACCTGAGCCCGAATGGGCCGATCCGACGCTCGCCACCATGTCCACCGCCGACTTCTGGCCGTCCTCGGCTGATCGGCACAAGCCGTTCGAGGAACGTACCGACAGCGGCTGGGACGCCTTCGCCGCCGCAGGCCGGACGGAAACCCCCGCTCCCGCTCCGGAACCCACCGGTCGTTCCAGCCGCGACACCGCTCACGACCAGGACCTTCCGCGTACGGAGAGCCGTCAGCCCGTCGCCCCGCCCGAACCGCTCTTCAAGGCTCCCGAACCGGTGGCCACCAGCAAGCCGTACGTGGCCCCCGAGCCGATAGCCACCAGCAAGCCCTACGCTGCTCCCGAGCCGGTCACGGCCAACGACCCGTCGACGCCCCCCGAACCGGTACGGAAGACCCCCTTCCGACTCGGCGGATCGACATCGCAACCGACACCAGCGGCCACCACCTCCCCCAGCGTCTCCCCCACCACCAGCTTCCCCAGCACTTCCCCCACCACCAGCTTCCCCAGCACTTCCCCCGCCACCAGCTTCCCCAGCTTTTCTCCCGCCACCAGCTTCCCCAGCTTTTCTCCCGCCACCAGCTTCCCCAGCTTTTCTCCCACCGTCACCTCTCCCAGCGCCTCCTCCTCCACCACCCGCCCCGAACCCACCGAGCCGTCACCGGATCGCACCCCACCGGGCACCGGCACCGACCTGGGCGCGACCAAGTCGCCACTCCCGTGGGACAACAACCCAACCGAGCGACAGTCCGAGAAGAAGGCCGAGCAAGAGGCCGAAGAGAAGGCCGTGAAGGCCGAGCAACCGGCCGAAGAGAAGGCTGGGCAGACGGCCGGAGGAAAAACCGAGCAGAAGGCGGCCCGCCCCCGTCGCGGCCTGTTCCGCCGCAACCGGTCATCCGAGTCCAAGCCCGACTCCGAGTCGACCGCCGGCACCGACACCGGTGGCACCGCACCGGAACCGCCGGCACAACGCGGCCGTGGCCGCGCCGAACGCCCGGTGTCCGCCACCGACGAGGAGTACGTCGACTGGGTCAGCGGCCTGGGTGCCCCCTCCCCCGCCGAACCGCCCTCCCCCGACACCCCCCGCCGCACCCTCCGCTCCTCCGGCCGCCACCACGCCGACTAACCCTCACAACCCCGTTGATCCCTCACAAACCCCGTTGATCATGAAGTTAGCGACGCGATCCGCTCGGATTACGTCGCTAACTTCATGATCAACCACAGCATCCCCGCCCGACCGAGCCCGGCCGGTGAGGGGAGGGAGGGCGGAACGGAACGGGGTTGGGCCCGCCGTGACCGGCGAGGGGATCAAGCGTGACGGCCCTCGCCGGGCACGGCGGGCCCGAACCGAATGATCACACGTCTGAAATCCAGACACCACATATGTCAT
>NZ_JBSGCD010000045.1:0-50328 GCF_053601675.1 Micromonospora sp. NPDC004704 | reverse complement strand
AGGCCACAGGCTGCACGGGGCGAGAACTCAACCCCGGCGCTGCTCCGGTCGTACGCGATGTATAACCGCCCCGGGCCCGCCGGCATTCCGCGAACCCGCCCCCAGCGAGAGTTGATCAAGCCCAAAAAACCTCGCACATTTGGCGGGCCCGGGACACCGGTCACCTGACAGCCGTTGTCGGACCCGGCGTCATTGCGGTCAGATGGGTTTGATGAGCATTATCGGCGCGCCCACGGCGATGTCGACCGGTGGTTGGACGAGTACGGCGACGACCGTGCCGGAGATGTCCGAGGGGACCTCGGTATCGATCTTGTCGGTGGACACCTCGCATACCGCCTCACCGGCGCGTACGGCTTCACCGGTTGATTTGTGCACCGACGTGACGGTAGCGGTTCTCACCGACTCCCCGAGCCACGGCATCACAACGGCCACGGTTTCGGACTCGCTACCGGAGGCGGGCTGAACCGCGGGGACGGCCGGTTGTGCGGGCGCGGGCAAGGGAGATCGGCCGAGCGCTCCTCGCAGGAGGGAGACTGCCGCCGCGGCGGACAGCAGCCCGCACATGACAAGCAGGGTCCGGAGACGCAGATGTTCGTGCGCGACAACGTCAACCGCCACGTACGGCATCACCAGCCAGAACCACCATCGCCTGACGCCCTCGGACCAGCTCACCGGAAGGGTCGGTCGTCGAGGCCGGAGCGGCCGGCGGAGGGCGATGTTCGCCGCGAGTACGGCGGTCACGACGAGAGCGACGACATCCGACACGATCAGCAACGTAGGACGTGACGTCAACGCTCCACCGCACCGAGTTTCGGCCGGGCATGCGGTGGGTGGCCGGGAGGTGTCGTCTTCGGTCTGCACTGGCGCCGTCCCGAGCGGATGGTTATCGTGCCGACGACGCCCACGAGGCTCCACCCACCGTCATTGGAAGGCACGTAATGACCTCTCCCTCCGGCCCGTCCCGACGCCAGCTTCTGGTCACCGCGGCGGCTGCCGCCGCGGCAGCACCGCTGGTCGCCGCCGCTCCGGCCCAGGCGCACCGGCCCACGAAGCCGAAGAGCTGGGACCTCACCGTCCTGGGCACTTCGGACACTCACGGTAACGTCTACAACTGGGACTACTACAAGGACGCCGAGTACGACGACAGCGCCCACAACGACATCGGCGTGGCGAAGCTGACCACCCTGGTCAAGCAGATCCGCAAGGAGCGGCGGGGCAAGGCGACCCTGGTGCTGGACGCCGGCGACACGATCCAGGGCACGTCGCTGGCGACGTACTACGCCAAGCAGGAGCCGATCACGTCGACGGGCGAGAAGCACCCGATGGCGCGGGCGATGAACGTGCTCGACTACGACGCGGTGACGCTGGGCAACCACGAGTTCAACTACGGCCTGCCCCTGCTCGACCTCTGGATCCGGCAGCTCGGGTTCCCCGCCCTGGCCGCGAACGCGGTCAACGCGCGCACCGGGAAGCCGGCGTACACGCCGTACATCATCAAGAAGGTCGACCTCGGCGCGGGCGCACCGACCCTGCGGGTTGGCATCCTCGGTCTGACGAACCCCGGCGTGGCCATCTGGGACAAGGGCAACGTCGAGGGCAAGCTCAGGTTCGAGGACATGATCGCGACCGCCGCGAAGTGGGTGCCGGTGATGCGCCAGCGCGGCGCCGACATCGTGCTGATCTCCGCGCACGGTGGCGACAACGGTACGTCGAGCTACGGTCCGGAACTGCCGAACGAGAACCCGGTCGCGCTGATCGCCCAGCAGGTTCCCGGCATCGACGCGATCCTCTTCGGCCACGCGCACAACGAGGTGGTCGAGCGGTTCGTCACCAACACCGCCACCGGTGTGCAGGTGCTGACGTCGGAGCCGTCGCGGTGGGGCCAGCGGCTGACCCGGATGGACTTCACCCTCACCCGGGAGCACAACTGCTGGAAGATCACCAGCAAGCACGCCACCATGCTGAACACGAACACGGTGGTCGAGGACCCGAAGGTCCTCGCGGCCGTACGCGCGCAGCACAACAAGACGGTCGCGTACGTGAACCAGGTGGTGGCCACCTCAGCGGTCGAACTGCCCGCGACGGAGTCCCGCTACAAGGACACCCCGATCCTCGACTACATCAACAAGGTGCAGACCGACGTCGTCGGCGCCGCCCTGGTGGGCACCGCGTACGCGAGCCTGCCGGTGCTGTCGATCGCCGCACCGTTCAGCCGTACGGCGGTCTTCCCGGCCGGTGACGTGAAGATCAAGGACGTGGCCGGGCTCTACATCTACGACAACACCCTCGAGGCCGTGCTGATCAGCGGCGCGGAGGTGAAGGCGTACCTGGAGTACTCGGCGAAGTACTTCCGGACGCTCGGCCCGGGTGCCCCGGTGGACCCGGCGACGATCAACGACCCGTCGGTGCCGGACTACAACTACGACACCATCTCCGGCGTCGACTACGACATCGACATCAGCCGCCCGGTCGGGCAGCGGATCACCCGCCTGGCCCACCCCGGTACGGGCATCCCGGTCGCCGACGGTGACCAGTTCGTGATCGCGGTGAACAACTACCGGCGCAGCGGCGGCGGCAACTTCCCCGGCATCGTGAAGACCCAGATCTACAACCAGCAGCAGGAGATCCGCCAGCTGCTGATCGACTGGGCACAGGAGAAGGGGACCATCGACCCGGCCGACTTCTTCGTACCGAACTGGCGCCTGGTACGCGAGGGCGTCCCGGTCGAGTTCCCGAGCTGACCTGCTTCGACGTGCACGGCGGTGGTCCTCACCCGGTCGGATGAGAACCACCGCCGTCGCGGTATCCGGGGCATCATCGATGCGTCCCGACCAGGTGACTTCCCCCTACCCTGCGGCGTTGCGCAGCATCCAGTCGTCTTCGCCGCCGGCCGGCGCCGCCCGGTCCGGGCGTTGGCCGGTCTCGACCAGTTGGACGTGGTCCTCGGGCCGTACCCGGGCGGGTAGCCGTCCGAACCGCACCTGCCGCAGGTGGGCCAGTTCCTCGTCGGTGGAGCGTCCCTCGGGTTCCTGTTCGGTCGCCATAACGGCCTCCTCGCTCCTGTCCAGTGTCCACCGCAACGACCGTCGGCGACCACCCGGTGACTGATTCGCGTCACCGGGTGGAGGAGTCTGAAAACGCCATCGGTCACGGGCAGTGCGCGTACCGGGTGTGCCGTTAGGGTGCATCAGGTGCCAGGGGGAGGAAACGGAAGGTGCACGGGTTGAGCGGGGACACCGATCCGGATTTCGGACGACTGTGGGCCGAGGCCGACGACCTCGCCCGGCGGGTGGGCACGGCGAGCGATCCGGCGGCCCGCTACCGGGGCAGCGATCCGGACGACGTGGTGACCGTTCAGGTGGACGGCGACGGCCGGGTCCGTCACGTACGGGTGGACCAGGGCTGGCGCCGGGTCGGTGGCGCGGTCGGGCTCGGCTCGGCCGTACGGGCCGCGATCGAGTCGGCGGCGCTGGACCGGCTGCGTGAGCTGGACGCGAGGCTCTCGGAGGGGCTCGTGACACCGGACCCGCCGCAGCCGGCACCAACTCCGCCGTCGGCGTCCGCTTCCCGGGACCGGTCGGTGGACGAGCTGGTCGCGGCGTTGTCGGAGCGGCCGGATGCGGCGGCGACGGTCGAGGCGATGCGGGAGATGGTGCGGATGCTGCACGACCTCGACGCCGATCTCGACGTGTTGTCGCGGCAGGTCGCCGACCGGCAGACCCGGTCGTACGACGGGCGGGACGCGGGCCGGCACGTGACCGTACGGATCACCGGGGACGGCGCTCCGGTCGGCGTCGAGTACAACTCGCAGTGGCTCTACGACACCCACGAGGTCAACATCGGCCGGGCGACCCTGGAGGCGTTCGAGGAGGCGTACCTGGTGGCCGGTCGGGAGACCGTGCAGGGGCTGGTCGCCGACAGCCGGGTCGGTGCGTTGGGCCGGCTGGCCGGCGACCCGCTGGAACTCGCCCGCCAGTTGGGACTGTACCGCCGACCGTGACCGGCGCCGACCGAACGTCCGCCCGGGTCCGGCCGGGTCACCCGGCCAGCCAGCGATTGTGAGGAAAGACCGTGCCACCGAGCAAAGAGCAGATCGAGGCGTCGATCGCGGCCCTGCACGAGGGTGCCCGGTCCTGGGGCCGGCACGCCTACACCATGGACGCCGCGTCGAAGTCGGCCTCGGCGCAGAGCCTGGGTCCGTTCGAGCTGTCCAGCCTGGCGTCGCTCACCGGTCTGGTCGAGACGTACGGCGAGTTGCAGGAGAAGCTGGCGCGGCTGCTGCGCGAGGGCGCGGCCAACTTCGACGCGATCGGTTCGGCGTTGCGTACGGCAGCCGACGGTTACGAGGCCGACGAGCGGGACGCGGTGCACCGGATGCGCGGCATCTACTAGTGGACCGCGCCATGGGCGACCCAGCTGCGGAAAAGGACGGTGTGTGATGGCTCCGAGCCCCGGTGAGCAGGAGTTCCGCGAACTGATCGAGGAGTTCGAGGCCGCGCTGAAACGCGTACAGCAGAAGACCGAGGAGATCGTCGACAATGTCAACCGGGTGCTGTCGAAGGTGCCCGGCTTCGTCGGCGACGGGATCCGCGAGTCGACCGAACGGTTCGTCTCCCTGATCAACAAGATCTACGCGGAGCTGAACAGGTACATGCTCAAGCCGGGGTGGCCCCCGACGCTGCTGCGGGTTGGCAACGCGTGGGCGGACGACGTCGGGTCTCCGGTCAGTGCGCTCGCCGGGGCGGCTGACCCGGACAAGTCGGCGATCCTGGACGAGTGGAAGGGACCGGCGGCGGACGCGTACAAGCGGATGCTGGGCGCGCAGCTCAAGGCCATCACCTCGATCAAGAAGGACTTCACCGACGCCATCCACAGTGCGCTGACGGCCACCGCCGCGGCGATCGTGGTCTGGTGGGGTTCGATCCTCGTCGCGATCACGGCCCTGGTGGGCGGCCTGATCGGCGCCGCCGCGTCCACCGCCTCGGTGTTCGGTGCGCCGGCCGGACCGTTCATCGCGATCGCGGCGTGTCTGGTGTTCCTGACCGCCCTGACCGCGGGAACCGGCACCCTCTACGGGGTGACCGCGGTGCAGGAGGGCAATCTCCGGGACCGGATCAACGAGTGGTTGGCCTTCGACGGGCACCGGTGGCCGGTCTCCGCTGCCGACAAGATCTCCGACGGCTCTCTGCGGGACAAGGCTCCGGCGGTCGCGGACGGCACGGACTGGCGCCTGGAGCCATGACCGGGCAGATCGGCGCGGACGGCCGTCGGCGCGCCGCCCGGAAGCGGGCCGCCGTCGCGGGCGCGCTGCTCATCGGGTACGCGGTGCTGCTGGCCTTTGTCGGCTACCTGCTCGGCATCGACGCGGTCGGGGTGCTGATCCCGGTCGCGGTGGCACTCGGTGTAGGCGTACTGGGGTGCGTACCGGTGCTCGTCGCGAACCTCCGCCTGGCGGCGGGGGCGACCGGTGGCCGGTGGCTGCTGTGGAGCACGTTCCTGTTGACCGGGCTCGCCGTCGGCGGGCTGTTCGTGGTGGGCGCGTTCGAACTGATCGCCGGGGATGCGGCGGTCGGGGGGATCGCGAGCGGGGCGATCGTGCTGGTGCTCGGTCCCCTGGTGCCGGCGGCCCTGTCGTTCTCCGCGACGGACCGCCGATGACTCCGGCCGAGTCCGACGGGCTGCTGGCGGGTCTGCTCGGTTTCGGTTGTCTGGCCGCGGTCGCGGTGCTGGCGCTGCTGGTCGTCCTCGTCCTGCTCGGCCGGCGGCGCAACGGGCAACGCCGGGACACGCTGCGGCGGTGGGCCGGCCGCAACGGTTGGGTGTACGTGCCACTGCCCATCGTGGACTGGGGAACGAGGCTGCCGGGTGGCAACCGGGCCGGTGTCGCGGTTGTCGTGTCCGGGGTGGTCGCCGGTCAACGGGTCAGTGTTGCCGAGTACAACCACACCGAGACGTACACCGGCACGGGTTCCGACGGCATGGGTGGCACCACCAGCACGACGTCCAGCCACAGCCACCCGTACGTGGTCGTGGTGGTGCACCTGGGGCACGCGTACCCCTCGGTGGAGGTGTCGCCGCGCGGCCCGGCGGCGCAGGTCGGGCGCGCCCTGGCCGGCGGTGGGGGCGCGGTCACCGGTGACCGGGACTTCGACCGGGCGTTCCGGGTCGAGGGCGACCCGGTGGCGGTGCGGTGGGTGCTCTCCCCCGCCCTCGTCGCCGCGCATCTGGCCGGGTCGGTGCCGCCGTGGATCCTGCACCAGGGCGAGCTGATGACCTACCTGCCGGGCCGGCTGGACCAGGTGGACCGCATTCCGGCGCTGGCCGAGCCGCTGACCCGGGTGGCGGCGATGCTGCCCCGGCTGAACTGACACGGGCGGGTTGCCGGCCGGGTTCGGCCGCCGGTCAGGACCGGAGCAGGGCGAGTGCCGCGCGGACCGGCATCCGGGTCAGGGTGCGCTGGAACGACGCCTCCCCCTGGCAGAACCGGGCGAACATCCGCCAGCCGGGCCGGGTGGCGACCACGGCGTGGAAGACGCCGGGGTGCCTGGTGAACGCGCCCAGCAGCCGGCGCCCGGCGGCCATCGGCGGCACCAACTCCCGGTGTACGGCGGTGACGTAACGGTCCAGGTCACCGGAGGCCGCAGCGGCTCCGGCGAGTGCACCGGAGCGCAGGGCGAAGCTGATCCCCTCCCGGGTCCACGGCTCCAGCAGACCGGCGGCGTCACCGGCGACCAGGACCCGGTCCCGGCGCAGCGGCGAGGATTCGCTGCGGCAGCGGGTCAGGTGTCCGGAGTCGTGGATCGGCTCGATCCCGGCGAGCCCGAGCCGGTCGACGAAGTCGCGCAGGTAACGCCGGGTCGCCTCACCCTGGCCCCGCTCGGCGATGACACCGACGGTGAGCACGTCGCCCTTCGGGAAGACCCAGGCGTACGAGCCGGGGATCGGGCCCCAGTCGAGCAGGAGCCGGCCCTGCCAGTGCTCCCGGATCGGACCCGCGACCGGCAGCTCCACCTCGAGCCCGAGGTCCACCTGGTCGTACTCGACGCCGACGTGACGGGCGGTGATCCCGGAGGAGCCGTCCGCGCCGATCACCACACCCGCGGTCAGCTCGGTGCCGTCGGCGAGGCGGATGCGTACGCCGGTGCTGTCCTGGTCGATCGCGCGTACCGCGACCCGCTCGCGGATCTCGGCTCCGGCGTCGGCGGCGGCCCGGCGCAGCCGGTCGTCGAACTCGGGGCGGCGGACCATGAGGACCAGCGGTGAGCCGTGGTCGCGGCTGAACTCGCGCCGGCCGTCGTGGGTGAACGTGACGTTGTGCACCCGGTCGTCGGCGGGCACCTCGATCCGCCCGTCGAGGGCGGCCAGGGAGGTGCCGATCAACCCGCCCCCACAGGTCTTGTAGCGGGGATGTTCGGCCCGCTCCAGCACGATCGTACGGGCTCCGGCCCGGGCGGCGGCGTAGGCGGCGGAGAGGCCGGCCGGCCCGGCGCCGACGACGGCGACGTCACATGCGGTCACGGGAGCAGCCTAGAGGAACGGCCGTCGGGCGCTCGATCGTGCTGACCGTACGCCCCGACCCCGCCCATGTCCGGCCCGAATCCCGCCCACTTCTTTCTTGTAGCAACGGCGACGGATGGCCGCCGTAAGCACGTTTATGTTTCGGCGCGATTGCCGGTTCCATTTGTTTGCGCCGATCCCCGTTTCGGATCCTGTGCCCGATGTGCCGCTCGGCGCTGCATTCGTACACCCAAAACATGAATCGCGAACCGAGTCCACTCAGGTTTATTCCAGAAGGGAGGAGATGTGGCCCGACCTCGGACGTCGTCGGACGCACCACGAACGGGCGCGGCCGGAACACCACAGGATACGCGACTCGCCAACCAAATCATACATCTCTACATTTCAATGAATTGCCCCTAGCATTTCCCCCAATCAGTTACCGGGAACCATCGATCGGTGGACCACGAGTCCACCGGTCGAGCATCGGAAGGGGAGCACGAGGGATGACACTCTCAGGGTCACCGGGGCGCCGCTGGCGCATCGGAGCAGCCGTCACGGCCGCGGCCACCGCCGCGGTCGCGTTCGCCAGTCCAGTCGCCGCCGCACCCGCCGAAGGGCAGATCCTGCAGGCCGGCGGCGTCACGGCGGTGGCCGGCTCGTACGTCGTGGTGTTCAAGGACGCCTCGGTCGCCCAGACCAACGTCACCGACACCGCGGCGAGCCTGGCCAAGCGGCACGGCGGCAGCGTCGCCCGCACCTACCAGCACGCCCTGCGCGGCTTCGAGGTACGGCTGTCCGAGGCGGCGGCCAAGCGGCTCGCCGCCGACCCGTCGGTGAAGTACGTCCAGCAGAACCACACCGTGCGCCTCGCCGCCACCCAGTCCCCGACCCCCTCCTGGGGACTGGACCGGATCGACCAGCGCAACCTGCCGTTGAACAACTCCTACACCTACCCGAACAACGGTGCGGGTGTGCGGGCGTACATCATCGACACCGGGATCCGGTTCGCCCACAACGACTTCGGCGGGCGGGCGGTCACCGGGTTCGACGCGGTCGACGGCGGTAGCGCCGACGACGGCAACGGGCACGGTACGCACGTCGCCGGCACCGTCGGCGGCACCGCGTACGGCGTGGCCAAGGGCGTCACCCTGGTCGGCGTACGGGTGCTCGACAACGGTGGCAGTGGCTCGTACGCCGGTGTCATCGCCGGCATCGACTGGGTCACCGGCGACCACGACCCGGGTGAGCGGGCGGTCGCCAACATGAGCCTCGGCGGCGGTTTCGACCAGGGCGTGAACGACGCCGTGACCCGGTCGATCGCGGACGGCGTGGTGTACGGTCTCGCCGCCGGTAACGAATACAGCTCCAACGCCTGCAACGTCTCCCCCGCCAGCACCCCGAACGGGATCACGGTCGGGGCGACGGAGTCGAACGACGCCAAGGCGTCCTACTCCAACATCGGCACCTGCCTGGACATCTTCGCCCCCGGCAGCGCGATCACCTCGGCCTGGAGCACCAGCAACACCGCGACCAACACCATCAGCGGCACCTCGATGGCGACCCCGCACGTGGTCGGCGCGGCTGCCCTGGTGCTGTCGGCCAGCCCCAGCTACACCCCGCAGCAGGTACGCGACAAGCTCGTCAACGACGCCACCAACGGCGTGGTGACCGGTGCGGGCACCGGTTCGCCGAACAAGCTGCTCTACATCGGAAACGTGGTCCCGCCGACCCAGGACTTCTCGATCTCGGTGGCGCCCGGTGCCGGCACGGTCAACCCGGGGCAGTCGGTGACCGCCACGGTCAGCACCGCCACCACGGTCGGCAGCCCGCAGTCGGTCGCGCTGACCGCGAGCGGCCTGCCCAGCGGGGCGACGGCGACGTTCAGCCCGGCCTCGGTCACCTCGGGCGGCTCGTCCACCCTCACCATCAGCACCACCTCGGCCACCCCGTCGGGCACCTACACGGTGAGCATCACCGGCACCGGCCCGGTCACCACCCAGGCGACCTCGTACTCGCTGACGGTCAACGGGGCACCCGGTTGCACCCAGACCAACGGCAACGACGTGGCGATCCCGGACAACACCACGGTGGAGAGCACGATCACCGTCTCCGGCTGTGCGCGCAACGGCCGTACCAACGCCACGGTCGCGGTGAACATCGTGCACACGTACCAGGGTGACCTGGTGGTCAGCCTGGTCGCCCCGGACGGCAGCGCCTACGTGCTGCACAACCGCACCGGCGGCGGCACCGACAACATCAACACGACCTACACCGTCAACCTCTCCAGCGAACCCGCCAACGGCACCTGGAGGCTCCGCGTCCAGGACGCGGCGACCATCGACACCGGCTACATCAACACCTGGACCCTGGCGCTCTGAAGCCACCGTCCGGTCGCATCGGATCGGAAACCACCGGAGCCCCGGCGCCACGCCGGGGCTCCGGCCCGTCGACGCCGGCGGCACGGGGCCGGCGAGGGGCAAGGACGGCAAACCTCGCATGTACGTCCCGCCGGTCGGGAATCATCGGCTGGGGGCGGGGTATCCGCCCGGTCGTGAGGTGCCCGACAGTGTGGTCGAGCGGAGGAGCTTTCCATGCGACAAGTACAACTATCCGACGTCGAGGAGCGGGTGTACGCGGCGGTGACCGCGCTCGAGGCGAAGGGGCAGGTGCCCTATCCGGCCGCCATCGCGACTGAATCCGGGTTGGCCGAGGAGCAGTTGACCGCGCCGCTGCACAACCTCTCGGTGAAGAACCTGCTGCACCGGGAGGACTCTCCGCTGGCCGGCCTCGACTTCGGTCCCCGGTGGTGTGCGCATCAAGCCGCATAGCAGCCAGGGCAGGTCGAACCGCCAGCGCAACCTCGCGCTGGCGGTGGGCCTGATCGCGACGTTCATGACGCTGCTCGACGTGAGCATCGTCAACGTGGCGGTGCCGTCGATCGAGCGGGCGCTGAAGGCGTCCCCGAGCGAACTGCAGTGGGTTCTCTCCGGCTACGCGCTCACCTTCGGCCTGGTCCTCGTCGCGGCCGGCCGGTTCGGCGACATCCGGGGCCGGCGCAACGTGTTCATCGCCGGACTGGCCCTGTTCACCGTCTCCAGTGCGGCTGCGGGCCTGGCCACCTCACCGGAGTGGCTGATCATCGCGCGCCTGATCCAGGGCGCCGCTGCCGGGGTCGTGAACCCGCAGGTCGTCGGAATGATCCAGCAGATGTTCCAGGGGTCGGAGCGAGGCCGGCCATTCGGTCTGCTCGGCTCGGTCATCGGCCTCTCGACCGCGATCGGGCCGCTGCTGGGTGGGCTGCTGATCGCACTCGTCGGTACGCACGAGGGCTGGCGGCTGGTCTTCTTCGTCAACGTACCGGTCGGCATCGCCGCCATCATCTTCGGCTGGCGGGTGCTGCCGCCGCACCACCCCGGCCCACGCAAGAGCCTCGATCCGGTCGCGGTGCTGCTGCTCGGCCTCGGCGTGACCCTGCTGCTGCTTCCGTTGATCGAGGAACGGCAGTGGCAGGGCTTCCTCAAGTGGCTGCTGGTACCCGCGGCCGCGCTGGTGCTGGCGGGGTTCGTCTACTGGGAGCGCCGCTACGAGCGCCGGGGCGAGCCGCTGTTCGACCTCGCCCTGTTCCGACACCGCTCCTACACGCTGGGCAGTCTGATCGCCCTGCTCTACTTCGCCGGGTTCACCGCGCTCTTCTTCATCTTCACCCTGTTCCTGCAGAACGGACTGCGCTACAGCGCGCTGGCCGCCGGTCTGGCGGTGACCCCGTTCGCGTTGGGCTCCGCCGGTACGGCGATCCTCGGCGGACGGCTGGTCAACCGGTACGGCCGACCGCTGGTGGCGATCGGGCTGACCCTGGTCGCGATCGGGCTCGCCGGGACGATGGTGGCGCTGCACTTCGTACCGGGACGCGGCGCCCCGTACGCGACCGCCGTGCCGCTGCTCATCGCCGGCCTCGGCAGCGGGTTCGTGATCACCCCGAACCAGACCCTCACCCTCGCCGAGGTGCCGGTGGAACGGGGCGGCGCCGCGGCCGGCATGCTGCAGACCGGGCAGCGGATCGGTTCTGCGGCCGGGATCGCCGGTGTCGGTACGGTGTTCTTCAACGCCCTCGCGGCCACCCACAACGGCTGGTCGAGGGCGTTTCGGGACGCGCTGCTCATCGCGCTCGGTTTTGTCGTCATCGCCCTCATCGCCGCCCTGGTCGACATCGTCGCCGGTCGGCGTGCCGCCCATCGATCGGATGCGGCGGCGACCGGCGGCGCCGGTTGACGCCCAAACCCGTCCAGGGCGGGCCCCGGTGTGATCTGGCTCACCCGATTCTCGGAGGCGATCGGGTTCGGATCGGCGCCACCGGTGTATGCAACGGGCGAACCGTGCGTCCGCCACCGGGGAGGTAACCAATGTCCCGCCAGCAGTTCGGTTTCGTGATCGGCTTCCTCATCGCGGCGGTCTGGGCCGTTGCCGGTTTCGGCGCGGCGGCCGGCGCCGTCCTGGCCGGCCTCGTCGGCTGGATCGCCGTACGGGTGATCGACGGTGACCTGTCGGTGGCCGGACTCGCCGACCGGGCCAGCGCCAACCGGCGTCGCTCGCCCACGTCCTGAAGGGCGGTCACCGAGCGTCGCAGCGGCACCCAGTCGCGTCGCGGGACGGCGGTGACCGCGTCATGACCACGGACTCGAAACGGGGCCGTGGCACGTGAACCCCTGCCGCACCCGGACCGGACCAGGAACGAGTTCAGGAGGCACCAGATGGCTGACACCGACACCCGGGCCGACGGCCGGGAGAAGACCAGATCCCCGAGCCAGCCCTTCCCACCGGGCAGCGGACAGACCGGCCACGGCCAGCTGATAACCGACTCCGGGAAGACCCGGATCGCCGAGGGCGTGGTCGCCAAGATCGCCGGGTTCTCCGCCCGGGAGATCCCCGGGGTGCACTCGATGGGCTCCGGCATCGCCCGCCGGGTGGGTCAGCTGCGCAACCTCGTACCGGGCGGGTCGGAGGCGTCCACCCAGGGGGTCTCGGTCGAGGTCGGGGAGCGCGAGGCCGCCGTCGACCTGGACATCGTCACCTGGTACGGCCAGAGCATAGTGGACGTATCCGAGGCCGTACGACGCAACGTGATCGATCGCGTACAGGAGATGACCGGCCTGCGCGTGATCGAGGTGAACATCAACGTGGATGACGTGTTCGTCGAGGGCGAGCAGAACGGCAACAACGCCAGCGGCGGCAACTCGGGTACGCGGACCCAATGACCGAGCAGCGGAACCGAGCCGACCGGGTCGCCCTCGCGACGGCGGTACGCGACGCCGTCCTCGGGGTGGACGGAGTGGCCGGGCTGAACGCGGGCGGACCGGTGGAGGTGGCCACCCAGTACGCCGGAGGCAAGATCTCCGGCGTCCGGCTGGGTGAGCAGGTCGAGGTCCACGTGACGGTCGAGGCGGTGCCGATCGGACCGCTGGGCGAACGGATCGCCGCGGCGGTCCGGAAGGTACTGGACCGGGCCGGCGTGGACCGGCCCGTGGAGGTTGTCGTCGACGACGTCGACCTGGCGGCACTGGCCGCCGAAACCCGGAGGTGAGGCATGCGGGTGGTCAACCGGCTGGCGTCGCTACTGCTGGCCATCATCCTGCTCGGCGGTGGCCTGCTGCTCGCGGCCGAGGCCGCCGCCGTCGCACTGGACCTGCCGTCGCTGCTGATCGACCGGAAGGGCTGGTTCGACACGCTGACCAGCACCACGGTCGGCGACCCCGTGATCTTCGCGATCGCGATCGCGGTCGGGGTCCTGGGCCTGCTGATCCTGCTCACGCAACTGCGCCGCTGGACGCCGAACCGGCTCGCCGTGCCGCTCGCCGACGGCTGGCACCTGCACCGCCGGTCGGTCGAGCACCGGCTCGCCAACGCCGCCGACCGGGTTCCCGGAATCCGGGACGCACGGGTCCGGGTACGCCGTCACGGCGACTCGTGGTCGTCCCGGATCCGCGCGGTCGGTGACCCGTCGGCCCGGCCACAGGTGGAGCGCGCGGTCCGGCAGGAACTCGACCAACTGGCGGCGCCGCCGGCCGATCGGCTGGACATCCAACTGGCCCGGGAACGGAGGACGACATGAGCCACGCCGGCAACCGGGTGCTCTGGACGTTGATCGGGCTGCTGCTCACCGCGCTCGGCGCGGCCGCCGTGGTGGCCAACCTGGGTCACCTGCCCGGGATCGACGAACGGGCACCGCTGATCTGGACCGCGTTCCGGGGCGTGTTCCGGGACATCTCGCCGTGGGGACCGATCGTCACGATCGCCCTGGGGCTGCTGCTGGCGTCTCTCGGCTGGATCCTGCTGCGGCGACAACTACGTCCCGCGTCGAGCCCCGCCATGGACGAGTACGACCTTCGTACGGTCACCCCGAACCGGGTGCCCCGGTACGGTACCGGGCCGGGACTCACGATCGTGCAGGGCTCGGCCCTGGCAGACGGCCTTGAACGGGACCTCACCCGCGACCCGCAGATCCGTCGGGCGTCGGTCTGGCTGACCGGAGAACCGCCCACCCCGGCGGTCCGGATCAAGCTCTACGTCACCCCCCAGGCCCCGCTCAGCAACCTTCGGGAGTACGTACAGGCGGCGGTGGACCGGTTCGCCACGACCTCCGGCCTGCGCCCGAGCCAGCTCGACATCACCGCCCGGGTGGACGCCGGCGGCGCAGCTCGGGTGCGATGACCGCAGACCCCGGCGGCCTGCTGGCCGTCCGAGGCCGACAAGCCGCCTCATTCGGGTTGGAACCGGTAACCCATGCCCGGTTCGGTCAACAGGTGACGCGGCCGGGCCGGGTCGTCCTCCAGCTTGCGGCGCAGTTGGGCCATGTACTGGCGCAGGTAGTTGGTCTCGGACTGGTACTGCGGTCCCCACACGTCGTGCAGCAGTTGCCGCTGACTGACCAACCGGCCCGGATTGCGGATCAGGATCTCCAGCAGGTGCCACTCGGTCGGGGTGAGCCGCACCTCCCGCCCGTCGTCCGCCCGGACCGTACGGGCCGCCAGGTCGACGGTGAAGCGGCCGACGGTGACGGTGGCGACGGTCTCGCCGGCACCGGCCGTACGCCGGGTCACCGCCCGCACGCGGGCCAGGAGTTCGTCCACCCCGAACGGCTTGGTGACGTAGTCGTCGGCACCGGCGTCGAGGGCGAGGACCTTGTCCTGGCTGCCGGCCCGGCCGGAGAGGACGATGATCGGGATGTTGGTCCACCCGCGCAGGCCCCGGATCACGTCCACCCCGTCCATGTCCGGCAGGCCCAGGTCCAGCACCACCAGGTCCGGGGGCTGGCTGGCGGCCAGCCGCAGCGCGTCGGCACCGTCGGCGGCGACCGCCACCTCGTAGCGCCGGGCCCGCAGGTTGATCCGCAGCGCCCGGAGGATCTGCGGCTCGTCGTCGACCACGAGCACCCGGGTCACGCCGGCCCTCCGGCTGGTCCGCTCATGCGTTGTCTCCTTCGGCCGCAGGCAGGCTGAGCACCATGGTCAGCCCTCCACCGGGGGTGTCCTCGGGCACCAGTGTGCCGCCCATCGCCTCGGCGAGGCCACGGGACAGCGCCAACCCGAGGCCGACCCCGGCGTGGTTGTCCCGGTCGCCGTGCCGCTGGAACGGCAGGAAGGCCCGTTCCCACTGGTCGTGCGGCAGCCCAGGACCGTAGTCGGTGACCCGGAGCTCGACCAGCCCGCCGTGCTCGCTGGCCGAGATGGACGGCGGCCGGTCCGGCGGGCTGAACCGCAGGGCGTTGGCGACCAGGTTCACCAGCACCCGTTCCAGCAGGCCGGGGTCGGCCAGCACCGCCCGCAGGTGCGCGGGCAGGCTCACCCGTACCCGCCGGGCCGGCTCCCCCATCTCGTCTAGCACCGGCGGGACCGCGTCCTCGAGACCGATCGGGGCCAGCGACAGCCCGAGTACGCCGGCCTGCAACCGGCTCATGTCAAGCAGGTTCGTCACCAACCGGGTCAACCGGTCGAGCGACTCGTCCGCGGTGGCCAGGAGTTCCTCCCGATCGGACTCGTCGAAGTCGACCTCATCGCTGCGCAGGCTGGTCACCGCCGCCTTGGCCGACGCCAGTGGCGTACGCAGGTCGTGGCTGACCGCGGCGAGCAGCGCCGTACGCATCCGGTCGGCCTCGGCCAGTGGCCGGGCGGTCGCCGCCTCCTCGGCCAGCCGCTCCTGGCGCAGAGCGAGCGCGGCCTGGGCGGCGAACGCCTCCACCACCCGCCGGTCGGCGGCGTCGAGCACCCGGCCGCAGAGCACCAGGGAAAGGTTCTCGGCGGCCCGTACCTCCACGTCCCCGCCGGCCGGGGTGAGGCATGGCGCGGGCCCGACGGTGCCGGCCACCTGCCACGCCCTGGGGTCGCGCTGCCGGTCCGGGCCGGCGGCCACCTCCGGGACCCGTTCCAGCAGGGTGACCGAGGTCAGGCCGAAGGTCTCCCGCAGCCGTTCCAGCAGTGCGGTCAGCGGGCGGGCGCCGCGCAGCACGCTCCCGGCGACCATCGCCAGGGTCTGGGCGTCCGCGCTGGCCCGTGCCGCCTCCCGGGTACGCCTGGCGGCGAGGTCCACGACCATGCTGACCGCCGCCGCCACCAGCAGGAACACCACCAGGGCGAGCAGGTTCTCGCGCTGGGAGATGGTGAACGCGTGCAGCGGCGGGGTGAAGAAGAAGTTGATCACAAAGGAGGCGGCGAGCGCGGCGAGCAGCGCCGGCCAGAGCCCACCGACCAGGGCCACCGCGATCACCACCCCCAGGAAGAGCAGGATGTCGCTGGCCAGGGAGAGGTCGTCGGCCAGCAGCCGGAGCAGCACGGTCAGCACCGGCAGGCCGATCGCGGCCAGACCGAATCCGCTCAGCCGGCGGCGCCGGGACAGCGCGCTGGTCACTGACGGCGGTCGCCGGCCGTGTCCCATCTGGTCGTGGGTCACCAGGTGTACGTCGATCGACCCGGACAGCGCCACCGTGGTGACCCCGACACCCCGGGAGAAGATCTGGGCCAACCGGCCACGACGACTCGCGCCGAGCACGATCTGGCTGGCGTTCACGCCCCGGGCGAAGTCGAGCAACGCGGTCGCGATGTCACCGCCCACCACCTGGTGGTAGGTCCCGCCGAGGCTCTCCACCAGAACCCGTTGCCGGGCGAGCTGGGTGGGGTCGACACCGGTCAGCCCGTCGCTGCGACTGACGTGCACGGCGAGCAGGTCGGCACCGGTGGGCGTACGGGCCGCGACCCGGGCCGCCCGGCGGATCAGGGTCTCCCCCTCCGGTCCACCGGTGAGCGCCACCACGACCCGCTCCCGTGCCTCCCACTTGGCCCCGATGTGGTGTTCGGCCCGGTAGCGGTCGAGCTGGTCGTCGACCTTGTCGGCGAGCCAGAGCAGGGCCAGTTCGCGCAGCGCGGTGAGGTTGCCGACCCGGAAGTAGTTGCCGAGCGCGGCGTCGATCTTGTCTGCCCGGTAGATGTTGCCGTGCGCCATCCGCCGGCGCAGCGCCTCCGGGGTCATGTCGACCAGTTCGACCTGTTCCGCGGAGCGGACGACGTCGTCGGGCAGGGTCTCCCGCTGGGTGACCCCGGTGATCTGCTCGACCACGTCGTTGAGGGACTCCAGGTGCTGGATGTTGACCGTGGAGAGCACGTCGATGCCGGCGTCGAGCAGCTCCTGCACGTCCTGCCAGCGCTTGGCGTTGCGGGAGCCGGGGACGTTGGTGTGGGCGAGTTCATCCACCACGGCGATCTCGGGCCGCCGGGCGAGCACGGCGTCGAGATCCATCTCGGTGAACTCGGCGCCCCGGTAGCTCATCGTGCGGCGCGGCACGATCTCCAGGTCACCGAGCATCGCCGCGGTGTGCTTGCGGCCGTGGGTCTCGGCGAATCCCACCACCACGTCGGTGCCCCGCTCGGCGCGGCGGTGCGCCTCCTCCAACATCGCGTACGTCTTGCCCACACCGGGGGCGGCCCCGAGATGGATGCGCAGTTGTCCACGTGCCACCAGTCGATCCTGCCGCATCTGCACTCGGAGCCACCCCCGGTAGGGGTCAGCTGTTGCCGGGGAACTGTCGGTCCAGGGCGAGGTTGAGCTCCAGTACGTTCACCGCGGGCTCGCCCATGAAGCCCAGTGCGCGCTCGGTGGTGTACCGGTCGACCAGCCCCCGTACGGTCGCCACGTCGGTGCCCCGCTCCCGGGCCACCCTCGGCGCCTGCAGCCGGGCGTACGCCTGGCTGATGTTCGGGTCGAGGCCGCTGCCGCTGGCGGTGACCGCGTCGGCGGGCACCACCGGCTCCGCCGGGGCGTCGCCCCGGATCGGGGTGACGATCCCGTGGCTGTAGTCCTGGCCGATCTCGGCGCACTCCACGGTCACCCCCTGGTAGGTGGTGACGAACGGGGTGGCCGGGCAGGCCTGGTTGATGCTGACCGCCCGGGTCACCGGTCCGGTCAGTCCGTCGCGGTGGAACACCGACAGCACGGCGCCGATCCCGTCGGGGGTGCAGTACGGTCGGGCGCCGCTGACCCCCTCCAGCTCACCGATCGCCCGGCTGCGCTCGCAGACCTGGGTGAGCAGGTTCTGCGAGGCGTCGTCCGGGTTGGCGGCGAGGGTGTCGACCACACTCTCCGGGCCGAGGTTGCTGGCACTGGTCGAGGTCGGGTCGTAACCGTCACCGGCGGCCGACGGACGGCTCTGGAAGTAGCGCGGTACGGCGTCCCCGTCCGCGTCGGTGAAGAGCTGGCCGATCAGCCGGCTGCCGACCGTGCGACCATCGGCGGTCTGCACCAGGGAGCCCTCGGCCCGGCTGTGCAGTCCGGGAATCTGCGCGACCGCGACCATGGCCAGTGGATAGGCCAGACCGAGCAGGGCGGTGAAGACCAGCACCGCGCGGAACGCGGCGAGGTGCTGGGCGAGCCAGGAAGGTAGACGCATCACGAAATCCCCGGGATGAACTGGATGATGAGGTCGATGATCTTGATACCGACGAACGGGGCCACGATCCCACCGAGCCCGTACAGCAACAGGTTGCGACCGAGCAGGGCCGAGGCGCTGCTCGGCCGGTACCGCACGCCGCGCAGGGCCAGCGGCACCAGGGCGATGATGACGATCGCGTTGAAGATGACCGCGGACAGGATCGCCGAGGTCGGACTGGACAGCCGCATGATGTTCAGGGTGTCCAGGCTGGGGTAGATCCCGGCGAACATGGCCGGGATGATCGCGAAGTACTTCGCGATGTCGTTGGCGATGGAGAACGTGGTGAGGGCGCCTCGGGTGATCAGCAACTGCTTGCCGATCTCCACGATCTCGATCAGCTTGGTCGGGTCCGAGTCGAGGTCGACCATGTTGCCGGCCTCCTTCGCGGCCGACGTACCGGTGTTCATCGCCACGCCGACGTCGGCCTGGGCGAGCGCCGGGGCGTCGTTGGTGCCGTCACCGGTCATCGCGACCAGGCGGCCACCCTCCTGCTCCCGCTTGATCAGCGCGAGCTTGTCCTCGGGCGTCGCCTCGGCCAGGAAGTCGTCCACCCCGGCCTCGTCCGCGATGGCCTTGGCCGTACGCGGGTTGTCGCCGGTGATCATCACCGTACGGATGCCCATCCGACGCATCTCGTCGAAGCGCTCCCGCATGCCGCTCTTGACCACGTCCTTGAGGTGGATCACCCCGAGGGCACGGGCCGGTTCACCCTCGACATGCTCGGCGACCACGAGCGGCGTACCGCCGCTGCCGCTGATCCCGTCGACGATCTCGCCGACCTGCTCGGTCGGGTGACCGCCGTTGTCGCGCACCCACTTCATGACGGCCGCCGCGGCGCCCTTGCGGATCTGCCGCACGCCACCCTCGGCGCCGAGGTCGACGCCGCTCATCCGGGTCTGCGCGGTGAACGGTACGAAGGTGGCGTGCGGTACGACGCCCGCCTCCCGCTCCCGCAGGCCGTACTCGTTCTTCGCCAGGACGACCACCGAGCGCCCCTCCGGGGTCTCGTCGGCCAGGCTGGCCAACTGCGCGGCGTCCGCGACCTCCTCCGGGGACACCCCCTCGACGGACAGGAACTCGGACGCCTGCCGGTTGCCGAGGGTGATGGTGCCGGTCTTGTCGAGCAGCAGGGTGTCGACGTCGCCGGCCGCCTCGACCGCGCGGCCGCTCATCGCCAGCACGTTGCGCTGGACGAGCCGGTCCATGCCGGCGATGCCGATCGCCGACAGGAGCGCACCGATGGTGGTCGGGATGAGACAGACCAGCAGCGATGCCAGCACGATGCCGGTAACCCCGTTGGCGTCGACCGCGGCGGTGTCCGGCGCGGCGGCCTGGAACGCCTTGGAGAAGATCGCCAGCGGCTGCAGGGTGACCACCGAGAGCAGGAAGATGATGGTCAGCGCGGCGAGCAGGATGTTGAGCGCGATCTCGTTCGGCGTCTTCTGCCGGTTGGCACCCTCGACCAGGGCGATCATCCGGTCGATGAAGCTCTCCCCCGGCTTCTGGGTGATCTTCACGATGATCCGGTCGGAGAGGACCTTGGTGCCGCCGGTGACCGCGCTGCGGTCGCCGCCGGACTCGCGGATCACGGGCGCGGACTCGCCGGTGATGGCCGACTCGTCGACGCTGGCGATCCCCTCGACCACGTCGCCGTCGCCGGGAATGATCTGCCCGGCATCGACCAGCACGACGTCACCGAGACGCAGTTCGGTGGCGGCGACCGCCTCCTCCCGGTAGCGGCTGGCCGGGGTGTTCGGCGACCAGCCGGTGAGCCGGGTCGCGATGGTGTCCTTCTTGGCCTGCCGCAGGGTCGCGGCCTGTGCCTTGCCCCGCCCCTCGGCGACCGCCTCGGCCAGGTTGGCGAAGAGCACGGTCAGCCAGAGCCACACCGTGATCAGCCAGGCGAAGACGGTCGGGTCGGCGATCGCGAGCACCGTGGTGAACACGGCACCGACCTCGACGATCAGCATCACCGGGTTGCGCCAGAGGGTGCGCGGGTCGAGCTTGCGTGTCGCATCCGGCAGGGAGCGGAGCATCTGCTTCGGGTCCAGCAGGCCACCGCCGATCCGACTGCTCGGATCGCCGGGTCCGCCCGACGAGGGGCGCCCGCCCGACGCGGCGGGAGCCAGCGGAGTGCTAGTCATGTTCTCTTTCCTCAGCATGTCGGTCACAGGCCTTCGGCCAGCGGGCCGAGGGCGAGCGCGGGCAGGAAGGTCAGCGCCACGAGGATCACCGTCACGCCGACGACCATGCCGACGAAGAGCGGGCGGTGGGTCGGCAGCGTGCCCTCCGACGCGGGTACGGGTTTCTGCCGGGCGAGCGACCCGGCCAGGCCGAGCACGAAGATGATCGGCAGGAAGCGGCCGAGCAGCATCGCCAACCCCAGCGCGGTGTCCCACCAGCCGGTGTTGACGGTGATCCCGCCGAACGCCGACCCGTTGTTGTTGCTGGCCGAGGTGAACGCGTACAGGACTTCGGAGAGGCCGTGCGGGCCGACGTTGAGCGCGGTGGCGTTGTTACCGGTGCCGAACGCCAACGCCGTGCCGACCAGCACCAGAGTCGGTGTGATCAGGAAGTAGAGCGAGGCGAACTTGATCTCCCGGGCACCGATCTTCTTGCCCAGGTACTCCGGGGTCCGGCCGACCATCAGACCGGCCACGAACACCGTGATCACGGCGAGGATCAGCAGGCCGTAGAGGCCCGCGCCGACACCGCCCGGTGCCACCTCGCCGAGCATCATGTTGACCATCGGCATCATGCCGCCCAGCGGGGTGAACGAGTCGTGGAAGGAGTTCACCGCGCCGGTCGAGGTGAGCGTGGTAGCCGCCGCGAAGGTGGCCGAGTTCGACACCCCGAATCGGACGTCCTTGCCCTCCATCGCGGCCCCGACCGCGTGCGGGACCGTGCCGCCACCGCCCAGTTCGAACGCGTTGGTCAGGGCGATGCTGGCGATGGCCAGGATCGCCATCACGGCGACGATCGCGTAACCCTGCCGGTTCTGCCCGACCAGGCGACCGAAGACCCGGGGCAGGCTGAACGGAATCACGAAGATCAGGAAGAGCTGGAGCCAGTTCGTCCAGGTGGTCGGGTTCTCGAACGGGTGGGCGCTGTTGGTGTTGTAGAAGCCGCCACCGTTGGTACCGAGTTCCTTGATCACCTCTTGGCTGGCCACCGGTCCACCGGTGATCGTCTGGGTGCCGCCGGTCAGGGTGGTCACGTCGGTGCCGCCGTGCAGGTTCTGCACCATGCCCGCGGCGATGAACACGACGGTTCCGACCACCGCGATCGGGAGCAGGATCCGCAGGGTGATCCGGGTCAGGTCGACCCAGAAGTTGCCCAGCTTGTCGGTCCGGCTGCGGGCGAAGCCGCGTACCAGCGCGACCGCCACCGCGATGCCCACCGAGGCGGAGACGAAGTTCTGCACCGCGAGCCCGGCCATCTGCACCAGGTGCCCCATGGTCGACTCACCGGAGTACGCCTGCCAGTTGGTGTTCGTGACGAACGAGACGGCGGTGTTCCACGCGATGTGGTTGGTGACCGGGTCGAGGCCGAGGGAGAGCCAGAGCTTGTCCTGCAGGCGCAGGAACGCGTACAGGAACAGGAGCGAGACCAGTGAGAAGGCGAGCACGCTGCGGGCGTACACGCCCCAGGACTGCTCGCCCCTCTTGTCCACCCCGATGAGGCGGTAGATGCCCCGCTCCACCCGCGAGTGCCGGGTGCCGGCAACCACGTTGTACATGTAGTCGCCGAACGGGCGGTAGGCCGCGACCAGTGCGGCGGCGAGCACGACGATGAAGATCACGCCCGCGGTTGTCGTACTCATCTAGAAACGCTCCGGGAACAGGAGGGCTACCACCAGGAAGACAGCCAGCGCGGCCGATACGATCAGACCGACGAGGTTGATCACGTTCACAGCCGCTCCACCGCCCGGACCACCAGGGCAAGGGCCGCGAACAGTCCCACTGTCAGCAGCACGAACACGACGTCGATCACCGAACGTCTCCTCAATCGCGGGTTCATCGCGGCCGTGAGTGACCGCACGGAACCATGGAAGCGCGACCAACCGGAGCGGGCGGCGGTTCTGACGATCCCGCTACGTTGGGCCGCCCCTTCTTGACGCTCCCTTGACGTACCCGGCGAATCCGGCGCACGGGGGGTGGCGGATCGGGACATGCGGGGGTGGATCGGGGGGCGCGGCGGTGCGCGGCCGGCACCGGGGCCGGGACGAATCCGGCAGGGGTCCGACGCCGGTGGGACCGGTCGCCTCGGTGGACGGGAGCGCGGCGCGAGCGGCTACGGCAGCCACGGGTACGGCGGCGCGACACCGCGGGGCGGGGCGACCGTAGGGCGGGGCGACCGCAGGACGGGGTGATCGCGGGGCGGAGCAGCCGCAGGGCGGCGGCGAACACCGCCAGTCGTGCCTGGCCCCGGATCCGGCACCCGCCCGCTCACGCCGGACCGGGTACGGACCGCGAGGCGGTCGCCCGGGTCAGCCGGCGCTGCGGCGGGCCCGGATCCGCAGGCCCAGCACGACCGCGGTGACGACGATGGCCACGCCCAGCAGGCCGAGCACGAAGACCAGTGGACGCGAGGAGGTCCCGTCGGAGTCGCGGATCGCGGTGGCCGACGGTGGCGTACCGGTGCCGGTGGCCGAAGGCTCGGCTGCCGGGGCGGTGCCGCTGACGGTGGGCACCGGTCCGGTGGTGGCCGTGGCGGTGGGAGCCGACGGGTTCGCGGCGGGCGGCGGTGGGGCGGCACCGCTGGGCGCGGGCGCCGGACCGCCCTCGGTCACGGTGAAGCTGAAGCTGCCGACGGCGGGCGGCCCGGTGACCGGTGACATCTCGTAGCTCACGGTGTAACGCCCGGCGGCGCCCGGCCGGACCGGTTGACGTACGCCGACACCCCGGATGTTCGGCGGTGACGACACCACGTCCACCCCGTCCGGTCCGGCGACGGTGATCTTCACCTCGGACGGGGACTCGTCGAACACCAGCGTGATCACCTCGGGCAGCCGCGCGATGGTCTGGTCCGCCGGCGGATCGCTCTGCCGCAGGGTCGCCTGCGCGGCCCCGGCGGACTGCGCCGGAAGCAGTGGCAGGGTCAGCCCGAACAGGATCACGGCGAGGGCGGCGAGTACACGGCCCGCGGTGCTACGCATGCGCCACACCATAGTCATCGACCGATGTCGGGGCCAGCGCCGACGTTCGTCCGCGACCGCCGATCGATCGACGCCGACCGGCCCGTGCGCCGGAGCGTGTTTTACGGCGTGTCGGCCGGGTAGCCCGGCGGGGAGCGACAGGGGGTACGCGATGTCGGATTCGTGGGTTCGCGAGGCCACGGCGACCGCGGAGGGCGGGCAGTTGCGTACCGGCGACGGGAAGCTGTCGACCGCGCTCGCCTCCCCGCTCGCCCCGCACTGCAACGGGCTGGCGCCGGAAGAACTACTCGCCGCGGCGTTTGCCGCCTGCCTGCATCACGCCGCCGTCGAGGCCGCGACGTCGGTCACGGACGAGGCGCACACGGTCCAGGTACGGGCGCAGGCCCGACTCGGCCGCGACCCGGACGGCTGTTACCACGCCGACGTACGGGCGAGCATCGCCGCGGTGGGGCTGACCCGGCAGCAGTTGGCGAAGCTCGCCGACCGCGCCGACCGACTCTGGCCCTTCTCCGGCAACGGCGGCGGCCGGCACACCCTCACCGTGACCCCGGCGACCTCCGCCGACCGCTGACCGCCGCGACCGGACACCACCGCCGACCGCCTCGACCGGACACCACCACCACTGAGCGGCGCAGCGGCGGACGCCACTGGCACCGTGACCGCTCCGCGTGCGGGGCCGGCGGTCAGCGGAAACCGGCGGTGACCGCGCGGTGGTCGCTGGCCGGGGTCCGGACCACGCCGGCCGACGCGGCGGTGAGGCCCCGGTAGAGGACATGGTCGGGTCGGGTGAGCGGGAGCGCCGCCGGCCAGGTGAACCCCAGACCGCGCCCGGCGTCGGCCTGGGCGTCGGCGAGCAGGTCGGTCAGGGGCGAGATGGCCCTGTCCGTGCTCGCCGTGTTGAAGTCACCCAGCACGATCAGCCGCTGCGCGGGGTCCTGTCGCAGCGCGGTGGCCAGCATGTCGACGGTGTGGTCACGGGTCGCGGTGTCCCCCGCGCGGGCGGACCCGAGGTGGACGACGTAGACGGTGACGTCGCCCTGGGGGGCCTCCACCACGGCACGCAGCGCCCTGTTCCATCCCATTCCGGTGTCCACGCCCGCATTGTCCCGAATCGGGAACCGGCTCCAGAGAGCGACGGTGGATTCGGCGGCCCGGTACGGGTAGCGGTCCCGCAGTGCCCCGGCGGCCGAGCCCTGGACCTCCCCGCCCACCTCCTGAAGCCCGATCAGGTCGGGTTCGGTTTCGGCGAGCGCGGTCACCGTCGCCACCGGGTCGGGATTGCCGATCCTCAGGTTCTGGCTGGCCACCCGGAGCGCGACCGTCCCGCCGGCGCCTGCGGGCAACCAGGCCGTACCGAACATGACCGCCCAGACCACCAGCGGCACCAGCACCGCCAGCAGGGCGGTGCGGGATCGCCGCAGCAGGGCGGCGAGCGCCAGGACCGGGATGCCGAGGCCGAGGAAGGGCAGGCCGCTGTCGACCAGACTGCCGACTCCGGCGATGTTGGGGATCAGGCGATGACCGGCGATGAGCGCGGCCAGGGCGACCGCCGCCAGGGCGAGGAGCAGCCCACGCCGCCGTGGCGGAGGTGGGGCCGGGGCCGGATCGGCCGGGTTCGTCTCGCTCGCGGTCACCACCGGCATCGTATCGGAGGTCGCCGTCCCCGAGCCGGCACCCGTGCCCGCCGGGTAAATCGTCAACCAATGATTGACCCCGAGGTCCGCGTCAACCTACGGTTGACCAATGAACCAACCGCCCGCGCGACTCGACGAACTGATCGCGTACGTGGTCAGCCGGCGTCCCGACACGTCCGCACTCGTTCACCTGTCGGACTCCACCCTGGTCGCCGAGTATCTCGCCGAGGTGGCGGACCACCTGATCGGCCACTTCGTCGACGAGGCGCGTCGGTCCGGGGCGTCCTGGACCGAGATCGGTCAGCGGATGGGGGTGAGCAAACAGGCGGCGCAGAAGAGGTTCGTGGTCAAACGGGCGGACAGCGGGGAACTCCTGCCACCCGGCGTCTACGCCCGTTTCACCGATCGGGCGCAACACGTGGTGCGGCAGGCGGAGGCGGAGGCCCACCGGATCGGCCACGAGGAGATCACCGGCGCGCACCTGCTCCTCGGCCTGCTGCACGAGCCGGACGGCCTGGCCGTACGGGCGCTGGTGGGGTTGGGCGTACCGGTGGAGACCGTCGGGGCGGCGACCAGGGCGACCCTGGATCCGGCCACCGCACCCCGGCCCACCCCACCCGTGCTCTCCCCCGGCGCCCGGCGGGTACGGGACCTGACCTTCCAGGAGGCGCTGCGCCTGGGACACAACTACGTCGGAACGGAACACCTGCTGCTCGGACTGCTCCGGGACCCGGACGAGCCGGGTGCACGGGTCCTGGTCGCACTGGGCGTCACCCGCGACCGGGTGGAGAACTGGGTCGTCGAGGCGTACGCCCGGGAGCGGGCCGGGGGGTCGGGCGGGTGACGGCGGCGGATCCGGACGACCGGCCACTGTGGCGCGACCACAACTTCACCATCTTCTGGGTGGTACAGACCCTCTCGGTGGGCGGCGCCTCGTTCTCGTACGTCGCCATCCCGCTGCTGGTACTCGACGCCACCGGATCGGTCACCCAGATGGGGCTGCTCACCGGGGCGGCCGGGGCGGCGGCGATCGTCGCCGGGATCGGCGCCGGGGTGCTGGTCGACCGGGTCGACCGCCGTACGTTGCTGATCTGGTGCGACGCCGTACGCGCGCTGCTCTACGCGCTGATCCCGCTGGTCTGGTTGTTCTCCCCGCAACTCTGGCTGCTGTACGTGGTGATGCCGCTGGGCAGTGCGGTGGCGATGGTCTTCCAGGTCGGGTACGCCAGCGCGGTGCCGAACCTGGTGCCGGCGTCCCGGATCACCGAGGCGAACGGCCGGCTCTTCGCCAGCTACGCCGCCGCCGGAGTGGTCGGCCCGATGCTCGCCGGTGGCCTCTCCGTCCTGCTCGGGCCGACCGCCGCGATCGGGGTGGACGCGGCCACCTTCGCCGTCAACGCCCTCGGCCTGTGCCTGGTCCGTTTCCGGCGCGCCGAACCGACGCCGGACGAGGGTGGATCGACCCGCACCCGGAGCCGCACCCGCGCCCGGAGCCGACCGGGCTGGGACGACCTGCTGGTCGGCGCCCGGTTCCTCCGGCGCCAGCCGGTGCTGCGGGCGTTGACCGGACGGCTGGCGCTGCTCACCTTCCTGACCTTCGGCCTCACCGACCTGTACATCTACCACCTCAAACACGACCTCGGCCGGTCCGACCGGACGGTCGGCTACGTGCTCGCGGTGGCCGCGCTCGGCACCATCGCCGCCGCGCTCCTGGTCGCCCCGGCCCGGCGCCGGCTCGGCTTCGGGGTCTGCTGGATCGGCTCGTACACACTCGCCGCGCTCGGGATCGTCGGGCTGGGCGCCGCCGCGCTCGGGCTTCCCGGCGACGCCCGTACGGTGGCAGCCCTCGTCACCGTGGTGGTGTTCGGGACGAGCGTGGCCGGCATCTGCTCGATGTCGCTGCGGCAGGAGGTCACCCCGAACCCGCTGCTCGGCCGGGTCACCTCGGCGTTCTGGACCATCCACACCGCCCCCGGCCCGCTCGGCGCGGCTCTGCTGACGGTCATGGCGGCCCGCTGGGGCACGGCCTGGGTGTTCCTGCTCGCCGGGGGCGCCAGCCTCGCGGTCGTCGCGAGCGCGCTGCGTACGCCGATCCGCCGGACGCGTCCGGAGCGTGCGCGGGTGGACGAGCCGTTCGCGGCGACGACCTGACCGGCCGCCGGCACGCGGGCGACCGCCCCGGGGGTCGGCACCCTTCGATCGGCCGTCCGGATCGGTACGGCAACCCCGTTCGGTCAATCTCGACATCAGCCGAACGTGTGAGTCCTCCAACCCGGCGTGGATCACGACGACACGGTGAGCGATTGCGTCGAGTGACCCCACCAGAACGGACACGACGGATATGCCGGTCTTGCGGCATTCGCGCCCGGCCGCCCCGGGCTGCCGTCCGATGACCGGCTGACCAGGCAAAACTGTGGCGCACACCACCGCACCGGGCTTCCCACGGGCCTACGGCATTACCTAGCCTCGGCGGGTGCATCCCAACGACGAGGTGAAGCGTGAGTCGACCAGCAAAGCCCAACCCATCCGTTCGGCCGAGCCGCCATCGAACGACCGGCTAGCTGGCCGGCACCGCACCCCCGCCCGACGGAATCCGCTTCGGCGCTCCACCGCTCGCGATGGGGAAAAGTCCTCGTCCCGGATCAGGTCCGCCGTCGCCTCCACCCCGGTACGGCTGACCCTGGTCACCGGGATCACCTGCTGCCTCGGATTCGTCGCGTTCACCGAGTCGCGCGCGGCCACCACGCCGACGCAACCGCTGCACGCGGCACTGGTCGACACCGCCGCACTGGCCGACCGCGCCGCGGCGGCCGAGAAGCAGGCGGCGAGCCGGGCCGAGCGGGCTCCCCTATCGCCGAGCCCGACCGCGACCACACCGACACCCACCCCTCCGGCCAAGAGCAAGGCGCCGACCAAACCACCGGTGCGCAAGCCGACCAAGCCGGCCAAGCCGAAGCCGGTCGCCGGTCTGGACCAGGCACAGATGGACAATGCCGCGGCCATCGTCAAGGTCGGAATCAAGCTCGGCATCCCCCGGCAGGGCCTGATCGTCGCGATCGCCACCGCCATGCAGGAGAGCAACCTCTACAACCTGGCCAACCCGGCGTTACCGGAGTCGCTGGACTATCCCAACCAGGGCACCGGGTACGACTACGACTCGGTGGGCCTGTTCCAGCAGCGCACCAGCAGCGGCTGGGGCGCCGTCGCCGACCTGATGCGTCCGGCGTACGCGGCCCAGGCGTTCTTCGAGGCCCTGTTGCAGATCCCCGGTTGGCAGCAGATGAGTGTCAGCGGCGCGGCCCAGGCGGTCCAGGTCTCCGCGTTCCCCGACGCGTACGCCCAGCACGAGAGCCGGGCGACCACGATCGTCGCGGCCCTCGTCTGAGCACCGGCGCCGCCACGCGGTGACTCACACCTGGGCCCGGTTCAGGGTCTCCGCCTGCGGTGCGGTGTCCGGCCGGTCCTCCCCCGCCATCGCCCTGGTGGCCGGTACGGCCGACGGCGCGGTCTCCGGGTCGTCCGCCGGGGCGCTGACCACGGTCACGTCCCGGAGGATGTGATCCACCTGCTCCTCGCGCAGGCGTCGGGCGTGCAACGCGGCCTCGAACTCCCGGCGAGCCTGCACCGCCTCCGCGTACACCTGGTCGCGGAGCTGGCGGGCCTCCTCCTGCGCCGCGGTCAACTCGCCCCGCGCTCGCGCCAGGAGCTGGGCGGCCTCCTGCTCGGCCACGGCGAGCAGCTCGCGCATCCGCGCCGGGCCTCGATCCCCCGCCGAGCCGCCGGTGAGCATGCCGTGCAGCCGGGCCGCTTCCTGCCGTACCCGGATCAGCTCGTCACCGGGTCCGGCGGCGACGTCCGCCGGTGCGGCCAACCGGGCCAACCGCTCACTCAGGTCAGCCAGGCACGAGTCAACCTGATCCTGGTCATAGCCCATCTTCGCGATGGAGAAATCCATGCTTTGCCCCCCAGGCAGCGTGTCTTCCTTCACCTGAATCCTCGCCAGCGGCGCGGACCGTCGGGGCAAAATCGCAAAATTATTCATCATTCGACCGGCGCCACCGGCAAGATGCCGTCACCGGCTCAGAGACCGCGATGAACTGGCACAATGCCGCACCGGGGCCGACCGGGGCGCAGGCGGCGGGTCAGTGCCGGCGGGGCAGGACCGCGACCCGGCCGAAGAACTGGTCGATCCGGCGCACCGCGTCGTTGAACTCGTCCAGGTCGATCGGCTTGGCGACGTACGCGTTGGCCTGCAACGTGTAGCTGCCGATGATGTCGGTGTCGGCGTTCGAGGTGGTCAGCACGACCACCGGGATCGTCCGCAGGTCCTCGTCACCCTTGACCGCGCTGAGCACCTGGCGGCCGTCCATCCGGGGCATGTTCAGGTCCAACAGGATCACGTCCGGACGCATCGCCGTGAGATGCCGCCCCTGCCGGCGCAGGAACTCCATCGCCTCCTGGCCGTCGCTGACCACGTCGATCGCCTTGTGCACATCGGAGTCGCCGAGCGCTTCCTCGATCATCAGAACATCACCGGGATCGTCGTCGACGACGAGGATCCGAACCGGAACGGACGTGTCCGCGTGCATGCGTACCTGCCTCGGGTTGGCGGGGAGGGGACCTGACAGGTGCGCACGGGTCGCCAGTGCAGCGCCGGACGAATGCCTTGCCCACAGCGTACGCGCCGAGCACGTGAATGCCGGTGTCCCCCGTACCGGTTTTAGCCCCCGGTGCGCGGGAACGCGCCCACGATGGTGGATCCGGCTCCGACCGGGAGGAGGACACAGTGCCCGACATGGGAATCCCGACGCTCACCCTTCCGTCCGGCGAGGTGATCTCGGCACTCGGGCAGGGCACCCGGGGTCTGGCCGGCGACCCGAGCCGGCGCGACGAGGAGATCGAGGCGCTCCGGGTCGGCATCGACCTCGGCCTGACCGTGATCGACACCGCCGACACCTACCGCGACGGCGGTACCGAGGAACTGGTCGCCGAGGCCATCGCCGGCCGGCGCGACAGCGTCTTCCTGATCAGCAAGGTGGCTCCGTCCGACGACCGCAACGACACCCTCGCCGCCTGCGAGCAGAGCCTCAACCGGCTCGGTACCGACCGGATCGACCTGTACCTGCTGCACTGGCGGGACTCGGGGCCCCTGGACGAGACGGTCCAGGCCTTCACCTCGCTGATGACCCAGGGGCTGATCCGACACTGGGGGGTCAGCAACTTCGACCTGCCGGATCTGGTCGAACTGACCTCGATCGCCGGTGGGACGGCGATCGAGACCAACCAGGTGCCGTACAACCTGGGCCGGCGCGGGATCGAGGCGGACCTGCTTCCCCTGTGCCGGGAGGCGGGTGTGCCGGTGATGGCGTACGCACCCTTCGGGCCGGACGGGATGCTCGACCATCCGGCGCTGTCGCTGGTGGCCGCGCGCCACGGCGCCACCGCGGCACAGGTGGGACTGGCCTGGCTGTTGCGCCAGGACATGCTGTGCACGATCCCGAGGGCGAGCACCCCGGATCACGTACGCGAGAACCGGGGTGCCGCGGACCTGGTCCTCACCGACGACGACCTGCTCGAACTGGACCTGGCCTTCCCGCCGCCGACCGGCCCCGAACCCCTCCGGATCCCCTGATCCAGCCCCGCTGCCACGCCCGCCATCCCGGCGCCGGCAGGGCGGACACGGGTGGGTGACCCGTGTCCGCCCCGGTACGCGAACAGGTGGAGCGGGACGGGGTCAGGTGGTGGAGGGAGCGGGTTGGAGGAGCGTGGTGGGGACCCCGCTGCCGGAGGTGACACGGGCCTGGTCGGCGTCGTCGGGATGGCCGGTGTCCGGCGGTTGGAAGAGGTAGCGGACGAAGTCGGCACCGGGCTCGTTGTCGTCCGCACCCGGCCACTGGCCCACCGAGTCGACACCGATCACCTCTCGGCTCGCTCCGTCCGCATCCTCCACCAGTGCCCAGACCGTGACGGGATAGGAACGGGTGGCATCCGGTGCGAGACGCCAGCGCGAATACCATCCCGGACGAGCGGGGACGATCTCGATGATCCGCTTCATGACGACCTTCCTTCCGCGAGCATTCGGAAGTCTGCCGGTCCAGCTCGATCATGGGCCCGTGCCGGGTGATGTCCCCTCACCCCGCCGGCATGACCCGAACCCGACCACCGCCCGGCCCGCCACGCCCCGCCGTTTCGGCCGTCCGTACGGCGGGAAGGCGCAGGACATGAGCGGAAAGCAGATGGAGGGCGACAACCAGCGGCGCCGCGCGCTCGCTCGACAGGCACGTCAGCGCGGGCAGCGGCCGAGCGGCGCGGGATTCACGCTCGGCTCGTCGAAGCAGCTCGAGAGCCTGGACCAGGCCCGCCGCGACGGTCCGCCGGAGGCCGGCTCCCGTAAGCCGGCCGCGGACCGGGCCGGTCTCGAACCCGCCTCGGTGCCGTCGACCGCCCCACCTGCGTGGCCGCTGCCGGACCCGGACAGCCCCACCGGCGCCGAGGTCGCGGTGATCCAGTACCGGGACCTGGTGACCGACGTCGGCCGCCGGGCGGGGGTCGACTTCGACCAGGCACGCAGCGCCGCGGAGGCGACCGTGCTGGCGTTGGCCGAGGCCCTGGGTGACGCGGACCGGGAACGGCTGCTGGCCGCGGTGCCGAACGAGTTGCACAACGGACTGTCGGGCACCGCCGCACGCCGGCACGACCTGGGCGGCTTCCTGGCCGAGGTGGCCAGGCTCAGCCAGCGGACCCCGGAACAGGCGCGCTACCAGGCCCAGGCGACACTGAGCGCGTTGGCCGACCGTGACCGGGAGCTGGTCGAGTCCCTGGACCTGCCGATCGACCTGCGGGACCTGCTCGGCCCGCCACCGGCCGGTGGTGGTGTGGTCAGCCCGCACGGCCAGACCGCCCCGCTCACCGACGCCGAGCTACGCGCCGCCCTCGCCGACCTGCCGTACTGGTCGGGTGACCGGCGGTCGCTGACCCGGACCATCGAGCTGCCGCCGGAGAACCTCGATCGGGTACTGGGGCGGCTGGCCGCCCTGCGTCCGGAGAACGGCCGGGGGCCGCGGATCGGCCGGGAGAGCCCGTCCACGGCGGTCATCGTGGTCCGTACCGCGCGGGTCGACGCGGTGACCGCGCTCGACATCGACCTCGCCCGGCAGGTGGACGACGCCATCGACGAGGCCGGCGCCGGGCTGAGTTGATCCCGACGCAGACCCTGGCCGGGCTCGTCTTCGCTTCGGTCGGTACCGGCCGGCGGGATCCCCGCCGACCGGTACCGGGTCGATCAGCTACCGCCGGTGAGGGTCACCGAGTCGACGTCGAACAGGGAACCGGAACCACCGGTGAAACGCAGGAACAGCGGTCCGCTGGCCGTCGCGGTCAGGGTGGTGGTGACCGTACGGAAGGTCTCCCAACCACCGGTGTTCGGCACCGCCACCGAGCCGAGCAGGGTGCCGGTGGCCGAACCGGAACGGACCTGGAGCGTGCCACCGGCGCCGGCCGAGGAGATCCGGGCCGAGAAACCGGTACGTCCGGCGGTGCTCACCGACGCGTACCCCGTCCAGTCGCCGTTCTCGATGTAGCCGACGGTCGCGCCGCCACTGGCCCCGCCCTTGCCGACCACCTGGACACCGGACTGCGAGCTGAACGCCTCGGCCTCCACGGTGACCGAACCGCCGCCACCGCCACCGCCGGGCGTGCAGGCGGCCGGGGCCCAGCCCGCCGCGTACCGGATGCCGCCGAGCAGGTGCGCACGGAACGCGCTGTCGGCGTACGAGGCCTGGGTGTGCCCGAAGCCGGTGTAGAACGCCCGTCCGCTCGACTGCGGGTGGCACCAGGCGATCGGGTGGTCGCCCATCGACCCGCCGGAGTAGCTGGACTCGGTCAGGCTGGCCAGCACCCGCACCTGGGCGCGGGGGTTGGTGCGGTAGTTGTACCACTCGTCGGTGCGGGTCCAGGTCTGCGGCAGGTGGGCGGTGGCGGCGTGGGTGCGGTCCTCCACGTTCACGTTCGCCTGCTGGATCGCCGGGTGGGAGGCGAACCAGGCGCCGACGAGTTGGCCGTAGTACGGCCAGTCGTACTCGGTGTCGGCGGCCGAGTGCACCCCGACGAAGCCACCGCCGCCGTTGACGTACGACTCGAAGGCGGTCTGCTGGGCGGCGTTGAGTACGTCCCCGGTGGTGTTGAGGAAGACCACGGTACGGAACCGGGCCAGGCTCGTCGTGGTGAACTGGGCGGCGTCCTCGGTGGCGGTGACGGTGAAGTTGTTCGCCGCACCGAGGTCACGGATGGCCTGGATGCCGACGGGGATGGCGTCGTGGCGGAACCCGGCCGTCTTGGAGAAGACGAGGACCTGGTACGCCGGGTCGGCGGCCTGGGCCGGGCCGGCGGTGGCGGCGACGGCCGTGCCGGCGAGCAGCACGCCGGATGCGGCGACCGCCAGCGCGCGACGGATCGGGAGTTTCATGGTCGGCCTTTCTGATCGGGACGTTGGTAGCCGGGTGGGGGAAACGACCGGGCCGGGCGCGCGCCGCCGCGCTGTCTGCCGGTCGTGGGTGGTGGGGTCGGGCCGGTCGGCTGCCGATGGGCCGCCGGCGTCGGTGGTCGGGTGGCTCGGTGGAGGGTCGGGAAAGGACTAGGGGGTACGGGCCGGTGTGCCACGGGGCACGCCGCTTCGGGGATTACCCACCGAGGTCGGGTCGGCAATCACCCGGTCGACGACCACACCGGCCGCGCCTCTCGCGGCGGCGGTGAAGCCGAGGTCGGAGGCGACGAACCGGCAGTGCGCGGCCGGGCCGGCGACGGCGAGTCGGTCGAGTTCGGCACGGGCGGCCGGGATCAGCCAGTCGGCCAGCGTGGCGAAGTATCCGCCGAGCACGAGCACCCGCGGGTTGACCAGGTTGACCAGGATCGCGCCGCCGAGCCCGAGCCAGCGGCCGACCTCGGCCACCGCGGACAGCGCCACCGGGTCGTCGGCGACGAGTCGCCGGTGCAGTTCGGCGACCCGCTCCTCGGGCACCCGCAGCGGTCCCGGGTCCAGCCCGTACGCCCGGTCCGGGGTGATCGCACGGACGAGTTCGGCGAGTCCGACCTTGGTCTCCCAGCAGCCGGTCCGGCCGCAGCCACAGCGACGCCCGCCGGGATCCACGGGCAGGTGACCCACCTCCCCCGAAAAGCCGTCGTTGCCGCGCAGCAGCCGGCCGTCGGAGATCACGCCACCGCCCACGCCGACCTCGCCGGTCAGGTAGACCAGGTCACGGCTGCCGGCGGCCACTCCGTAGGTGTGTTCGGCCAGCGCGGCGAGGTTGGCGTCGTTGTCGACCACCACCCGCAGGCCGGTCGGGAGGGCCGCGGTCAGCCGCGCCGCCAGCGGTAGGTCGTGCCAGTCGAGGTTGGGCGCGAGGACGACCGTGCCCCGGCCGACATCGACCAGCCCCGGTACCGCCACGGTGACGCCGACCGGTGTGGCGCCGAGGTGTTCGAGGTCGCGCAGCGCGTCCCGGGTGACCTCGGTGAGTGCGGCCACGCACCGGTCCGGTCCGCCCCGGGTGGCGTCGAACGGGATCCGGCGCTCGACCAGCGGCCGACCGGCCAGGTCGGTGCCGTGTACGCCGAGGTAGTCGACGTTGATCGCGACTCCGAGGGCACCGACGCCGGCCCCGTCGAGGGCGACCGCCCGACCGGGTCGACCGGCGGCGCCGGAGTACTCCAGCCCGGTTTCGCGTACCAGCCGGCGGGCCAGCAGCTCGTCGACCAGGCTGGACACGGTCGCCTTGTGCAGACCGGTGCCGGCCGCGATGGCGGCGCGCGAGCGGGGGCCGTGGATCCGGAGATGACCGAGCGTCCGGGACAGGTTGGCGCGGCGTAGCGAGAGCTGGTCGCTGGGCGCGTGCGCCGGTCGGACCTGACCGAAGCGCGGTGCAGTGGACATCGCGACCCCTGATTCGTCTGTTGGTCCGACTAACCAACCATGCGATGCACATCGATATCAAGAGGTGACCGTCATGGATTCCTAACTATTTCGAAACCTGCCGATAACCCATCGTCCGGGGGAAAGATCGACGTCGACGTCGAGGGGCGGACCGGCGGCGGTTAGCGTGACGCCGTGACGACCGAACCGCGGACACCGGCCGCCAGGGCCCGGACCGCGACGACGGAACTCCTGATCGACCGGGTGCGCCCGAACGGGCGGATCCTGCTCGTCGACGGCGTACCCCAGTCGTACGTCGACCTGGTCGATCCGACGTACCTGCACTTCGACTACGTCCGGCGGATGGCCTCGGTGGTGGACGCGGCGGCGGCCAGGGGTGCCGCCCTGCGGGTGCTCCACCTCGGTGGCGGTGGCCTCACCCTGCCGCGTTACGTCGCGGCGACCCGCCCGGACTCGGTCCAGGTGGTGGTGGAACGCGACGCCGCCCTGGTCGACCTGGTCCGGCGCGAGCTGCCGCTGCCCGCCGGTGACCTACGGGTACGGGTTGCCGACGCACGTGCCGCCCTGGAGGCCGAGGACGACGGCCGGTTCGACCTCGTCCTCGCCGACGTCTACCAGGCGGCGCAGATGCCCGAACACGTGGCGAGCGCCGAGTTCGCGGCACAGGCCGCGCGGGTGCTCCGCCCGGACGGCATCTACCTGGTGAACCTGACCGACCTGCCGCTGCTGGCGTTCTCCCGGGTCCAGGCGGCCACCCTGCGGGTCGCCTTCGCCGACGTCGCCGTCATCGCCAGCCGGGCGATGCTGCGCGGACGCCGCTACGGCAACGTGGTGCTGGCCACCGCCCGCGAGCCGGACCGGCTGCCGGTGGCCCGGCTGGTGAACATGGCGGCGCGGGACCGGGTGCCGGGCGGTGTCCTGCACGGCGCGTCGCTGGACCGGTTCGTCGCCGGCACCCGCCCCGCCACCGACGCGACCGGCAACCGTGCCGTGACCGACGCGACCGGCGACCGTGCCGTGACCGACGCGACCGGCGACCGTGCCGTGACCTGAGCGGTCAGCGGGAACCGACCCGGGTGGGCATCTCCGGTGATGAACTCTCCAGCGGTACGGCGTTCGGGGCGACCAGGCCGAGTTGCACCGATGGCCGGGACAGGATCGCATCGAGCAGCCAGTCCACCCCCACCCGTGCCCGGTTGCTCGGCAGGGCCAGCAGGTGGTAGCCACGGGTGACCGCCTTCGCCAGCAGCCCGGACAGCGGCACCTGCAACGGGTTCGCGGCGGCGTCCTTACCGCCGAGGTCCACCACGAAGCCGAGGTCATGGTGCTTGTACGCGCGCCGCCGACCACGCCCGTACGAGGCCGCGATGTTGTGCGCCACGAGCTTGCCCTGCCGCTCGGCATGCTGGGCGGTCATCGGGGTGACCTGGCCGGGGCGGGTCAGGTCGGGCACCGCGGCGGCGTCGCCGCAGGCGTACACCTCGGGGAAGCCTGGCACGCCGAGGAACTCGTCCACGGTCAGCCGGCCCCGCTCGGTGGAGAGCCCCAGGTCGGCGACGAGCGGATCCGGGCGTACGCCGACGCACCAGATCAGCGACCGGGTCGGTACGTACTCGCCGTCGCTGAGCCGTACCCCGTCCGCGGTCGCCTCCTTGACCGAGGTGCCCATCCGTACGTCTATCCCACGGTTGTCGAGGACCCGCTGCGCGGTCACCGACATCCGCTCGGCCAGTTCCGGCAGCACCCGGTCGGCGACGTCGAGCAGCATCCACCGGGGCCGGACGTCGAATCCGGGACGCTGGGCGGTCAGCCGGTCGGTGAAGAGCTGCCCGTGTGCGGCCACCTCGGTCCCGGTGTAGCCCGCACCGACGACCACGAACGTACTGCGCGCGACCCGCTCCCGTGCGTCGTCCGTGGCATCCGCCAACTCGATCTGGCGGACCACGTGGTCGTGCAGGAAGACCGCCTCGGGCATGCCCCGGAAGCCGTGCGCGTGCTCGGTCACGCCGGGTATCGGCAGCAGCTTGTTGACGCTTCCGACGGACAGCACCAGACGGTCGTAGCCCAGTTCCTGGTGGTCCCCCTCGGGCGGGGTGAAGCCCACCCGCCGGCCGCGCAGGTCCACCCGGTCCACCTCGCCGACGATCACCCGTACGCCCGGCAGCGTGCCGGTCAGCGGGACGGTGATCCGGGTCGGCTCCAGCACACCGGCCGCGACCTCCGGCAGCAGGGGCAGGTAGAGGAAGTAGTCGGTCGAGTTGATCAGGGTGATGTCGGCCCGTCCCCGGGCGAGCCGGGACAGCCGTTTCGCCGCGTGGTACCCGGCGAAACCGGCCCCGACGATCACAACACGCGGTGTGGTCATGCCGCTGCCGTTCCCTGGCACAAGCGGGACAAACCTCGGCCCGTGGGCCGGTTCGGACGGCCGGTCCGGGACGATCACGGGCATTGACACCCATCACGTCGATTGATGACGATGATCTCATGGCATCTGACGAGTCACACGGCCCACAGCCCACGAAGCCGACCCGCCGTACCTTCCTCTCCGCCGCCACCGTCACCGCCGCCGCGGCGGTGACGGTGCCACTGGTCGCCGACCCAGCCTCGGCGGGCGGTCACGGCGGGGACGACGGCCCCGGCCGACCGGTCCGGCCGCAGTCCCCCGACCGGGAGTTGCGGCGGCTGCTGGAGGAGGTCGACCAGCGGCGGATCGAGGCGATCGTGCGTCGGCTGGCCGCGTTCGGCACCCGGCACACCCTGTCGAGCCAGGATGATCCGCAGCGTGGGATCGGTGCCGCCCGGGACTGGATCCACCAGCAGCTGCAGAGCTACGTGGCGGGCTCCGGGGGCCGGCTGACGGTCGAGTTGCAGTCGTACATCCAGCAGCCGGCGTCCCGGATCCCGGTGCCGACCCGGATCAGCAACGTGGTCGCGACCCTGCGCGGCACCACCTCCCCGGACCGGGTGTACGTGATCACCGGTCACTACGACTCCCGGTGCACCGACGTCATGGACTTCACCAGTGACGCCCCGGGCGCGGACGACGACGCCTCCGGGGTGGCGGTACTGATGGAACTGGCCCGGGTGATGTCCACCCGGCCGCTGGAGGCGACCGTCGTCTTCGCCGCCGTCGCCGGCGAGGAGCAGAACCTGTACGGGTCGACCTACCTCGCCCAGCAGTACAAGGCTGCCGCCACCGACATCCAGGGCATGTTCAGCAACGACATCGTCGGCAGCAGCCGGGCCGACGACGGCACCCGCGACCCGAAGTCGGTACGCCTGTTCGCGGAGGGGGTGCCGACGTCGGAAACCCCCGGGCAGGCGAGCACCCGGCAGTCGGTCGGCGGGGAGAACGACTCGCCGTCGCGGCAGCTCGCCCGGTTCGTCAGCGACGTGGCGGACAACAGCGCCACCGGGATGAACGTACGGGTGATCTACCGGCGGGACCGCTATCTGCGCGGCAGCGACCACATCGCGTTCCTGCGGGAGGGCTGGCCGGCGGGCCGGTTCACCGAGCCGAACGAGGACTTCGCCCACCAGCACCAGGACGTACGGGTGGTGGACGGCAAGCAGTTCGGTGACCTGCCGGAGTTCTGCGACTTCGGCTACATCACCCGGGTGGCCCGGGTGAACGGCGCGGTGCTGTGGTCACTGGCCCAGGCCCCCGGTACGCCGAAGCGGGCGACGATCGTGACCACCAACCTGACCAACGACACCGAACTGCGCTGGGAGCGCGGTACCGAGCCGGACCTGGCCGGTTACGAGGTGCTCTGGCGGGAGACGACCGAGCCGGAGTGGACGCACGCGATCGAGGTCGGCGACGTCACCACGGTGACCGTCGACCTGTCCAAGGACAACGTCTTCTTCGGCATCCGGGCGGTGGACCGGGCCGGACACCGCAGCCCGGTCGCCTTCCCCCAGCCCGGAAGCTGACACCGCCGTCCGGCGCCTCACCATCGTGACGTCGGTGGTGAGGCGTCCGCGCCGCGACCACGCTCAGGCCGTACGCCGGACGGTCCCCCGGTCGCGGTGGGTGAGCGTCGCGTCGACCGCGAGCACCGTGGCGCCGGCGTAGACCGTGACCGCGCCGCCGATCAGAGCCGCGAGCGCGGCGCGGCGGGAGCGGGAGGCGGTACGCGGGACAGGTCTCATGCCGGTCATTCTCACCGGGTCCGGTCCCCGCCGCCTGAGTCGCGGGGCCCAGGCCCGGTCGGTAAGCACAGGCCCCTGCCGGCCAGGTACACCGGTAGTCGAAACACGCCAACAGGGGTAATGAAAAGCTTGGGGGTATGAGTTCCGAGACCGTACAGCCCGATCCAGCAACCCCCGTCGATGGCGTTGGCGACGACGACGGGTCCGGCACCTTCGCCGACCTCGGGTTGCGGGCCGAGCTGCTCGGCGCGCTGAGCGCCCTCGGCTACGAGGAACCGACCGCGATCCAGCGGGAGACGATCCCGCCGCTGCTGGCCGGGCAGGACCTGCTCGGCCAGGCGGCCACCGGTACCGGGAAGACGGCCGCCTTCGCGCTCCCGCTGCTGCACCGGATGCCGGCGGACCGCCGCTCCGGCGACCCGCTGGCGCTGGTCCTGGTGCCGACCCGCGAGCTGGCCGTGCAGGTCTCCGAGGCGGTGCACCGCTACGGCCGGGAACTCGGCGTCCGGGTGCTGCCCATCTACGGTGGCCAGCCGATCGGCCGGCAGCTTCGGGTCCTCGACGGCGGGGTGGACGTGGTCGTCGCCACTCCGGGCCGGGCGCTGGACCACATCGCCCGGGGCACGCTCCGGCTCGGAGAGCTCGCCACGGTGGTGCTGGACGAGGCGGACGAGATGCTCGACATGGGCTTCGCCGAGGACATCGAGGCGATCCTGGCGCAGACTCCGGAGCAACGGCAGACGGTGCTGTTCTCGGCCACCATGCCGGCCCGGATCGACGGCATGGCCCGCCAGCACCTGCGGACCCCGGTACGGATCGAGATCGGCCGGGCGTCGACGCCGACCGGCACCGCGCCGCTGGTCCGGCAGACCGCGTACGTGGTGGCGCGGGCGCACAAGCCGGCGGCGCTGGGACGGGTGCTGGACGCCGAGTCGCCCACCGCCGCGATCGTCTTCTGCCGCAGCCGGGAAGAGGTGGACCGGCTCACCGAGACGATGAACGGGCGGGGTTACCGGGCCGAGGCGCTGCACGGCGGGATGAGCCAGGAGCAGCGCGACCGGGTGATGGGGCGGCTGCGTACCGGGACCGCGGATCTCCTGGTCGCCACCGACGTGGCCGCCCGTGGGCTGGACATCGAGCAGCTCACGCACGTGTTCAACTACGACGTCCCGTCGGCGCCGGAGTCGTACGTGCACCGGATCGGGCGGGTCGGTCGGGCCGGCCGGCAGGGTGTGGCGATCACCCTCGCGGAGCCGCGTGAGCACCGGATGCTCAAGACCATCGAGCGGGTCACCGGCCAGCGGATCTCGATCGACCGGGTACCGACGGTCGCGGACATGCGTACCCGACGGTTGGAGCTGACCCGGGCGGCCCTGCAGGAGAGTCTGCTGGAGGACGACCTGGAGCAGTTCCGGGTGATCGTGGAGACGCTGACCGACGAGTTCGACGTGATGGAGGTGGCGCTGGCGGCGGTGAAGCTGGCCCACGAGGCGTCCGGGGTGCCGGTCGACGACGAGGAGATCCCGCAGGTCACGCTCCGGGGCGAACGGGACGGCCGGACGTCGCGGGACAGTCGCGGGCGGGACGGCCAGCGTGCCGCGCGACCCCGCCAGGGCAACATGACCTGCCTGTTCATCGGGGTGGGGCGGCGGTCCGGCATCCGGCCGCAGGACCTGGTCGGTGCGATCACCGGCGAGACCCGGGTGAGCGGGCGGGAGATCGGCTCGATCGAGATCGCCGACCGGTTCTCGCTGGTCGAGGTGCCGCAGGCGGCAGCCGACGAGGTGATCACCCGGCTGCGCGGCACCACCATCAAGGGCCGCAAGGCGACCGTACGCCGGGACCGGGAGGGCAGCCGCGAGTAGGACCCACGGCCGCCCGTACGGGATCAGGACCGGAGTTCGACCGGGGCCGCCGGAATGGCCGGGGTCCCGGCGGGCTGGGGCTGCCCCAGCACCTCGGCGATCTCCGCGATGACCCGCCTGGCCTCGGGTATCGGGGTGAGCACCCAGTCGTGCAGCATGCCCGGGTACTCGCGCAGGACGATGTCGGTGCCCTGGTCGGCGGCGAGTTGCCGCAGCCGCCGGGCGTCGGGGTTGAGCACGTCCCTGGTGCCGGTGAACAGGGTCACCCGGCCGAGGTCGCGCAGCGGACCGTTGATCGGGCTGACCTCGGCCACCGAGGGCAGGTCCGGCAGGGCGTACAGGTGCCCCAGGGACCTGAGGTGGGCGGGTTTCAGCAGCGGGTCGCGGGGCGCGATCGCGGGGATGTCCGGGTTGGTCATGGTCGCGTCGAGCCAGGGTGAGAGCAGGACCAGGTCGCCGGGTCGGGCTTCGCCCACCGGCAGCGACTGCACCAGCGCGAGCGCCATGCCTGCGCCGGCCGAGTCGCCGACCACCGCGAGCCGGTCCGCCGCCCCGAGCGCCGCGACCCGCCGGTAGAGGCGTTGGAGGGTCGGGAACACGTCCCGGTGACCGTACTCGGGGGTCAGTGGGTAGATCGGCACGGTGACGGTGCGGTTGGTCCGCTCGGCCAGCCGGGCGACGAGGTTCCAGTGCCCGGCGCCGATCTCGGTCGCGTACGCGCCGCCGTGCAGGTAGAGGATCTGCCCGGCGTCGCCGCCGGAGACCGGCGTGACCACGTACGTCGGCCAGTTCTCGAAGTCCTGCCGCTCCACGGTGACGTGCCGCAGGATCGGTGGACGGTGTCCGTTCGGGTCTCTCGGCGGGGCCGAGGCACCGATGAATCGCTTGGGCGCGAACTGCCACCGCTTCACGCCGGCCAGGGTCAGCGAAACGGTGAGGATGCGACTGCTGATGCTGTTCACGGTCTGCGCTTCCTTCGTCTTCACGAGTTTTCCTGGGACGCCGGGCGGGCTCCGGCGGGGCGGGCGGGACTCACCGCGCCCGTACCCGCTGCCAGACGCGCGATCCGCGTACCCGGTCGCGCACCCGGACGAGCCCGCGCCGGGGTCGGTCGGCCAGTCGTTTCGCCCAGGGGAACTCCCGGCCGAGCAGGGACAGGCCGGCGAAGATGGTCAGCCAACCGGGTCCGGGCAGCACCAGCATGGCGAGTCCGGCCAGGATGACCGCCCCGCCGGCGACCGCGACACCGATCCGGCGCAGGGTCCGGTTCCGTCCGGGTCGGCCGCGATGCCGGACGAGGCGGTGACCCGTCGCACCACGCTGCCGGACGAGGTTGCCGGTGTGCTCCCGGACGGCGCGGCCACCGGCGCGGTGCCCGGCGATCGCCGGGGTGGGGCGCAGTGCGGGGAGCAGGAGCGGGATGACCGCGAGGATGGTGGCGGCGACGACGCCGTCGAGCCAGTAGTGGTTGGCGGTGGCGACCACCACGACCAGGGTGATGGCCGGGTGGATCAGCCACAGCCAGCGCCACCGGCTCCGGGTCACGGCGATGAGTCCGGCGGCGACCAGCAGCGCCCAGCCGACGTGCAGCGAGGGCATGGCGGCGTACTGGTTGGTGAGGTCGTCGGCGGTCGGTGAGCCGTAGACCGACGGCCCGTACCGGGCGGCGGTGTCGATCATGCCGGTTTCGGCGAGCATCCGGGGCGGGGCGAGCGGGAAGATCAGGTGGACCACCAGGGCCACGCCGGTCAGGGTGGCGAGGGTGTTCCGGGCCCGGCGGTAGTAACCGGGCCGGCGCAGGTACAGCCAGACCAGGAAGGCGACGGTCGCCGGGAAGTGCACGTACGCGTAGTAGCTGTTCGCGGTGCGCAGGAGTGTCTCGCTCTGCGCGAGCAGGTGTTGCAGGCTCCCCTCGTCGGGCAGGCCCAGGGCCCGCTCGAGGTCCCAGACCCGGTGGGCGTTGGCCATCGCCGCGGGTACGTGACCGTCGGCGATGAGCCGGCCCAGGCTGTACGCGGCCCAGAGCGCGGCGACCAGGAGCAGTTCCCGGAGCGCCCCGAGCGCGTACGGGAGGGCGCGCTGCCGCCGGGCCGGGACGGGGGCGGGATGCCGTACCTCGATGGCGGGGCCGACGGCGGTCGGTGGGGGCGCGGCATCGACGGGGTGCCGCGCGGGCGCCGGGCCGAACTCTGCGAGGGGTACGGGCATGGTGGTTGTCCCCACGGTTGATCTGCTTTTTACCAGCTAGTAGCTTCTAAAGTCCGAGCACCTATCCTTGGGCTAGCTAAGCTACAACCTGAAACGCCGCTGGGAGCGGGTCTGATGCCCGAAAGTTCCGCACGACACACTCGCCCGAGCCGCGTACCCGTCCCCGTCCGGCGGCGGTAAGGTCTCGTCTCAACCCGCCAGGCCCACCAGCCGGTCGACCAGGTCGACCGGGGCCGGAAGCTCGCTCATCCGCCGCGCCGTCGCCTCGGCCGCCCCGCGTACCGACCGGTCGCGCAGCACCGCGCTCAGCACCTCTGAGTCGACCTCCTCGGGCTCCACCTGCCGGCCGACGCCGTGCCGGGCCACCAGGTCGGCGTTGACGAACTGGTCGGCACCGTGGGGCAGGACCAGTTGGGGGACGCCGGCACTGAGCGCGGTCATGGTGGTGCCCGACCCGCCGTGGTGCACCACCGCGGCGCAACTGGCCAGCATCGGGTGCAGCGGGGTCCAACCGACCGGACGTACGTTGCCCGGCAACCGGCCCAGCGTGGCCAGGTCGGCGTCCTCGCCCAGCGCCAACACGAACTCGGCGTCCACGCGTGCGGCCGACGCCAGCAGCCCGGCCAGCCCGCCGACCCCGGCCAGCCGGGGCACCACCGTGCCGAGGGTGACCAGCACCCGGGGCCGGGTCGGCGGTTCCCACAGCCAGTCCGGCAACAGGCCACCGGCGTTGTACGGCACGTACCGCATGGACCAGCCGGTGCCGCTGCCGGACATCAGCTCCGGCGGGGCGACGTGGATCACCGCGCGGCGGGGCAGTTCGAGCGGCACCCCGTGGCGCTCGAAACTCTCCGCCAGGTACGGCAGGAAGCGGGCGGCGAAGTCGTCCTCGCGCAGCAGGTTGAACCCGTGCTCCACCGCCGGTACGTCGAGCATCCGCGCCACCAGCAGGCCCGTCCCCTGGAGCCGGGAGTGCACCACCAGGTCCGGACGCCACCACCGGGCCAGTTGTACGGTCCGGTCGGCCATCACCGCCGACACCTGCCCGAAGGTCCGCAACAACAGATCGTGGGTACGCCCACCCGCGCGGGCGATCTGCCGGCCCCGTTCCCTCATCCGGCGTGCCCGCCCGGCCGGTTCGCCCACCGTCCCGGCGAAGATCCCGTCGATCGCCGTGTCCGGCGCGGTGGCCACCGCCGCCAGACCGGCCCGGATCGCGGCACCCACCCCCTCGGCCGCGGTGGCGACCAGCACCTCGTGGCCGGCCGCACGCAGCGCCCAGGCCAGCGAGATGGTCGGGAACAGGTGGCCGAGCCCCGGCGAAACGGTGAACAGAACGCGCATCCGAATTTCTCCCCACTGGCTGATCAAACGTATTTCCGATAGCCGGAATCAGCACCTGACCGGACTGTCCGGCGGCGCTTTCGATGGTTGACACGGGTATCCATGATTGCTAATTTCTCAGCCATTACCCCGGCGATTTTCCCCCTTCCCAGCCGGAATGACCGCACCCTCACCGAAATGGAGACTCGGCGTGCCCGAACCGGTCGACATCCCCTTTACACCGGACCTGCACCTACGCCTGTTGTTGAGCCTCGACCGGGGCCAGAACGTACAGCGCGCGGTCACCGACGCGGTCCGCCCCGGAATGCGCGTCCTCGACGCCGGGACCGGCAGCGGACTCCTCTCCTTCATCGCGTTGGCGGCCGGTGCCGCCACCGCCGTCGGCGTCGACCGGCACCACGTGGACCTGGCCCGGGCAATAGCGGAGCACAACGGACTGGGTGACCGGCTTTCGTTCGTCGAGGCCGACCTGGCGGACCTGGAGTTGTCCTCGTTCGACCCGCCGAAAGGGTTCGACCTGCTGCTGGCGTTCATCCACACGAACAATCCGCTGATCGACGAGGGTCGGTCACGACTGGTGTTCGAGCTGCGGGACCGGCTCTGCGCCGACGGTGCCACGGTCGTGCCGGGCGCGGTCCGCTACCGGGCGACCGGATGTGACCGGCGGGACTGGGACCTGCACACCGAACTCACCGACCTGGAGGAGACCGCCGCGGTAATGCGCGGCGCGTACGGCCTGGACTTCCAGCCGGTGACCGACGCGGTACGGGAGGGGCTGGCGATGCGTCGGATGCGGCCCGTCGACGCGGTGGCGCACACCTGGCGCTCCCCCACCACCATGGGCGCCATCCGGTTCCCGCGTACCGACGTGCGGCTGCTCACCGAGGCACACGACTTCGCCACGTTCGACTACTCCGCACCCGCCTTCACCGGTTTCCCCCCGCAGGTACGGCTGCGGGCCGCGGTGCCGGGGCGGCTGACCGGGGTGATCTGGACCCAGGAACTGCTCTACGCCGGGGTGCCGGTGTGGACGACGGAGTCCTACAGCCCGCTGGCCAGCCCGGTCGCGGTGGTCACCGGTGACGAGCTGACGATCGCCACCGGCGACGAGTGGCGGGCGACGAACGTCCTGCACAGCCGGCCGACCGGCGAGACGGTCGAGGATCACTCCCACCCGATGTAGTCCTCGAGGAAGGCGGCGGCGTACGACGGGGAGGCGAAGATCCGTTCCAACCGGGCCCGTTGCACCCGGTGCAGGAACGGCGCCTCCCGCGTGCCCAGACCGGGCGTGTTGACCAGGTCCATCATCCAGCCGACAAACTCCTGGGCCCGCCAGATCCGGGCCAGTCTGGTGTCCGAGTAGGCGTCCAGCCGGGCGGGAGTGCCACCGGTGAACCGCTCCACCAGGGCGAGGGCGAGTTCCTCCGCGTCGGCGAGCGCGATGTTGAAGCCCTTGCCACCGACCGGCGGGACGATGTGGGCGGCGTCGCCGGCCAGGAAGAGCGGGCCGTACCGCAGTGGTGCGCAGACCAGGCTGCGCATCCGTACGCTGCTGGTGGACAGGATCGGGCCCTCGTTCAGGGTCCATGGACCGTCCAGGGTCAGCCGGATCCGGATCTCCTTCCAGATCCGCTCGTCCGGCCAGTCCGCCCGGCTGTCCTCCCGGGGACACTGCAGGTAGAACCGGCTCACCGTCGGTGTCCGCCGCACGTGCACGCAGGACCCCGATTCGTGGATCGCGTTGATCACACAGTCGTTGGACGGGGCGGCCTCGGCGAGTACGGCCAGCCAGGCGTAGTCGTACTGGTACTCGTACGCGTTCAGCGCAGACCGTGGGATGGCGCGGCGGGCGACGCCGTACTCGCCGTCGGCCCCGACCACGACCTCGCAGCGCAACTCGGTCGGGCCGGTGCCGGTGTCCGGCTCGAGCAGGATCCGGGGCCGGTCGCCGCCGAGGTCGGCGATGGCCACCGCGGAGGTCTCGAACCGCAGGTCGCCACCGGCGGCGAGGAAGGCGTCGATCAGGTCCCGGACCAGGAACTGCTGCGGGTAGATGTAGTGCGTCCGGCCACCCGCGACGGGGTCGTAGGCCAGCGGGTACCGCTGGCCGCCCATCCGGAACTCGATCCGGTCCTCGACCGCACCGGCGGCCAGGAGACCCGCGGCGAGATCGTGGCGGCGCAGCAGTTCCACCACCCGGTGTTCGACCGTGGCACCGCGGGCACGTTGTTCGACGTAGGCCCGGTCGCGCCGCTCGACCACCACACAGTCGATCCCGGCCCGTTGCAGCAGGACCGCGACCAGCATGCCGGCCGGGCCCGCGCCGACGATGCCCACCCGGGTACGTCCGGTCATGCCGTCGCGCTCCGGCCGTCGACCCCGGTGAGGGTGAAGAGCCGTGCCCGCATGATCTGCCGCAGCGCGTCGGTGCCGGACTGGGTGGTACGGCCCTGCGAGTTGGCCGCCATCCGCAGGCTGGGCAGCACGTCCCCGCCGAACCGGGCGCAGATGAACCGGTGTGCGTCGTACGCGTCTATCGTCGCGTCCACGAACTCCTCGAAGTCCTCGCCGGTGCGCCCCGGTCCGAGCCGGGCGAGAAGGGCCCGCAGTTCGGTGAAGAGGCCGGTCAGGAAGGCGTGGTCCCGGGTCTGCAAACCGCTGAATCCGGCCCGTACGGCGGGCGGGGCCATCGCCGGGCGGACCAGCTTGTCGTAGTCGACCGGCCCGAAGTCGGCGGTGAACCTGATCGCCGCGGCCGAACTGCGCATGAAGTCGCTGGCCACCCCGACCGCCGCTCGGGCCTCGGTCTCGTCGCCCCGTTCGGCGGCGCCCACGAAACAGTTGAGTCCGACGATCACGCCCTGCACCACGGCGAAGAACAGCTGGTGTCCGACCAGCCAGCGCTGGTGGGGCGGGGATTCGTCGACCGGTCGGGTCGGCATCGGCGGCACACCGTCGGACACGGGCACGCAGGCGTACCGCAGGATGCTCTGCAGGCCGGCGAAGAGGTTCCGCCACTGGGCGCCGTCGAGATTCGACACACCCATCTCACAGGCGTTCTGTCGCACCAGCGAATAGGTACGGACAAGGCCACGGAGAAACGCTTCCGCGGGTTGCCTGCGTACCCGACGTACCTGGAAATAGCGGTCGTGCTCGGCGTACTCGGAATTGGGGTCGGCCGACGGGTCGCTATCCTGGGGAAAGTCCTCCACGCCGTTCCACGGGTCACCCGGATCGGGCGCGGAATCGACTGCGAATACGCGGGACAATGTATCGGCCAGCGCGCGGTCGGTCACCGCGGCCCGTATCTCGGACCGGCTACCCGGAAGCAGCGCCGGATACGGTAAGCACAAGAAACCTTCAGGCACAGACGTATCGCCCTTCTGGCAGCCCAGCCCGGTCGGGTAGCACCACACCGGCAGCGTCACGACAAGTTCCCCTGCCATTTCGCGCCATCGGTGGATTGGTGAAGCGCATAGGAATTCTCACGTCTTCGATGACGGGTGTCAATCCCTGAAGATCTCGGACGAGGCCCACGCCATATGACGTGCATTTTGCGTTCGTGTTGCCGGCGACGGGACGACCGGGGCCGGACCTGCCCGTCGGGTGTAAACCTGTGGTTCACAGTGCTACGGTCGGGGCGGCAACACCGGACACCCGAACGTGGAGGGACATCCCATGACCCGAGAGACTCGACCGCTCGACCGGCTCGCGGCGTCCGAGTACGACGAGCTGCGGGGCCCGGCCCGGAACCTGGTACGCCGGATCACCGATCGGGTCGCCGACCACCCGACAGCCGGTGGGCCGGACTCCGGGCCGAAACCGGGTGACGTCGACGACGAACAGCTCCACCGGACCACGTACCTGCGTCGGGTCGGTGCCGGGCAGCTCACCGATGCCCTGGTCAACGAGTTGATCGACGAGTGCGCCGCCGAGGACGCGGCGGACGCGGTGTGGCTCGGCGCGAGCCTGGCCGACCTCGGCTCGGTCACCGGCAACAGTCGGCAGGCCGCGCGCAAGCGCTGGCCCGACCTCGGGCAGATCTACCGGACCCGACGTTGGGTCGCCGGTCACCACGCGGATCTGGTCACCGTGATCGAACAGGTGCTCGACCACGGCGGCGAACTGACCGCCGCCGACGGCCAGGGCGAAACGCTCGACCGGGCGGTGCCGGCCCTGCGGGACGCACTGGCGAGAACCCTCCGGGACCGTGACTCCGGCTCGGTCGTCGACCCCGGGACCGGGCGTCCGCTGCGCTGGCGGCACCTGGCCGAGACGGTCGACGTCCACCTGCGTACGGTCGTGCGGGTCGGCGTACCGACCACGCCGGCGGCGGCCACCGCGCTGGCCGGCGCACACGGCGTGCTCGCCTACTACGACTCGGTCACCGCCGAGCCGGCAACCGCGACGGCGTGACGGCGGTGCGGGAGAACGGCGCCACTGGCATGGTCACCAGGTGGCCGGCGACTCCGGTGGCATCGGGACCTGCACGAAGACCGCTCCGCGGAGATCCAGCCAGGCGCTGGTCGGGGTGCGCACCAGCCGCATGACGACCTCCTCGCAGCCCGGACAGCGGGCCACCAGGCCCGGCGCGTGCCGGTACACCCGCATCTCGGCGAGGGGACCGGTCAGTCCGCAGTTCGCACAGCGGCCGGTGGCCGCGGTGAGGTCCACGGCGAAGAGTTCACGCATCGGACCGGCGAGCATGTTGCCGTCGGCGTACTGCTGATCGGTCATCTCAACCTCCGGTGGGTCCGAATCGCTCGGTCTTGACCCGGCGGGGGTCGTGACCGAGGGCGACGAGGATGTCGGCGACCGTCTCGACGAACCCGGTCGGGCCGCAGACGAAACACTGCGGTTCGAGTTCCGCTGGCCAACCGTGGCTGTTCACCTCGGCCACCCCGATCCGGCCGGCCAGCGCCGGCCAGCCGTCCGGCGTCTGCCGGGTGTAGACGTACGCCACGTCCAGTCCGCCGTCGTCACGGGCCCGTCGGCGCAGTTCGTCGGCGAAGTAGACGTCCCGGTCGGTCCGTACCGAGTAGATCAGCCGGAACGGGACCCGGCTGCCGGCGACACGTCGCGCCCGTACCATCGCCATCAGCGGCACGATGCCCGAGCCACCGGCGACCAGCAGGACCGGCGCGGTGTCCGTGGCACGCCAGACGAACCAACCACCAACCGGTCCGCGGATCTCCACCGGGTCGCCGACCGACAGCACCTCGACCAGGTACGGCGAAACCTCACCGTCCGGCACCCGCTGTACGGTCAGCTCCACCCGGTTCCCGTCGGATGCCGAGGCGATCGAGTAGGAACGCTCGGCGCGGTAGCCGTCCGGTGCGGTGAGTCGCACGTCGACGTGTTGACCGGGCAGGTGGCCGGGCCAGTCCGGCACCTCCAGCACCAGCGTGCGCGAGGTTTCCGTCTCGTTCCGGGTCTCGACCAGCTCGGCTACCCGCCAGCTGGCCGCCCGGTTCAGTCGCCCTGGTACCGCTGCTCGCGCCACGGGTCACCGTAGTCGTGATATCCGGCCGTCTCCCAGAAACCCGGCTCGTCGGTCAACAACAACT
>NZ_JBSGCD010000044.1:0-53373 GCF_053601675.1 Micromonospora sp. NPDC004704 | reverse complement strand
GCCGTGTAGGCCGCGCCCCGCTGCGGACTCGGAATGTTGTTAACCCCCGCCTTGCTGGCTACGTTTGCCCCGTTTCTATTCGGGGGTGCCGGCTCGACCGAGCCGGCACCCCGTTTCCCGTTCCTGCTACTTCAGCCTGTACGCGCGGATCACCTGCTGGGTGACGGTGTCACCGGCCGAGTCGGTCGCCTTGGCGCGCAGCGAGACGTACTTCGCCCCGCCGGGGTGCCGTACGCTCGCCACCCAACCGGACTTCGTCGACCGGACCTCCGCGTCCCGCCAGGTACGCCCGTCGTCGTACGAGACCTCCACGGTCAGCCGCCGCACCTGGGCACCGGGCGCGCCGGGCTGCCGCTGCACGTTGACCGGGATGTCGAACGCCCTGCCCGCCGGGGCGGCGTTGGTCACGTCGAGCTTCGGCGTGTACCTGATCGCCGTCGCCGGCAGCTTGGCGAACTCGTCGCCCGGCACGTGCCCGGACCGGAACGTCCACGCCGCCTCCGTCGAGGTCGCCAGATCCGAGACGTCCCGGGTCGCCGACACCACCACCCGGTAGTCGGCCCGACCGGCCGGCACCTCGAACACGCCGAAACCGGGTTCCGGGGTCTCACCCACCAGCTTGCCGTTGCGGTAGAGAGCGGTACGGGCGGTCGTTGTGAGCGAGCCACCCCCGTGCCCGGCCGCGTCGCTGTAGATCGGCAGGGCGACCACGATCGTGTTCCCCTGCCGGGTGATGCCCGACTCCGGCCAACGCGACTCGGGGAAGGACGGACCGTACGGCGCCTCGTTCCAGACGTCCTGGTACTCCCGCCCGGCCTTGTACGCCGTCGGCGGCGTCTCCAGGACGGCCTGGAGCACCGGCCAGCCGTCGTCGCCCGGCACGCTCAACTCCAGCGCGGACTCCCAGCGCACCCCGCCGTTGGTGCCGAGGTGTTCGACCCGCTGCCCCGGCAGCGTCACCGGCAGGACGACCGCCCAGCCACCCATGTCCTCGGGGAAGACCGGGAACAGCAGCCGGTGCGCGTCCTGACCGGCCGCGGCGCCCCGGAATTCGTTGCTGACCGTGGCGAGGTCCCGGTCCCGGTAGTGGCGCACGTACCCGTTCGGGAACCGGCCGGGGAACTGTTCGGCGACGGCGTAGAAGTAGGGGCTGTTGGCGAAGCCGCCCTCGGAATCCCGCTCGGCCCACTGGCTGCCGATCTGGCCGACGAAGCCTTCCATCGCCCCGCCGGTACCGAGCTGGCCGGCGTACAGGCCCTCGAACGTGTCGGCCAGCACGCTGGTGCCGTACCCGAACTCGTCCGTCGACCAGTTGGCCGTGACGTCGATCAGCGCCGGAGTGGCGGAACGGTGGGGCACCGTCACCTCGACCGGCCGGGCCTTGCGTGCGTCGACCGTGATGCTGGTGTTCCTGTCGATGATCAGCTCGGGCTGGACCAGCATGGTGGAGTCGTACTCCTCCTCGGCCCGCTCGCGGAAGATCATGGTGCTCAGGCCGTAGGTGCCCTTGGGTAGCCGTACGGTCGCGGTCCCGTCCTCGTCGTACACGCTGGCGAAGAGGAACCGGTCGAGCCCGACCAGCAGGCTGCTGTACTCGACGGGCACCGCGCCGGTCTGGTCGAGGTGGGTGAGCGTGAGGTCGTAGCTCTCGACCTCCTTGTTCACCCCGACCGGGGTGGTCACCACGGTTGTCCCGGCGGTGGCGGTGAGCCGGCCGGACCAGTAGCCGTCGGCGCTGGCCACGCTGGTGTCGGCGGTCACGGTGACCGCCGCCTGACCACCGGCCGGCACGGTCACCCGGGCCGCGCTGGTGGTGAACAGACCGGCCGGTGCGGCCACGCCCTCGGGGCCGGTCACCTGGAGGGCCAGGTCCAGGGTCAGCTCGGTGGTGCCGGGGTTGCGGTAGGTGACGGTCCGGGTGACGACCGCATCGTCCGCGTGCGGCCAGATGGTGCGACCGAACGAGAGACTGGCCGGGTCGGTGGTCACCGGTTGGGTGATGGCGCGGGCCACGTCGACCCGGCCGGCTCCCTGCTGGTACGCGGTGAGCGTCGAGTCGGGCTTCGCCGAGGCCATCAGGGTCGCCTTGAACTGTGCCGCGGTCCAGTCGGGGTGCTGCTGTCCGAGCAGTGCGACCGCGCCGACCACGTGCGGGGTTGCCATCGAGGTGCCGGAGAGGGTCACGTAGTGCTCGCCGACCGGCGCGCCGAGTTCGGTGCCGGCGCCCTTGGCCGCGACGATCTCGACACCGGGCGCGGTGATGTCGGGCTTCACGGCGTCGTCGCCGGTCCGGGGGCCGCGGCTGGAGAAGTCGGCCAGCTTGTCGTCGCGGTCCACCGCACCGACGGTCAGGGCGGCATCCGCGCTGCCCGGCGAGCCGACCGAGGCGTCCGAGCCGTCGTTGCCGGCGGCGATGACAAAAAGCGTGCCGGTCTGCGCGGTGAGGGTGTTGACGGCTTCCTCGATCGGGTCGATCTCCGGGCCGTCGTAGCCGCCGAGGCTGATGTTGACAACGTCCGCCTGCTTGTCCACGGCCGCCCACTGGAGCCCGGCGAGGATCGCCGACTCGGTGCAGCCGTACTCCTCGCAGACCTTGCCGGAGACCAGGGTGGCGTCGGGCGCGACGCCCCGGTACTTGCCGCCGGAGGCGGCGCCACTGCCGGCGATGATCGAGGCGACGTGGGTACCGTGTCCGACGATGTCGCCGGGTTCGGCCTCCTCGCTGAAGTTCTGCGCGTCGGCGACCTTGCCGACCAGGTCGGGATGGTTCACGTCGACCCCGGAGTCGAGGACCGCGACGATGACTCCACTGCCGGTGAATCCGGCCTGGTACGCGGCCGGCGCACCGATCTGGGGAACGCTGTGGTCCAGGGTCAGTTGCCGCTTGCCGTCCAGCCAGATCTTCTCGATCCCGGCGGCGGTGGCGGTACGGGCACCGCCCTGGCCCGTGGTGACACCGGCCCAGAAGGCACCGGCACCGGCCTTGGTGGCCGCGACCGCGGCCCCGCCGATGGCCGGTAGTTCCCGGGTGACCTGCGCACCCGCGACCCGCAGCGTGCCTGCGGCCGAGGCCCGGGCTCCGGCGCCGTACGTCACGATCAGCGGCAGGTTGTCGCGCGCGGAATCGTGGTATCCGGCCTGCACCAGCCCGGTGACGTTGAACAGTCGCCGGTCGAGTTGGCCCGACCGGATCAGCGCGGACGCATCCCGTGGGATCACGTACAGGCCGTCGGGCTCCCGGTTGACGATGAACTGGATCTTCTCGCGTCCCTTGCCCGGCTGGACCGCGCCGGCCCGGGCGTCGGGCGAGGCGAGCGTGATCCGGTCACCGGTCAGCAGGGTCACCGTCACCGGCTGGGCCTTGGCCCCTGCGGTCGGTGCCGCGGTCGACGGCTTCGCCGCCGTCGGTACGGGTGCGGCCAGGCCGGCCGAGCCGGTGCCCAGCACCAACCCGACCCCTAGTACGACTGCGGTCAATCTCCTGGGCAACTGCAACGCAAACCTCCCCGGTCGACATCTCATGGATGCCAGGTCCTGCATGGACACCGGTCAGCATTGCATACTGGGTATGCATCGGATAGCCCCAAGGCTATCTAGAATTAGACCATTCAATCGCTTGTGATCATTTCCGACGCTCCCCCCCACATTCGACGCAATGATCATCGCGGGGACGGATCGCGGCAGGCAGGGCCAGCTCCGGCGCGCCTACGGTGGTCGCACAATCCGGAGGAAAGCGATGGCCTCGCACAAGGAACGAATGCTCGCGGGCGAGCTGTACCTCGCCGACGATCCGGAGATCATCGCCGACGCCCAACGGGCGGCACTGCTGATGGAACGCTTCAACGCAAGCAGTGTCGGCACTCCGGAACTGCGTCGACAACTCCTCGTCGAACTGCTCGGATCGGTCGGCGACGGGGTCGGCGTACGCCCACCGTTCTACTGCGATTTCGGTTACCGGATCAGCATCGGCTCCGGCACCTTCGTCAACTACGGTGCGGTCATGCTCGACGTGGCACCGATCACGATCGGCGCGGACGTACAGATCGGTCCGAACGTCCAACTGCTGACGCCCACCCACCCGACCGAGCCCGAGCCACGCCGGGCCAAGTGGGAGGCTGCCAAACCGATCGTCATCGGCGACAACGTCTGGCTCGGCGGCGGCGCCATCGTCCTCGCCGGTGTCACCGTCGGCGAGAACACGGTGGTGGGCGCCGGCGCCGTCGTCCCCCGAGACCTACCCCCCAACGTCATCGCCCTGGGCAACCCCGCCCGAATCCACCGCCACCTCCCCTAGCCTGCCGCCCGCCGGGTCGCACTGGATTCATGATCATTGCGCTCTGAGCTGTTGGCCGGGGGCATTCAGGAACAGCTGAGAGCGCGTGGATCAACAGAGACGCGAGTTGCGGGCGGCGAGGATGGCCAGGATCTCGCGGCGGATTTCGGACGGCTCGTGGGTCAGTCGGCGGTGGGTGAAGCGGACCACCAGGATGCCGAGCGTGGCGAGCAGCGCGTCCCGGCGTACGTCAGCCTCCCGCTGCCGTCGGTCGCCGTGCCAGGCCGCCCCGTCCAACTCGAAGTCGACCCGTTCCCGTTCGGCGTAGACGTCCAGGTCGAAGGCCCGCCCGGCAACCCGTACCCGCTCCTGACGGAGGAAGGTCGGCATGCCCGGCCCGCTGAAGACCCGCTCGTGACCCCAGATCTCCAGCGGGCTGCGGCAGCCGATCGCCAGCCGCTCCAGCAGTACCCGGAACTCCCGGCGACCAGCCAACCTGGGTGCGCCCGCGAGGGCATCGCCCAGACGCGCCACAGTGGTCATCCGCCCGTTGACCGCCTCGATGACCACTGCCCTGCGCTCGTCCACCGGCAGCAGCGGCCACGAGTCGACCAGGGACCGCTCCAGCCGCGTCACCGGCCGGCCCTGCCGACGCACCGCGTACGGCGGCTCCGGCTCGAACCCGTCGACCCGGTGCAGTACGAGGCCGGGAAAGGAACGCAGCCGTACCGCCGCGGGCACGGTCACGTGCACCTCGGCGTCGGGCACCCACTCGCGACATCCCCAGAGCGAGAGCGCGGTGGTGTGGCTCAGCGCACCCCGGTCACCGACGTACGCGAGCGCCGCCCGGCACCGGAGGTCCGGCTCGCTCTCCCGATCCGGGTCCAGGTACACCCCGGGCAGCACCCGCCGCAGCGCCCCGGACCGGTGGGCGTTGTCGATCGCCCATCCCGGCACCGCCCGCTTGCTGGCCGCTCGGGTGACCAGGCCGCCGCCCGCCACCAGCAGCGTACGCAGTTCCGGGTCCACCCGGCCGAGGGTGCCCGAGCCCTGCTACGCCGGCAATCGGCGCGAAGCTGCCCTGTGGACAACCTCGACGGCTGTGGAAAACAACCCGATCAAGCGCCGCTGTGGTAAGCGGGATGCGTCAGCCGCGCTGGATCGGGGCGGGGGTACGGCGTTGCGGGCCCCACCGGCTGGCGTCCTCCTCGCCGAGCGGGCGGGAGAAGAGGTAGCCCTGGCCGGAGGCGCAGCCCATGTCCATCAGCAGCATCCGTACCTCCTCGGTCTCCACCCCCTCGGCGACGATGTCCAGGCTCAGGGTTCCGGCCAGCCGGATGATGCCCTCCAGGAGCAGCAGTTGCCGGCGGGACGAGGCGACGGTAGCGGTGAACGACCGATCGATCTTGATCACGTCGGCCGGCATCTGCTGGAGGTAGCTCAGCGACGAGAACCCGGTCCCGAAATCGTCGATCGCCACCCGTACGCCGAGGGTCCGCAGTTCGGTCAGCTCGGCCCACACCCGGTCGTCGTCGCGGAGCAGGAGGCTCTCGGTGATCTCCAGCATGAGCAGGGTCGGCGGTACGTCGGCCGTGGACAGCGCGTCGCGTACCCGGTCGACGAAACCACCGGCGCGCAGTTGCCGGGCCGAGACGTTGACGCTGACGTACGGCGTGGCGGTCGGTGGCCGGTCCTGCCGCCACCGGCCGGCGGCGGCGACCGCCTGGCGCAGCACCCAGTCGCCGATCTGCTCGATCAGGCCGGTCTCCTCGGCCAACGCGATGAACTGGTCCGGCGGGACCAGCCCACGTCCGGGGTGGTGCCAGCGGACCAGTGCCTCGAATCCGGCGGCGGCACCGCTGCGGAGTTCGACGATCGGCTGGTACTCGACCACGAAGCTGCGCCGCTCGACCGCCTCCGCCAGGGCGGTACGCAGTTCGAGCCGCTGCACGATCGCGGTGTGCAGCTCCGACTGGTAGCGGCACCACCGGCCCTTGCCGGCACCCTTCGCCACGTACAGGGCCAGGTCGCCGTGTTTGAGCAGTTCGCCCGCGTCGGTGGCGTCGGCGCTGGTCGCCACGCCGACGCTGACCGAACCGTTGACCAGGGTGTCGCCGACGGCGAGCGGCTCGGCGAGGGCACGGATGATCTCGTCGGCGAGCTGCTCGGCCTGCTCCGGGTTCTCCGCGTCCGGCACCAGGACGGCGAACTCGTCACCGCCGAGCCGGGCCACCAGACCGGTGACGCCCACCAGCTCCCGCAGCCGCTGCCCGACCGCGATCAGCAGTCCGTCGCCGACGGCGTGACCGTGGGCGTCGTTGACCGAGCTGAACTCGTCCAGGTCGACGCAGAGCACCCCGACCGTACGGCCGCTGCGCCGGGAGTGGCCGACGGCGGCGTACACCTGGTCCTGGAAGGACGCGCGGTTGGCCAGTCCGGTCAGTACGTCGTGCATCGACCGGTGGGTCAGCTCCTGTTCGAGCCGGCGCCGCTCGGTGATGTCCCGCATCGTCACCACCAGCCCCCGGACGGTCCGGTCCCGGCGCAGGTCCCGGCAGCTCACCTCCAGGTGGATCCGTTCCCCGTCGGGGCGCCGTACGGTCCAGTCGGCCCACTCCCCGGCCGCGTGCACCGGTTCCAGCAGATCGTCCAGCATCTCCTGGTCGTCGGGGTGCACCACCGAGGTCAGTTCGGTGCAGTCGGTCGGCTCGATGCCGATCACGGTCCGGACCGACGGGCTCGCGTACCGGATCGACCGGTCGTCGTCGACGACCAGGATGACGTCGGTGGCGTTCTGCACCACGCTGCGGAAGTACGCCTCGCTGTCCCGGCGGCTGATCTCCTGGCTCAGCCCGATCCGTTCCAGGGCCAGCGCCACCTGTGCGGCCAGCACCTCCAGCGAGTCGCGCAGCCCGGCGAGCACCTCGGGATCGGCGGCGACGAGCAGCGCGCCGACGCGGGGCAGTCCGGTGGCCCGTTCGTCGAGCACCAGCGGGCAGAGCACGGCGGTCCTGAACTGTCCCAACTGCTCGGCCAGCGCCGGCTGGAGCGCGCCCACCCGGAGCACCCGGGTCCGGCGGGCGGTCGCCACGCTCGGCGCCGGGTAGTACGCGGACGGTTCGTTGACGGTGGGGCCCCAGATGCTGGTCGCCACCGCCGGCACCCCGTCGGCCCGGTTGACGGTGAACACCACCCGGTGCGCGGCGTGCTTGGGCACCAGCCGGGCGATCGCGGCGCGTACCGCCCGGTCGACCTCGCGGGCGGCGGTCGCCGAGACCAGGTCGGCGGCGGCCTTGCGGAGGCTGCGCTCCCGGGTCACGGCGAGCCGGTGCGCGTCGGCGGCGTCGGCGAGCCGGCTGAGGACCAGCACGAACATCACCCCGGAGACCACCGCGATCACGGTGCCGTCGCGTACGTCACCGGTCACGGCCTGCAGGAGCAGAACCGCCGGGGCGAGTACGGCGGCCATCCCGAGCAGCACGAGTCGCAGCCGGCCGACCTCGATCTGCCGTGGTTGCGCCGGTTCGGTGAGCCGGGTCATGTCCGGGTACAGGGCGGCGGCGCCCCAGCAGACGGAGAAGGCGAACCAGCCCAGCTCGAACGGCCCACCCGGCTGCCAGCCGTCGTCGAGCAGGGCGATGCCGTAGCCCAGGTCGGCGGCGAGCATGCCGGCGGCACCGATCACCAGCAGTACGGCGGCAGGGTTGATCCGAGTGCTGGTCAGCAGCCGGACGGTGGTCGCCAGCACCAGCAGGTCGGCCAGGGCGAACGCGGCCAGGGTCGACCTGCTGAACGGGCTCACTCCGGGCTCGGTCAGGTAGGGAGCGAGGACGAAGATCCATAGCAGGAATCCGGCGGCGGTGCTGAAGATCAGAAAGTCGAAGAACTGGGAGCGGTCACGGGTGACAATGTTTGATCTCGTGAGTCCGAGTAGTCCCGCGCCGATCAGCGGAAACATCAACAGGTAGGAAACGTCCGCCGCCGAGGCCGGCGCATCGCTCGGCAACCCGGCGTCGAAGCTGTAGAGCAGGTCGCCGACGGCCAGCAGCGCCATGCCGGCGGAAAGCAGCCACCAGGTGTATCCGCGGCGGGGGCGGTGCCACCGTACGCCGGCCACGACGGCTGCCGCGCCACCCAGGCCCACCAGCCCGGACAGGACGGTACGCAGCGCCGGCACGGCGAAGAAACAGCCGACCAGTACGCCCATTCCAACGGCGTACCAGGTCAATACCTTCCGTGCGGACACGGGCCTCCTGTCGATGTTCGAAAGTCAACGTCCCGATCCCACCGAAACGACGTTGTCCGCCCGGTTTACCAGTCCTCGATGCGCTTCGCTATCACCCCGCCGGGTAGTGGTTCACTCCGATGGGCGCCCGCGTCGGGTACACGACTCTCGGCGAGGGATATTCACCTGGTTGGCACCGGTTGCCGGCAACCCCGGCCGATGTGTCATTCGGAAAGTCGTACGACCACATCGGAGCGGATCGCGGTGGTCTCGATCAGGTCGGCGTTGACCTGGTCGGTGCCACGGGCCCGGGCCGCCGCCTCGACCGCCGCCCGACCGAAGCCGATGTGCCGTTCGGTGAGCCGCCGCAACCGCTCGGGCGCGTCGAGGTCGAGGAACCACACCTCGTCGAGCAGCCCGCGCAGCTCACCCCAGGGCAGGGTCGGCACCAGCAGGTAGTTGCCCTCGGTGACCACCAGCCGTACCTGCGGCGGCACGGCGATCGCCCCGGCGATCGACTCCTCCAGGTCCCGGCGGAACTCCGGCGCGTACACGGTGGTGTCGACGACCGTACGCAGCCGGTGCATCAGGGCGACGAAACCGGCGCCGTCGAAGGTGTCGACGGCACCCTTGCGGGCGTGCCGGCCGAGCCGGTGCAGTTCCATTTCGGCGAGGTGGAAACCGTCCATCGGGACCAGTGCCGCCGTCGGACCGAGGGCGTCGACCAACCGACCGGCCAGGGTGGACTTGCCGGCGCCGGGTGCGCCGGTGATGCCGAGCATTCGACGGGGGCCGGCTCCGGCGAGGGCGCGGGCCCGCGCGACAAGCTGGTCGAAGGTGTACGGCTGCGCCGGTACGGGCACGACTGCCGGCTCAGTCGCGTGGCTCGGCGAGCACCGTCGGCTCGCTGATGGTGAACCGCGCCTCGACGCTCGCCTGGATGCTCTGCGGCTGTGGATCGAGGTCGAGTTCGGGCACGCTGTCCATCGCGCCCTTGGCCCGGTAGCTCTGCGCCGAGCCGACCATCATCATCGGCCGGGGCTGGTCGGTGCCGGCGTCGGCGAGCTGGACCAGGGCGGTCACCCGGGCGCCGAGCGCGTCGGCGTACTCCCGGGCCCGGTCGACGGCCTCGCCGATAGCGGCCCGGCGCGCCTCCCGGTGGACCGGGCTGCCCGGCCGAAGTTCCCACCACGGGCCGGCGATCTGCGTCTGGTCCCGGTCGGCCAGTCGCAGCATCAGTTCACCGAGCACGGTGAAGTCGGTGACGGTCACCGTCGTGCTCACACTGCCGTGGTACGCGACCACCCGTTCGGAGGCGCGTTTGACCTCGGGGTACACCTGCAACTGGCCGCTCTCCCGGCGCTCGATCGCGGCGCCGTACGAGTCGATCAGTGTGCGTACGGCCTCGGCCCGTTCGGCGAGCCGGGCCAGGGTGGCCTGCCGATCCTTGTCCCGCGCGGTCGCGGTGACCTGGAAACGCGCCAGTTCGGGCGGCACCTCACGAAACGCCTCGCCCCGTACCACCACCACCGGACCATCGACCATGTCCCCAACCCTAGGGGTCGGCGGTCGATCGGGCGAGCGATCCGGTCGCGGGATCACAGCCGTACGGTGGACACCGGTTGGTCGAGGAGCACCCCGCCGACCGTTTCGAGTACGTCCAGGTTGACCATGGCGTGCTGGGTCGCCACGTGTACGTCCCGGAAGCAGCGTTGCAGCGGGCTCGCCAGCCGGACCGAGTTCCCACCACCGGCGTGGTAGACGAGGGCGACGGCCCGGGCGGCGCTCCCGGCCGCGTGGGCGACGGCCAGTCGCAGCCGTGCCCGGCGGTCGACCGGCACCACCTCGCCGGCCGACACCAGCCGCCAGCACTCGGCGATCTCGCTGACCAGGTACGCCCGGCCGGAGCCGAGGATCCCCTCGGCCTCGGCGAGCACGACCCGGCTCATCGGCTTGCCCGCCATCGGTTGCCCGGTCAACGCGTCGCGCTTCTCCCCCATCAACCGCGCGAACTCGTCGAGCGCGGCACGGCCGATGCCGAGTGCCACCGCGCCGATCCCGAACGAGAGCAGGCCGAACACCGGGAACCGGTAGAGCGGCCGGTCCTCCCGCGCCGGCCCGAAGATCGAGAACGTGTACGCCGACGGGACGAACACGTCGAGCGCCTCGATGTCGTGGCTGCCGGTGCCGGAGAGGCCGACGACGTCCCAGTTGTCGTGGACGGTCACCTCGGCGGCTGGCATGATCACGTGCCGGATCTGCGGCACCCCGCCCGGCCCGGTGACGAGTTCGTCCCCGTCGTACACGAGACAACCACCGACGAGGTGGGTGGCCTGGCTGCTGCCGCTGGCGAACGACCAGCGGCCACGTACCCGGTATCCGTCGGGCACGGTGGTCGCCCGGCCCGACGGCGCCGCGACGCCGGTGACCAGGAACCGCGGGTCGGTGAGCAGCTCCGTCGCGGTCGACTCGTCCAGGTGGCCGAGGGTGAACCCGGTCGCGCCGGCGATCATGGTGCACCAGCCGACCGAGCCGTCTGCCCGGCCCAACTCCTCGAAGATCTCGAACATGGTCAGCGGGTCTGCCTCGATGCCGCCCACGTTCTGCGGCGCGGCGAGCCGGAACAGTCCCAGCCCGGCCAGCTCGGAGACGAGTTCCTCCGGCATCGCCCGGTCGTGTTCGATCTGCGGCGCGAGCGCCGCGATCCGGGCGGAGAGAGCACGAACCTCGTCGATCAACGCCTGCGCCATGGCCGCCAGCGTAGGACGTAACACCCCGGAGGCATCGAAGAGGGTCAAGATCCGGACAGCTCACTCCGCGGGATCAGCCGAGCGGCGCACGTAGCGATGTGGCCGGTACGGGAGATCCCGTACCGGCCACATCTGTGGTGGTGGTTAGCTGGCGTACGCCTCGAACTCCCAGAGGGAGTGGCCGTAGGCCGTACCCCGGGCGGTGCCGTTGACCCGGATGTAGCGGCCGTTGGCGCCGAGGCCGGTCAGTTCGTCCACCCCGCCGTTGGCACCGGTCACCGAGCGCACGGTGGTCCAGGTGGTGCCGTCGTTCGAGGTCTGGATCTGGTACGCGCTGCTGTAGGCCGCCTCCCAGGTCAGCTTGACCCGGCCGATCGCGGTCGGCGTGCCGAGGTCGACACGGAGCGACTGCGGGTCGGCGAAGAGAGACGACCAGCGGGTGGTGAGGCTGCCGTCGACCGCCTGGGCACCGGACATGCCGGCCCCCTCACTGCTGGAGACGAGGGTCGGCTTGTTCAGCAGCAGGTTGGCGCCGGGCTGCGGGTTGTTCGGACCGCTGCCGCCGTACACCTCGAACTCGAACAGCGAGTAGCCCCAGGCGGTGCCTCGGGTGGTGCCGTTGAGGCGTACGTACCGGCCGGTGCCGGTCAGGCCGGTGAGGTCGTCGACCCCGCCGTCGCCGCCGGTCACGCTCCGGATGGTGGTCCAGGTGACCCCGTCCGGCGAGGTCTGGATCTGGTACGCGCTGCCGTACGCCGCCTCCCAGGTCAGCTTGACCCGGTTGATCGCGTACGAGGCGCCGAGGTCGACGTCGATCCACTGCGGATCGCTGAACGCACTGGCCCAGCGGGTGCCGATCGCCCCGTCGAAGGCGTTCCCGGCGACGAACGCGCCCTCGATGCTGGAGGTGCGGGCGGGCTTGTTCAGGGCCAGGTTGCCGGTTGGTTCGGGATCCGGATCGGGATCCGGTCCGGGGCCGCCGCCGGGCTGGGTGGAGAGGGTGAACTCGTCCACGTCGAAGTACGGGCCGGTGCCCTTGAACACCAGGTAGAGCGTGCGGGTGCCGGTCGGTGCGGTGACCGCGCCGGTGACGGTGGCCCAGGTGTTGTATCCGCCGGTCGGCACCACCGTGGCCGAGCCGACCAGTTGTCCGGTGGGTGAGTCGACCCGCAGTTCGAGGGTGCCGCCACCGCCGGCCGGTGCGCCGACCCGGGCACTGAACGACTGGATGCCGGTCAGGTTGTACGGGGTGTACGAGATCCAGTCGTTGTTGTCGACGTACCCGATCGCTCCGCCGCCCGCGGCGTTGCCGGGGGCGGTGACCTGGATGCCGCTGGAGTCGCCGAAGTGCTCGGCCTGGCGGGTACGCGGTTGCAGCACGGCCTGGGTGTGCGTGGTCAGTGGCGCCTGGCCGCCGCCGCCCAGGTCGGTGTATTCGGCGTCGATGATGCCGAAGATGTTCGCCGCGGTGTCGTGCTCGCCGTCGGCCGAGGTCTGGATGACCCCGGTGCAGCCCTGCACGCTGCCGAGCTGGTGACCGTGCGAGTCGTGGCCGAGTACGTAGTTGACCTTGACTCGGGCACAGTTGATCGCCCCGTCCTGGGCGTCGGTGACGGTCACGGTGAACGGGACCGCGTCGCCGAAGTTGAACGTCGACCCGTTGAGCGGGGTGTTCACGGTGACCACCGGCGCACTGTTGCCGACGGTCACCACCACGCTCGCGGTGGCCGTCTTGCCGGTGCTGTCCCGTACCGTCAGCGTCGGGCTGCGTACGCCGTTGGTGGTGTACGTGAAGCTCGGGTTCGCGGCGGTGGAGTCGGTGGTGCCGTTGTTGTCGAAGTCCCAGGCGTACGTGAACGGGTCGCCGTCCGGGTCGAGGGTGCCGGCCGAGGAGAACGCCACGGTCAGCGGTGCCACCCCGCTGGTCGGGGTCGCGGTGACCTTCGGCAGCGGCGCCCGGCCCTCGCGGGCGTACTCGATCCGGTAGAGGGCGGAGTTCGCGTCGCCGTTGAACCACCCGGTGCCGTAGTCGAGCACGTAGAGGGCTCCGTCGGGGCCGAACTCCATGTCCATGATCTGGGTGCCGGTCCACGGGAACGAGTTGATCTTCAGCGGCTCACCGGCCGAGTCGATCTTCACGTTCTTGATCCAGCGGCGGCCGAACTCACCGGCGAAGAAGGTGCCGTCGTAGTACTGCGGGAACGCCACGTCCGAGGTGGAGGCCGCGTTGTACCGGTAGACCGGGCCACCCATCGGCGACAGGCCGCCACCGGTGAACTCCGGCGGGCTGCCCGAGCCACCGTACGGCAGCCAGGCCGGGACGGCCGGCGGGAGCTGGGTGAGGCCGGTGTTGTTCGGCGAGTTGTTGATCGCACCGCCGGCACAGTTGTACTTCGCACCCGACGGGCCGCTCGGGAACGTGTACTCGTTGTACGCGTCGTTGCGCGCCGTGCAGTACGGCCAGCCGTAGAAGCCGGGCTGGGCGATCCGGGCGAACTCCACGTTGCCCGCCGGTCCCCGGTTCGGGTCGGCGGTGCCCGCGTCCGGCCCGTAGTCACCGAGGTAGACCACGCCGGTGGCCTTGTCGACGCTCATCCGGAACGGGTTGCGGAAGCCCATCGCGTAGATCTCGGGACGGGTCCGGGCGGTGCCAGGCGCGAACATGTTGCCGGTCGGGATGGTGTAACCGCCGGCCGCGCTCGGCTTGATCCGCAGCACCTTGCCACGCAGGTCGTTCGTGTTCGCCGAGGTCCGCTGGGCGTCGAAGGCCGGGTTGCGGTCGGCCCGCTCGTCGATCGGGCTGAAGCCGGCCGAGTCGAACGGGTTGGTGTCGTCGCCGGTGGACAGGTAGAGGTTGCCGGCCGCGTCGAAGTCCATGTCACCACCGACGTGGCAGCACATGCCCCGGCTGGTCGGCACCTCCAGGACCAGCACCTCGCTGGCCAGGTTCAGGGTGTTGTCGGCGTTCAGGGTGACCCGGGTGAGCCGGTTGACGCCGTTCCACGGGGCGAACTGGGCCGGCGTGCCGGTGGCCGGCGCACCGCCGCCGGGGGTGCTCAGCGGTGGGGCGTAGTAGAGGTAGACCCAGCGGTTGGTGGCGAAGTTGGGGTCGGCCTTGATCCCCTGCAGCCCCTCCTCGTCACCGGTGTAGACGGCCAGCGTGCCGGCGACCTTGGTGTTGCCGGCGGCGTCGGTGTGCCGGACCACGCCGTTGCGCGAGGTATGCAGTACGCCCCGGTCGGGGAGCACGGTGAGGGTCATCGGCTCACCGGTCTCGGCCACCCCCTTGGCCAGCTCGACCTGCTGGAAGTTGCTGTTGACGGTGCCGCCGCAGTCGGTGGCCACGGTGCCGGAGGCGCCGAGGATGCCGCCGAGCAGGTGCTTGCGGAAGTTCGCGTCGGCGTACGACGCGTCGGTGTGTCCCATCCCGGTGTACCAGGACCGGCCGCCGCCGTAGTTCTGGCACCAGCTGATCGGGTGGTCGGCGCCGTTGCTGCCGCCGGTGTACGTGGTCTCGTCCAGGGTGGCGAGCACGTGCACGGTGCCCCGGGGGTTGGTCCGGTAGTTGTACCACTCGTCGAACCGGGACCAGCGCTGCGGCAGGCCGACGGTTGACGTGTGCACCTGGTCGGCCACCTTGACCGTCGCGGTCTGCTCGGCCGGGTGCGAGGCGAAGTACGCCCCGACGAGCCCGCCGTACCAGGGCCAGTCGTACTCGGTGTCGGAGGCGGCGTGTACGCCCACGTAACCGCCGCCGGCCGCGATGTACCGCTCGAACGAGGCCTGCTGCGCCGCGTTGAGTACGTCCCCGGTGGTGGAGAGCCAGATGACCGCCTTGAACCGGGCCAGGTTCGCGTCGGTGAACTGGGCGGCGTCCTCGGTGGCCTCGACGGTGAAGTCGTTGGCCGAGCCGAGCGCCTGGATGGCGGCGATGCCGGGGGTGATCGAGCCGTGCCGGAAGCCGGCGGTCTTGGAGAAGACGAGAACACTGAACGCGGCGGCACTGGCCGCCGGTGGTATGGCGACGATGCCGCCCACCACGAGGACCGCACTCAGCACAGCGCCGAGCCACGATCGCAGTGATCTACGCACGGGGAGTCCTTTCCTGGTGCGATGGAGGACGGCGTGCGCCGATCACGCCCTTGCGGTGTGTGGTGACGAGAGCGCTCTCCCGCCCATGACCGACACGCCGACGGTCGATGGCTGAGCGAGGTATGCGCATACATCGTTACGGCTGGATTGCAGGCGCGTCAAGGATTGTTTCGGCAATCCTGAGAGCGCTCTCCCAAAAGCCCGAGTGGACCGGAAAGCCCTTGATCGATTACAGAATTTCCGCGCTGGGATTACCGGGCCCCGCCGGCGGGTGATCAGCCGGCGAGGCGCAGCCGATCAGCCCGCGAGGCGCTCCGCCGCGGCGGCGATCCGCTCGTCGGTCGCGGTGACCGCGAACCGGACGTGTCGTTGACCGGCCGGACCGTAGAAGGTGCCCGGAGCGACCAGGATGCCGCGCTCGGCCAGCCAGTCGACCGTGGTCCAGCAGTCCTCGTCCCGGCTGGCCCAGAAGTAGAGCCCGGCCACCGAGTGGCTGAGCGTGAAGCCCGCCTTCAGCAGCGCCGGCCGCAGCACCTCGCGCCGGGCCGCGTATCGGTCGCGCTGCACCGCCACGTGCTCCTCGTCGCCGAGCGCGGCGACCATGGCCGCCTGCACCGGCTCCGGCACGATCATGCCGGCGTGCTTGCGTACCGCCAGCAGGTTGCTCACCAGCGCCGGGTCACCGGCCACGAACCCGGCCCGGTAGCCGGCGAGGTTGGACCGCTTGGAGAGCGAGTGCACCGCCAGCAGCCCGTCGTACGAGCCACCGGAGACCTCCGGGGAGAGCACCGAGACCGGCTCGGACTCCCAGCCCAGGGTCAGGTAACACTCGTCGCTGGCCACCACCGCACCGCGCTCACGGGCCCAGTCGACCACCTTGCGCAGGTGCGCCTGCGGCAGCACCTGGCCGGTCGGGTTGGACGGGGAGTTGACCCAGACCAGGCGTACCCGGGAGGTCGGACCGACCGCGGTCATCGAGTCGGCCCGGACCACGGTGGCCCCGGCGAGCCGGGCGCCGACCTCGTAGGTCGGGTAGCAGACCTGGGGAATGACCACCACGTCACCCGGCCCGATGCCGAGCAGGGTGGGCAGCCAGGCGACCAGCTCCTTGGAGCCGAGCGTGGGCAGTACGCCGATCCCGGCCGGATCGGCGCCGCAGTTACGCCCGGCCCAGGCGGCGATCGCCGCCCGCAGCGCGGGTGTGCCCGCCGTGAGCGGGTAGCCCGGCGCGTCCGAACCGGCCGCCAGCGCGTCCCGGATCAGCTCCGGTACGGGGTCGACCGGCGTGCCGATGGAGAGGTCGACGATCCCGTCGGGGTGCCCGCCGGCGACGACCTTCGCCGGCGCCAGCAGGTCCCAGGGAAAGTCCGGCAGGCCGTCGATCCGGCTCCGCGCCGGACCCGACGACCCACTCCCGTTCCCACCACCGGGGGCGACGCCCCCACCGGTCGGTACGCCGCTCAGTGTCCCTCTCCGCGCCGCTCCTGTGCCGCGACGAAGGTGGCGTCCTTCTCCACCTTGCCGACCTTGGACGCGCCCCCGGGCGAGCCGAGGTCCTCGAAGAACTCGTAGTTCGCCGAGGTGTAGTCCTTCCACTGCTCCGGCACGTCGTCCTCGTAGAAGATGGCCTCCACCGGACAGACCGGCTCACAGGCCCCACAGTCGACGCACTCATCGGGGTGGATGTAGAGCATCCGGTTGCCCTCGTAGATGCAGTCGACCGGGCACTCCTCGATACATGCCTTGTCGAGCACATCGACGCACGGCTCGGCGATGATGTAGGTCACCGATCTCTCCTCCGCAAGCTACGCCGCGATCAACCGCGACGGGTAAGAGCCTAGTATCTCGCCGAGGAGGGGGGCGATCGTGCTCCGACGGCAGGATGTGGGACACCGGGTGGTAGTCCGTCGAATTGTAGGGGTTCGTGACGACCGGCAGGTCTTCACCGATGCTCTGGGTGAGCTGGTCGACCTCACCGAGACCCATCTCACCCTCGCCACCGACCGGGGGAAGCTACAGGTGCCGCTGGCCGAGGTGCACCGGGCCAAACGGGTGCCGCCGGCCCGACGCCCGAACGCGACGGCGGTCGTCGACCTCGAACTCGCCGCCAACGAGGCCTGGCCGGCGCCCGTACAGGACCGACTCGGCGGCTGGCTGCTGCGCTCCGCCGACGGGTGGACCGGGCGGGGCAACTCCGCCCTGCCGATCGGCGACCCGGACCGGCCCCTGGAGGCCGCGCTCGACGCCGTCGAACGCTGGTACGCCGACCGCGGCCAACCCGCGATCATCAACACGCCGCTACCGCTCGCCGCACCGGTCGGCGTGGCGCTCGACGAGCGCGGCTGGACCACCCGTCCGCCGACCCTGATGCAGACCGCCCCGCTCGCCACGGTCCGCGGCCGTACGCCGGACCGGACCGACCTGCCCCCGGTGGAACTGGCCGCGACCCCGTCGGACGGCTGGCTCGCCCTGGCCGCCGCCCGCAAGGCCGCCCACGCCGGGCGCACCGTCGGCGCGGACCCGCTGGACAGCCTCCCGGCCGCCGCCCGACACCTGCTCACCGCCGTGGACCAGGTCCGCTTCGCCCACCTGTACGGACCCAGCGGCGCGTTGCTCGCCGCCGGTCGGGGCACGGTCACCGGTGCCGGAAGGTGGCTGGGCCTGATGAGCATCGAGGTGGTGCCCGAAGCGCGCCGGCAGGGCCTCGCCCAGCACGTGGTGCGGGCGCTGGTCGACTGGGCCGCAGCACTCGGCACCACCGACGTGTTCCTCCAGGTCGAGGAGCGGAACACGGCCGCGGTGGCGCTCTACCGGCGGCTCGGCTTCACCACCCACCACACCTACCTCACCCGGGTGCAACCCACCGGATGAGCCGGTACGGCGCGGCTCAGCGCCGTACCACCCGGCGGGGCTTGGCGAGCTTGGTCTCGGCGTACCGCTTGAGGGACTGGGAGCGGTGGTCCAGCCCGAGCGCGGTCAGCACCAGGAACCCGAGCAGCGTGCCGGCACCGGCGAACCCGGCATAGAGCCAGATCTGGGAGAAGAACTCCCCCGCGCCGTTGGCGAATGGGTAGCTACCGCTGACGAACGGCCCGACGATGACGGTCAGGGCTATCGCGATCAGCACCGCGACCGCCACGTCCCCGCCCCACCGGGCGACCGGCTGGCGCCGTCCCCGTACGAACGCGATCGTCGCCAGGATCAGCCCGATCAGCGCGAACATGCCCAGCGAGAGCCGGTCGGAGGTCTCGGCATCGTTGTCGAACCCGATCCGGATGACCAGCCGGGCGACCACGTTGATCAGGAAAAGCACTGCCGCGAGCACCCCGACCGGCAGCCAACGGTCCTTCATCGCACGCCTCCAGAAGCAGCCGAACCCCGTAACGCTCCCAGATACTTACCATCCCGACCTGGGAGGTTCCATCAGCCAGCCAGGCGGGTCGGCGGCGGGGGCGTACCGGGGCGGGGGGCGAGCATCAGCCGGAACGCCATCACGGCGAAGGCCATCGACCCGGCGAAGATCATGACGATGCCGACCCAGTTGTCCCCGGCCAGCAGGACGTCGCCCTCGCTGGTCTTGCCGGCAGCCACCACCATCAGCCCGAACCACGGGACGGCGGGCAGCGCCACCGCCCAGCGCCGCCCCACCGTTCGGTACGCGAACCAGCTCAACACCAGGTTCGCCAGCACCGCGACCAGCACCGACGCGCCGATCAGGTGCCCGCCGACCCGGAGCGTGGACAGCAGGAGTTCCAGCGTGGCGGTCACCACGGCGGCGACCACCGCCACCGCGCCACCGGCGATCCGGAGCAGCCGGTCGATGATCCCGGCGAGCGCCGCCCGGCGCGGTGGCTGCGGATCGGGCGACAACTGCGGGGACTCGGACACCGGTGGACTGGACAGGGTCACCGCGCTCCGCTCTCCGCCAGCCGGTCGGTGCCCGTACCGGCCGGTCCGGTCGGGCCCTCGGCTTCGAGTGCCAGGCCGGCGAAGAGGTCGTCCTCCCAGCCGAACGGGCCGTTGCCGGGTCCGCGCTCGCCCACCGCCAGGGTGTAGTACTCCACCCCCATGAACTCGCTGCCGAAGTTGCCGGCGATCGTGTAGAGCCACGAGTTGTCCGGGATCTGGGTGGCGTGGGCCCGCATCGCCGCCTCCTTGGCCGCGTGCGCGTCGGTTCCGTCGATCCGGGCCGCGACCTCGTCGTCCGGGGTGCCGAAGGGCAGGTCCTCGAACTGGTCGATGCCGGCGAACGGGTTGTCCGAGGATTCCCCGAAGGCGGCCATGCCCGCCTCCAGCACGCTCTTCGGCATCGCCGTCCAGTAGATCTTGGACGGGCCGAAGCCCTCCTCGGTGGCCAGTTCGGCGGCGCGCATGGCGACCCGGTGGGCCTGGATGTGGTCCGGATGTCCGTAGAAGCCGTTCGCGTCGTACGTGATCACGACCTGCGGGCGTACCTCCCGCATGATCTCGACCAGGTGCCCGGCGGCCTCGTCCAGGTCCGCCTGCCAGAACGCGCGCGGGTGGTCGTTGGTGGAAAGCCCCATCATCCCGGAGTCCCGGTAGCGACCGGCGGCGCCGAGGAACCGGTGGTCGGTCACGCCGAGTGCCGCGCAGGCGGCGTCGAGTTCGGCGATCCGGTACCCGCCGAGCTGGTCGGCGGCGTCCGCGGCCAGTCCGGCCAGCGCCGGCACGTGGATCTCGCCCTCTTCGCCGAGTGTGCAGGTCACCAGGGTCACCCCGGCTCCGGCGGCGGCGTAGCGAGCCATCGTCGCGCCGGTCCCGATCGCCTCGTCGTCGGGGTGTGCGTGGACCAGGAGAAGCCGCCGCGCGGCCGGGTTCGTCACGCCAGTCACTCTACGCGTCCACCCCATCGGGCCAACCGGGTCGCGGACCGGACACGATAACCAGCTCAGCCCCATCATCGATCGCGCCACTCTACGATCGGCGATGTGGAGTATCCGGAACTGGCCGCCCGTACCCGCCGGTTCAGTCACGGCGCGCCACGGTCGCTGACGGTGGCCGGGGACGGCTCCCGGGTGGTTTTCCTCCGGTCCGCGGGCCCCGAGGACCCGGCCGACGCGCTCTGGCTGTTCGACGTCGCCTCGGCGACGGAACGGCTGGTCGCCGACCCGGCCATGCTGCTGGAGACCGACCCGGCGAACCCGGCCGGGATCGTGCCGCTGCCCGCCGCCGAGCAGGCCCTGCGGGAACGGCAGCGGCTGCAGGCCGGCGGCATCGGCGGGTACGCCACCGACCCGGCCGCCCGGGTGGCGGTCTTCGCCCTGGCCGGTCGCCTCTTCCGGGCCGACCTGGTGCACGGCGACGTGGTGGAGGTGGCGGTCACCGGTCCGGTGATCGACCCGCGCCCCGACCCGACCGGGGAACGGCTGGCGTACGTCACCGAGGGCCCCGGCGTCCCCGGCCGCACGCTCGGCCCGAACAGCGGCAACGGCAACGGCGGCCAGTGCGGCGGGCAGTTGCGGGTGATCGAGGCCGACGGGACCGACAACCTCCTCGCCGGGGAGGAAGCCGGGGTGAGCTGGGGGTTGGCCGAGTTCATCGCGGCCGAGGAGTTCTCCCGCTTCCGGGGCTACTGGTGGGCGCCGGACGGACGGTCGATCCTCGCCGCCCGGGTCGACGAGTCCCGGCTGCCCCGGTGGCACCTGCACGATCCCGGTGACCCGGCCAGCCTGCCGCGCAGTGTCGCGTACCCCAGGGCCGGGGGGCCGAACGCCGAGGTGAGCCTGCACCTGCTCGACCTGGACGGCGGCTGGGTCGACGTGCACTGGGACCGGGAGACCTACCCGTACCTGGTGTCGGTGCGGTGGGCCGACACCGGGCCGCTGATCACGGTCCTGCGCCGGCTGCAACAGCACGGTCTGGTGCTCGCGGTCGACCCGCGTACCGGGGAGACCCAGGTGCACGCCGAACTGGCCGATCCGCGCTGGGTGGAGCCGGTCGCCGGCACCCCGAGGCACCTGCCCGACGGCCGGGTCCTGGTCGGCGGTGAACTGGCCCACGACGGTTACGACGCCCGGTGCCTGTTCGCCGACGGGACCCTGCTCACCCCGCCGTCGCTCTACGTACGCCGGGTGGTCGGCCCGCTGCCGGCCGGGTCCGGCGCGGCCGACCTGCTGGTCGAGGCGAGCGACGGCGAGCCCAGCCAGCAGCACCTGTTCCGGGTCCGGACCGCGATCGGCGGCGGGGTCGAGTCGCGCCGGCTGACCGCCGATCCGGGCTGGCACACCGGGGTGGTCGGCGGGGACGTGCTGGTGGTCGGCGCCGCGTCGCTGGACCACGCGGGGATCCGGTGGACCGTCTGGCAGGGCGACCGGGAGCTGGGCACGCTGGCCTCGCTGGCCGCGAACCCGCCGTACGCGCCGCGTCCGGTGCTGGAACGGGTCACCGACCGCCGGTTGCCCTCGGCCGTGCTCTACCCGCGCAGCCACGTCGCCGGCCGGCGGCTGCCGGTGCTGGTCGACATCTACGGCGGGCCGGGAGTCCAGGAGGTGCGGGCCGCCCGGTCCCGGTGGCTGGAGCGGCAGTGGTGGGCCGATGCCGGGTTCGCCGTGGTCACGATCGACAACCGGGGTACGCCGGGCGTGGCGCCCTCGTTCGAGAAGGTGATCCACCGGCGGCTCGCCGACGTGATCATGCTCGACCAGGTGGACGCGTTGACCGCGCTCGCCGGCAAGCACCCGGACCTGGATCTGGGCCGGGTGGCGATCCGTGGCTGGTCGTTCGGGGGTTGGCTGGCGGGGCTGGCCGCGCTCTGCCGGCCCGACCTGTTCCGGTGCGCCATCGTCGGGGCGCCGGTGACCGACTGGAGCCTCTACGACACCGCGTACGCCGAGCGTTATCTCGGCCTGCCGGACGACAGCCCGGAGGTGTACGCCCACCACAGCCTGCTGGAGATCGCCGGTGAGCCGCCGGTCACCCCGGACGACGCCCGGCCGATGCTGCTGGTGCACGGGATGGTCGACGACAACGTGGTGGCCGCGCACACCCTGCGCCTGTCGGCGGCGATGCTGTCCACCGGCCGCCCGCACGCGATGATCCCGTTGACCGGTGCCACCCACATGGCCGCAGGCGGCACGGCCGAGCGCCTGCTCCGCCTCGAACTCGACTTCCTCCGCCGCCACCTGTGAGGGGTCGGGGAGGAGCACGCGGCCCCTCCCCGACCGGTGCGCCTACTTGGCGTACGCGTTGTAGAGCACGTGGGTGCCGATGACGTCGGAGAAGAAGACCCCGCCGACCTTCGAGCCCACCACGCCGGTGAAGTACGCCTGGAACAGCGGCACCACCGGGACGTACTTCTCGTTGATCAACTGATCGATCTCGGCCCACTTCGGTCCGGCCTCACCGGCCGGCAGGGCACTCACCTCATCGATGCGCTGGTTGACCTCGTCGGAGTTGAAGTACGACACGTTCGAGTTGCCCTTCGGGCCGAGGCTGCGACCGTCCCAGAGGACCGGGATGGTGGAGGCCGCGCTGGGCCAGTCGGCGGCCCAGTTCGAGATGTAGATGTCGTACTCGTTGCCCCGGGTCCGGGCGGTCGGGTTGTGCTGCGGGGTCTCGACGGTCTTCACCACGACCTCGAAGCCGGCCTTTTCCAGGCTCTCCTTGACCACCGGCGCGGTGACCTGGCCGAACGCGTTGCTCCGGGCCATGAAGACCAGCTTGATCTTCTGTCCGCCGAGCAGTTCCCTCGCCTTCTCCGGGTTGCCGTTCGGGCCGCCGTCCCACGGGTTGGGGTAGTTCTTCCACCCGATCGTGCTGTCGGCGAGCAGGGTGTTGGTGACCTTGCCACCGGCGTCGCCGCCCTGGGTGAGCACGATGCCCTGCTTGTCGATCGCGTACGCGATCGCCTTGCGGACGTTGATGTCCTTGATCCGCTCGTTGTTGATGCTCAGGTAGTGCACGAACGGCTGCGGCGCCGAGATCGTCCGCTCCTTCAGCGACGGGTTGTTCAGCACCTGGTTGACCAGTGCCTGCGGGGCGCCGTCGGTGCTGATCGCGTACGCGTCGTCACCGGCGTCGGCGATGATCCGCTCGGTCTGGGCGGTGTCGTCCGGGCCGAGTTCCCAGACGAAGCTGTCCGGGTAGTCGTGGCGCAGCGGGTCGGTCTCCGCCTTCCAGTGCGGGTTGCGCTCCAGCACCAGCCGGGTGTCCTTGAGGTACTCCTTGATCTTGTACGGGCCGGAGGAGAAGATCCTGCGGTCGTACTCGGTCTTGGTGTCCTTGGCCTGCGGCACCGGCGCCGTGGTGGGCAGGGAGGCCGCGAACGGCAGGTCGCAGTGCGGCTTGGCGAACGTGAAGACCAGCGTACGGTCGTCCGGCGTGGTCAGCCCCGGCACGGTGGTGCTGCCGGAGGTGTACGGGCCCTTGTAGTTCGCGTTGTACGCCTGGTTGTCGGCCAGCCACTCCTGGATGTACGTCGGGCCGCCGTCGATCGACTCCTCGAACGAGCGGGCGATGCCGTACGCGACGTCGGCCGCCTTGACGTCGGTGCCGTCCTCGTACCTGACGCCCTGCTTGATCTTGTACTCCCAGACCTTGCAGTCGCCGTTGACGTCCTTGCCGGGCGTCTCGCCGAGGTCACCGACGAGGGTGAGTTTGCCCTTGCCGTCCTCGCGGAACTGGGTCAGCGTCCGGACCAGCAGGTGCTCGGCGGCCATCGCCCCCACCAGGTACGTGCGCTGCGGGTCGAGGTGCTCGAAGTCCTGCTGGACGATGGTCCGGATGGTGCCGCCCCGCTTGGCCCCGGCGATCTCCGGTGCCGGTCCCTGCGATTCCTTCGGGTCGGTGGCGATCGCGCTGGTCTGCTGCTGGATGTTGCCGTCGTCGGGCCCTGCGTCGGTGTCCCCGGTGTTCTCCGAGCATGCCGCCAGCGCCGAGGCCAGCAGCAGCGCGACGCCCGTCACGGCTACCGCACGTCCTGTTCGCATCAGTCGGTCCTCCCGTTCGACTCCGATGAAGGAAAGGTGCGCCTCCACCGTTGGTTGACAGAACTTTCCTTCGGTTACCGGGCAGCGGGCGGCGCCGACGACGCCGGCCGGGTCAGCCCAGTCGTACTCGGGGGTCGATCACCGCGTAGAGGGCGTCGACCACCACGTTCGCGGCCACGATGAAAACCGCGGCGAGCAGGACGGTGGCCATCACCACCGGCATGTCGAGGTTGATCGCCGCGTTCAGCGACGCCTTGCCCAGGCCGGTGAAGCCGAAGATGGTCTCGGTGATCACCGTGCCGCCGAGGTACGTGCCGAGGTCCAGCCCGGCGATGGTGACGATCGGGGTGATCGCCGCGCGGAGCGCGTGCCGGCCGTACACGGTGGCCTTGGGCAGGCCCTTGGCCCTGGCCGTACGGACGAAGTCCTCGGTGAGCGTCTCCAGCATCTGGGCCCGGGACAGCCGGGCGTACGAGGCCGAGTTGAGGAAGCCCAGCGCCAGCCAGGGCAGGATCATCGCGCTCGCCCAGGCCAACGGGTTCTCGGTGAGCGGCACGTAACGCGGATAGCTCAGCCAACCGGTCTCGTAGACGAAGACGATCAGCAGCAGCGGCCCGAAGAGCAGGATCGGCATGGACGCACCGAGCAGCGAGAAGCCGACCGCCAGCCGGTCGAACACGGTCCCCCGGCGCAGCGCCGAGATCATGCCGACCGAGACCCCGATCAGCAGCCAGACCACCGCCGCCCCGGCGACCAGGCTCAGCGTCACCGGCAGGGTCCGCCCGACGATCCGCGACACCGGTTCGTCGTTGCGGAAGGAGAACCCCAGGCAGGGGCGCGGGCACTCGCGGGCCGCGTCACCCTCGCCGATCGTACGACCGGCGAAGATCCCCTTCATGAAGGCGCCGTACTGCTGCGGCACCGGCACGTCCAGGCCCATCCGGCGCTCGATCATCTCCAGCCGTTCCGGGCTGCACACCTTGCCGTTGCCGCACATCAGCTCGGCCGGATTGTTCGGTACGGCGAAGAAGAGTCCGAACGTCAGCACGCTGACCGCGAACAGCGTGCTCACCGCGAGCAGCAGCTTCCGGACGAAGAAGCGGAGCATCGTCGCCGCCCCCTATCGGGTCGACTTCGGGTCCAGCGCATCCCGCAGCGCGTCACCGAAGAGGTTGAAGGAGAGCACGAGCAGGAAGAGCGTGGTGCCGCCGACGATGGTGAAGGTCGGCACCTCCCGGATGAAGTCGACGCTGTCGCTGATCAGCCGGCCCAGGTCCGGGGTGGGTTCGAGGATCCCGATGCCGAGGAACGACAGCGCCGCCTCGGCGGTGATCAACGCCGGTACGTTCAGCGAGAAGGTGACCAGGATCGGCGCCCACAGGTTCGGCAGCAGCTGCCGGAACAGGATGTGCCCGAGTCCCGCCCCGGCGGCGCGGGCCGCGTCGACGAACTCACGCTCCCGCAGCGACAGCACCTGTCCCCGGACCAGCCGGGCGGTGTAGGTCCAGTTGAACAGAACGAAGATGGCGATCAGCAGCATCGGCCGGAACCAGGACGCCTCGGCGTCGCGTACGCCGTAGAACTGGTTGACCGCGACCGGGATGAACGCGAAGCAGAAGATGAAGAACGGGAACGCCATGGTCAGGTCGATGAACCAGGTCAGTACGGCGTCGATCCGGCCGCCCAGGTAACCGGCGACCACCCCGACCAGGATGCCGAGCCCGATGGTGAGCAGGGCCGCGGTGAACGCCACCAGCAGCGACGTACGCAACCCGTAGACGAGTTGGATGAACACGTCCCGCCCCAGGTTGGGTTGGATGCCGAGCCAGTGTTCGGCGTCCACCCCGGCGTAACCGAGCGGGAAACCGTTGCGGTCCAGCCGTTCCGGGAACCGCTCCAGCGGGCCCTTGCCGTACAGCCGCTCGACCAGCGGCGCGGCGAGGGCCAGCAGGATGAAAAAGACCAGTGCCCCGCCGCTGGCCAGACCGACCCGGTCGCGGCGCAGCCGCAGCCAGGCGAGCTGCCCCGGCGACCGGCCGACGAACTCCCCGCCACCCGCCGGTACGGCACCCGGCTCCAGCCCGCCGGCGCCGTCGACCACCGCCGCCTGCGCGACCACCTGTTGCTCGCTCATGCCAGGTCCCCCTTCTCCGGGAAGTGGCAGGCGGTGAGCTGCCGACCGCCGTCGCGCGAAACGAGTTCGGGTTCGGTCGAGGCGCAGATCTCCTGCGCCTTCCAGCACCGGGTCCGGAACCGGCACCCGGACGGCGGATCCAGCGGCGTCGGCACGTCACCGGTGAGCCGGATCCGCCCGGTCGGGCCGAGCCGGGTGACGTCCGGGATGGCCGAGAGCAGCGCCCGGGTGTACGGATGCTGTGGCCGGGAGTAGATGTCGGCCCGGTCTCCCACCTCGACGATCTTGCCGAGGTACATCACCGCCACTCGCTGGCAGAAGTGCCGGACCACGGCGAGGTCGTGGGCGATGAAGACAAAACCGAGGTCCAGTTCCCGCTGCAACTGCCGGAGCAGGTTGATCACCTGCGCCTGGATCGACACGTCCAGCGCGGAGACCGGCTCGTCGGCGACGATCAGCTTCGGCTGCAGGGCCAGCGCCCGGGCGATCCCGATCCGCTGCCGTTGCCCGCCGGAGAACTCGTGCGGGTAGCGGTTGTAGTGCTCCGGGTTCAGCCCGACCAGTTCCAGCAGTTCGCGTACCCGCGCCCGGACGCCGCCGGCCGGCTTGATCCCGTTGACCTGCAACGGCATCGCCACGATCCGGCCGACCGTGTGTCGCGGGTTCAGCGAGGCGAACGGATCCTGGAAGATGATCTGGAGGTCCTGGCGGAGCGGGCGCAGCTCACCACGCCGGGCGTGGGTGATGTCCCGCCCCTCGAAGGTGATCCGTCCCCCGCTCGGTTCGAGCAGCCGGACCAGCATCCGACCGGTGGTGGTCTTGCCGCACCCGGACTCACCGACCAGGCCGAGCGTCTCGCCGGCGCGTACCTCGAAGTCGACGCCGTCGACCGCGCGGACCAGCGCCGGGGAGCGCCAGCTGCCGCGTACCGGGAAGTGTTTGACGAGTCCCTCGACCCGCAGCAACGCCTCGGTCATCGGTCGGCCCCCGCTGCGGCGATCTCCTCGGCGTAGAGCCGTTTGCGCTCGGGCTCCGCCAGGTGGCAGGCGACCAGGTGGCCGCGTTCCTGCACCTGCCGCAGTTCCGGGACGTCGGTGCGGGACCGGTCGCCGTTGCGGTCGGCGTACCGGCACCGGGGGTGGAACGCGCAGCCCGGCGGCAGGTTGATCAGACTCGGCGGGTTGCCACCGATCGGCACCAGGTCCGCGTCCGGCGCACCGCGCAACGACGGCACGCTTGCCAGCAGACCCCAGGTGTACGGGTGCTGCGGCCGGCGGAGCACCTGCTCGACGCTGCCGTGCTCGACCGCCCGCCCGCCGTACATCACCAGGACCTCGTGTGCCACCTGGCTGACCACCCCGAGGTCGTGCGTGATCAGGATGATCGCGGAGTTGAACTCGGCCTGGAGATCGGCCAGCAGGTCGAGAATCTGGGCCTGCACGGTGACGTCGAGGGCGGTGGTGGGTTCGTCGGCGATCAGCAGGTCCGGGTCATTGACCAGCGCCATCGCGATCATCGCCCGTTGACGCATGCCGCCGGAGAACTCGTGTGGATACTGGTCGATCCGTTTGTTCGGCTGTGGAATACCGACCCGGTCCAGCAGATCGATCGACCGCTGGCGGGCCTGCCGCCGACTCGCGTCCGGATGATGGATCCGGTACGCCTCACCGATCTGCCGCCCGACCGAATAGTACGGATGGAGTGCGGACAGCGGATCCTGGAAGATCATTGCCATGTCCCGCCCGCGCAGCCGGCGGATCTCCTCCTCCGGTCGGCCGACGATGTCCCGCCCACCCACCCGGATCTCGCCGCTGACCCGAGTCCGCCTCGGGTCGTGCAACCCGAGTACGGCCAGGCTGGTCACGCTCTTGCCGGAGCCCGACTCGCCGACGATGCCGAGCGTGCGACCACGGTCGACGGCGAACGAGACGCCGTCCACGGCACGGACCGAACCGTCCGGGGTATCGAAGCGCACCTTGAGGTCATCGACCCGCAGGTATGGACCGTCGTCCACCCGCTGACGCGGTAATCCGGGCATGCTCCTCGACCGCCTTTCTCCACTCCCGCCGGAACTGGATCTCCGTTCGTCACAGCCGGTGAGCCCGGTGCGTGTCGCCGGAAAACGCCTACGACGGGGGTAGAGGGCGAAACTAAGCTACAAAATCGGGCGTGTCAGCGGGCAAACAGTAACGACTCCGCATCGAGGACGGTCTCAGCCCACTTCCTAATTCCACCGCGATTGAACCGTTAACATAACTGGCTGACGCGTTGACAACCCCCGACCGAACCGGCCACCGGACAACCCGTAAACCGGATCGCGCAACCCCCGCCGTACCCGCTCCCACCGCGCCCCGCAAGATCTGATCGACCATTACCGTGCGTGACCCATAGCCGCCGAATCCTCGCGGCTTCGCGGACCTCGTAAATCGTGCGTCTGTGCGAGACTGAGCAGCGGAAAGTCGCCATGCGACGCTGTTCGCCGGGAAAAAATCGGAGGTGACCATGACCTCGGCGCTGTTCGGGCACGCCGGGCCGTGGACCGAAGCGGAGTACCTGGCGCTCGACGAAACTCCGGAACGCGTGGAACTGTTCGACGGGAGCCTTTACGTGACCCCGGCACCCACCCCCCGCCACCAGCACCTCTCGCGGCGGCTGGCAGGCGCCCTCGACCCGGGCGCGGAGACCGCCGGCCTGCACGTGCTGGAGGCGGTGAACGTCCGGCTCCGACCGGGCCGGATGCCCATCCCGGACCTGGTCATCACCGGGGAGATCGACTTCGACCAGCCGGTCGTCGAGGCCGCCGACGTACACCTGGTCTGCGAGATCATCTCGCCGAGCAACGCGTCCGCCGACAAGGTGCTGAAGATGCACTACTACGCCGCCGCCGGCATCCCCTGGTACCTCCTGGTCGAGCAGGACACCGGGGCACTGCACCTCTACCGACTCCAGGGCAGCCACTACGTCGAGCAGTCGGTGACCAAGCCCGGCGACACCCTGCACCTCACCGAACCGGTGACCGCCGAGATCAACCCGACCGCCCTGCTGCCCCGCCGCTGAGCGGCGATCTCGTTTAGGGTCGGGTCATGACCCACTTCGACGTGGCCACGGCCGCGGTGCAGGCAGCGCTGGATGCGGGCGCGCGCTACGCCGACGCGCGGGTGATGCACCGGCGCTACGAGTCGATGTCCGCCCGCAACGGCGAGATCGAGGAACTGTCCCAGGACGAGGACGCCGGCATCGGCGTACGGGCGCTGGTCGGATCGAGTTGGGGCTTCTTCGCCGTACCCGATCTCTCCGACGCCGCCGCCCGGACGGCCGGCACCCGCGCCGCGCGGATCGCCAAGGCCAGTGCCCGCGTGCCCGGTCCCGCCGTCGACCTGGTCCCGACCGGCGGGCAGAGCGGATCCTGGGCCTCGGCCTGCGCGGTCGACCCGCTGTCGGTCGCCCTGTCCGACAAGGGCGACCTGCTGGTGCACGCGACCAAGATCTCGCACGAGAACGGTGCCGACGTCGCCGAGGGGCTCTACCAGATCTGGGACACCAGCAAGTGGTTCGTCTCCAGTGAGGGACACCGGATCGACCAGCACGTACGCGAGTGTGGGGCGGGCATCTCGGCCACCGTGATCGGCGACGGGGAGACTCAGCGCCGCTCCTACCCCAGCTACCGCGGCCAGTACGGCACCAGCGGGTGGGAGCTGGTCGACTCGCTCGACCTCGGCGCACACGCGGCCCGGATCGCCCAGGAGGCCCGCGAGCTGCTCACCGCACCGATGTGCCCCTCCGGCGAGACCACCCTGATCCTCGGCGGCGAGCAGCTCGCGTTGCAGATCCACGAGTCGGTCGGGCACGCCATCGAGCTGGACCGGATCCTCGGCTGGGAGGCCGCCTTCGCCGGCACCTCCTGGCTCGACCTCAGCCAGCTCGGCCAGCTCCGGTACGGCTCCGAGCTGATGAACATCACCATCGACCCGACCATCCCCGGCGCGCTGGGCAGCTTCGGGTTCGACGACGAGGGCACCCCGGCGACCAAACGCGACGCGGTCCGCGAGGGCCGCTGGGTGGGCGTCCTGGCCGGACGCGACTCGGCCGCCGTCGCCGGGCTCGACTACGCCGGCAGCGTGCGCTCCGACGGCTGGTCGCGGCTGCCGATGGTACGGATGACAAACGTCGGCCTGGAACCGGGACCGCACACCCTCGACGAGATCATCGACGCCACCGACGACGGCATCCTGATGGACATCAACCGGTCCTGGTCGATCGACGACAAGCGGCTCAACTTCCAGTTCGGCTGCGAGGTCGGCTGGGAGATCAAGAACGGTCGGCGGGGTCGGATGCTGCGCAACCCTACGTACACCGGGATCGGGCCGCAGTTCTGGCGTTCGATGGACATGCTCTCCGGCGAGACGGTCGCCTGGGGCACCCCCAACTGTGGCAAGGGCCAGCCCGGCCAGGTCGGGCACACCGGCCACCCGGCCGCACCGGCCCGCTTCACCAACGTCCGGGTGGGGGTACGCGGATGACCGGCACGGCAACCATGGCGGTACGCGACAAGCGAAGGGAACTGTCTCGATGAGCCGGGAACTCGATCTCGCCGGTCGGGTGGTGGAACTGGTCCGGGAGATCGCCGGCCCGGACGCCGAAGCGGAAGCCGCCGCCACGTACACCGACCGGGCGTTGACCCGGTTCGCGAACTCGTCCATCCACCAGAACGTGGCCGACGAGACCACCGGCCTGCGGCTGCGGCTGCACGTCGACGGTCGGACCGCCGCCGGCTCCAGCACCGTCGTCACCGACGAGGGACTGCGCGGCCTGGTCGAGCGGACCGTCGCCGCCGCCCGGCTCTGCCCGCCCGACCAGGCGTGGCCGGGGCTGACCCAGACGTCCCCGGTGGCCGGACCGGGCAACTGGGACGAGGCGACCGCGAACGCGTCCCCGGACGACCGGGCCGATCGGGTACGGGCGTTCGTCGAGGCGGCCGGCGGGCTGGAGACGGCCGGCTACTGCCGTACGGTGAGCTGGGCCGGCGCGTTCGCGAACAGCGCCGGGCAGGCGGTGACCGGCCGGTCGGCCGAGGCCGCGATGGACGGGGTGGCCCGCACCGGGGGCATCGACGGGGTGGCCCGGCGCAACACCGGCCGGCTCTCCGATCTGGACGGGGCGGTGCTCGGCGCGCGGGCGGCGGCCAAGGCACGCGCCGCGGCGGCACCGGTCGAACTCGCACCGGGGCGCTACGAGGTGGTGCTCGAACCGACCGCGGTGGTCGACATCCTGCAGAACTTCGCCCTCTTCGGCTTCAACGGCAAGGCGTACAACGAGCGGCGGTCCTTCGCCGAACCGGGCGCGGCGCAGTTCGACCCGGCGATCACGCTGGTCGACGACGCGCTCGGCACGCTCGGCCTGCCGTTCGACGCCGAGGGCACGCCCAAGCGCCGGATCGCGCTGGTTGAGCAGGGCGTCACCCGTACCGTCGCGCACGACCGCCGGACTGCGGCCGAGGCGGGCGCGACCTCGACCGGGCACGCGATCGCCGGTGGTGCGTCCTTCGGCGCGGTACCGACCAACCTGCGCCTGCTGCCGGACGACTCGGCCGGGGACGGCACCGCGCCGACCGAGGTCGACGGGCCGGTCGTCGACTCCGACACCGCCGCCCTGATCGCCGGTGTACGACGTGGACTGCTGGTCACCGACTTCTGGTACACCCGGGTCCTGGACCCGAAGTCCCTGGTCATCACCGGTCTTACCCGCAACGGGGTGTGGCTGGTCGAGGATGGCCAGGTGACCACGGCGGTGCAGAACTTCCGCTTCACCCAGTCGTACCCGCAGGCCCTCGCCCCCGGCGGGGTCCTCGGCGTCGGCCGGTACGCGTCACTGCTGCCGGACAGTTGGGACGCGTCCTGGTGGTCGGCACCGGCGCTGCGACTCGCGTCGTGGAACTTCACCGGCGGTGCCTCCGGCTGATCACCGGCGTCATCCGCGCTCACGATCATGAGTGAAGTTCTGCACAACCACGCCCGGAATACGGGCTGGGACTTTCGTAATCGGTAGGACACACGCGAGACTCCCTTGCGCATCGTACGCCCGGCGTGCGGCGTAACGTGTACGCCGAACTGCGCCGGAAGGCATAGGTCCTGGTGTACTACGCGCGGGTGGCGCGGCTGTGGGTTTGCATCGCTGCCTCCGTGCACCCCCGCCGGAAGACCATCCGTGCCCGTCAGCCAGACAGGGCCCTGTCAGGGAGACATAGGAATGACTACGACGGCAACGAGGCCGAGGGGTGCGCGACCGCGCGCCGCCATTGCGGCGAGGACGTTGCGTACCGACCGTTGGTGGCTCGCCCCGCTGATCACGGTCATCGGGCTCGGCGCCTGGGTCACCTACGCCACGGTCCGGGTGTTCATGCACGACTTCTACTGGGTCGAGGATTATCACTATCTGACCCCGTTCTACTCGCCCTGCGTGACCCAGACCTGTGTCCCCGAGGCCGCGCACTTCGGCCGGATCCTGCCGGGCTGGTGGATCATCCCGGACGCCGCGCTGACCCTGCCGTTCCTGCTGCTCTTCCGGCTCACCTGCTACTACTACCGCAAGGCCTACTACCGGGCCTTCTGGCTCTCCCCGCCGGCCTGCGCCGTCCCGGACGGACACAAGACCTACAGTGGCGAGACGCGCTTCCCGCTCATTTTCCAGAACGCGCACCGGTACGCGTTTTACGCCGCCGGGATCATCTCGCTGATCAACACCTGGGACGCCGTTCTCGCCTTCCGCAGCCCCGAAGGCTTCGGCTTCGGGCTGGGCAACGTGATCCTCCTGGTCAACGTGATCGCACTGTGGGCGTACACGCTTTCCTGCCACTCCTGCCGACACATCGCCGGTGGCCGGCTGAAGCACTTCTCCAAGCACCCGGTGCGCTACCGCTTCTGGACCTTCGTGTCCAAACTCAACACCCGGCACATGCAACTCGCCTGGATCACGCTGGGCACGCTGGCGTTCACCGACTTCTACATCATGGCGCTGGATGCCGGCTGGTTCGGCGACCTGCGGTTCATCAACTGAGGGCCTGACATGACTACGCGAATCGAACGGCACCACTACGATGTCGTCGTGATCGGGGCCGGCGGCGCCGGCCTGCGGGCGGCGATCGAGGCCCGGATGGCCGGCAAGCGCACCGCGATCATCTCCAAGTCGCTGTTCGGCAAGGCCCACACGGTGATGGCCGAGGGCGGCGCCGCGGCGGCCATGGGGAACGTGAACAGCCGGGACAACTGGCAGGTCCATTTCCGGGACACCATGCGCGGCGGCAAGTTCCTGAACAACTTCCGGATGGCCGAGCTGCACGCGAAGGAGTCGCCGCAGCGGATCTGGGAGCTGGAGACGTACGGTGCGCTCTTCGACCGCACCAAGGACGGCAAGATCTCGCAGCGCAACTTCGGTGGCCACGAGTACCCGCGTCTGGCGCACGTCGGTGACCGGACCGGGCTGGAACTGATCCGTACCCTCCAGCAGAAGATCGTCTCGCTGCAGCAGGAGGACAAGCGGGAGTTCGGCGACTACGACGCCCGGATCAAGGTGTTCGCCGAGACCACCATCACCGAGTTGCTGCTCGACTCGTCCGGCCCGGACGGCCCCCGGATCGCCGGGGCGTTCGGCTACTACCGGGAGTCCGGCGAGTTCGTCCTGTTCGAGGCGCCGTCCGTCGTCCTCGCCACCGGCGGGGTCGGCAAGTCGTACAAGGTCACCTCGAACTCCTGGGAGTACACCGGGGACGGGCACGCGCTGGCCCTGCGTGCCGGCGCCACCCTGATCAACATGGAGTTCCTCCAGTTCCACCCGACCGGCATGGTCTGGCCGCCCTCGGTGAAGGGCATCCTGGTCACCGAGTCGGTCCGGGGTGACGGCGGCGTCCTGAAGAACTCCGACGGCAAGCGGTTCATGTTCGACTACGTCCCCGACGTCTTCCGCAAGCAGTACGCGGAGACCGAGGAGGAGGCGGACCGCTGGTACTCCGACCCGGACAACAACCGGCGCCCGCCCGAGCTGCTCCCCCGCGACGAGGTCGCCCGCGCGATCAACAGCGAGGTGAAGGCGGGTCGCGGCACCCCGGCCGGTGGTGTCTACCTGGACATCGCCAGCCGGCTGCCGGCCGAGGAGGTCAAGCGGCGACTTCCGTCGATGTACCACCAGTTCAAGGAGCTGGCCGACGTCGACATCACCAAGCAGCCGATGGAGGTCGGTCCGACCTGCCACTACGTGATGGGCGGGGTCGAGGTCGACCCGGACACCGCGGCGGCACACGGTCACATCCACGGGCTGTTCGCCGCCGGTGAGGTCTCCGGCGGGATGCACGGCTCCAACCGGCTCGGCGGCAACTCGCTGTCCGACCTGCTGGTCTTCGGCCGGCGCGCGGGCGGCCACGCCGCCTCGTACGCCGACGGGCTGACCTCGCGCCCGAAGGTGTCGGCGACCGACGTCGCGGCCTCGGTGGACCGGGCACTGGCTCCGCTGGAGCGGCCGGACGGCGAGAACCCGTACAAGCTGCAGCAGGACCTCCAGGCGGTGATGGGCGACCTGGTCGGCATCATCCGGCGCAAGGGCGAGCTGGAGGACGCCCTGGTCCGCCTGGCCGACCTGCGGGAGCGGGTGGCGAAGGTGGGCGCGACCGGCGGCCGGCGGTACAACCCGGGCTGGCACCTGGCGCTCGACCTGCGCAACATGCTGATCGTCTCGGAGTGCACCGCGAAGGCGGCGCTGGAGCGCGAGGAGTCGCGCGGCGGGCACACCCGGGAGGACTTCCCGAAGATGGCGCCGGACTGGCGCATGGTCAACCTGGTCTGCTCGCTCGACGGCGACAAGGTACGGCTGGAGCACAAGCCCCTGCCGAAGATGCGGGCGGAGCTGATCCAGCTCTTCGACCGCACCGAGCTGTCCAAGTACCTGACCGAAGACGAGCTGGCCGACTTCGATGCCCTCAGCGAGGGCGTACGCACCGGCGGCGTGCACGCTGAGGAGGCGGGCAAGTAATGGGCACCAAGCGCCACTTCAAGGTCTGGCGGGGCGACGAGACCGGCGGCGACCTGCAGGACTACCAGATCGAGGTGAACGAGGGCGAGGTTGTCCTCGACGTCATCCACCGGCTCCAGGCCACCGAGGCGCCCGACCTGGCCTGCCGCTGGAACTGCAAGGCCGGCAAGTGCGGCTCCTGCTCGATGGAGATCAACGGCATGCCCCGGCTGGGCTGCATGACCCGGATGTCGACCTTCGAGGAGACCGACACGGTCACGGTCACCCCGCTGCGTACGTTCCCGGTGATCCGGGACCTGGTCACGGACGTCTCGTTCAACTACGAGAAGGCCCGTGAGACGCCCGCGTTCGCCCCGCCGACGGACGTCGCCCCCGGCGACTACCGGATGAAGCAGGTCGACGTCGAGCGGTCGCAGGAGTTCCGCAAGTGCATCGAGTGCTTCCTGTGCCAGAACACCTGCCACGTGGTACGTGACCACGAGGAGAACAAGGTCGCGTTCTCCGGCCCGCGTTACTTCATCCGCGCGGCCGAGCTGGACATGCACCCGCTGGACACCAAGACCGACCGCAAGGAGTACGCCCAGGCGTCCCAGGGCCTCGGCTACTGCAACATCACCAAGTGCTGCTCGGAGGTTTGCCCCGAGCACATCAAGATCACAGACAACGCGATCATCCCGATGAAGGAACGCGTGGTCGATCGCAGGTACGATCCTCTTGTGTGGCTTGGTAGCAAGATATTCCGACGGGGTCAGACGGACGGCAACGAGAGCGGTGCACGCACCGATCCGGCCGTCCCCGAGGCGCATTCCCACGGGGGCGCGTCCGGTGACGTGGCCGCCGAGGAGCAGGGGCAGCGCGGGGTGAACTGGCACCGGCAGGTGCCACACCCGACCACCCCCCTGGTGGACGAGCGGGGCAAGATGCCGCTCAGCGAGTTCACCTTCGACCGGCCGGCCGCGCCGTCGCCCTTCGGTGACGACGTCAGCTTCCCGTTGCCGGCCGACCACCTGAACTACGCCCACCCGGACCAGAAGGACTGATTCGGCGCATTCAGCCGTACGTCAACGAGGGATCGGCGGTTGCCCGCCGATCCCTCGTCGTATTCGGGTCACAACACCCATTGGGGAACGACAGCCCCTTCCGTGCCTTCTGGTACGACACCCCGCTCATCCGCCGATCAACGCATTCCCCGGTGCATTTCTCCACGGCCGATGGATACCGTCCGGGACCACTCCCGCCCGGTACGCGGTCGCCGACGTGCCTCCGTACCGCTAGTCGGTGGTGGTCAGCAGTGGGCGGAGGGCGTCCACGATCGGCTCGTCCGCGGGCAGCCAGGGCACCTGGTCGAGCTCGTCGGCAGCGAGCCACCGCAGCTCGGCGTGCTCCAGGCGTTGCGGCTGGTCCCCGCCGAGGAGCCGGGCCCGGTAGATCCGGAGGACCGCCCGGCCGTGGGCGAGCGGGACGTCCGTACCGACCCGGTCGCCGACCTCGATCCGTACGGCCAGTTCCTCGACACACTCCCGGACCAGCGCGGCGACCTCGGTTTCACCGGGTTCGACTTTCCCGCCGGGAAACTCCCATTTTCCAGCTACCTCCGGCGGTTTCGCCCGAGCACAGCCGAGTACGCGTCCGCCCTCGATGATGGCGGCCCCGACAATAACCCTCATTCTTCGCGTTGCGTGATCAGATGAATCGCTGCTGTAACCGCCACTGTCGTCCCCACTCGCCCGTTCGGTCTGCACGGGCATCAACGGTGCCAGATCAATCGGCGGTTCGGGTGCCTTGGGTAGACCGTAGGGCAAAAGAACACGGAACTGTGGACGTGGACACACCAGCCGGCCGGCGACAGACTAGGGGGCACCGACTAGGACACGGGATAGCGACGATTTGGCCACAAGCCGGCAACGACGCTTGGGAGGCATCGTGAAGCGTGCGCTCTGGCGCAATCGATCCCAGCGTGACTACCTGACAGACGCGCTCACCCTACTGCCCGGCTGGCTTCGCGAGGGGCGCCAACTCAAGCGCACCCTCATTCTCGACGATACCCAGCACGCGGCGCTGACCGAACGTATCAAGATCGTGGCAGACGCGGTGCACATCCGCCCCGAGATCCGCCGACTCGACGGCCACACCCAGATCAAGATCGGTGCGCCGGACGAGGACACGATCACCGAGAACGTGGTCACCCTCGCCGCCCGGATCGAGGACGTCTACCGCGGCGTCACCAGCAGCGACTGATCCCGCCGGGCGTCCCCTCACGACCCGACGGCGGACTCGGCCGCCTCGTGGATCAGGCGGTTGGCATCGTCGTTGTCGATCCCGGTCGCCCGCAACAGGTCGGTGGCCGCGGATCTGATCTGCGCCACGACCGCCGCGCCCGACAGTTCGACCCCGTCCTCGTACGCGAGGGTGGCCTCGTGGACCGCACGGAGCACCCGTCTGCGCGCCTCCTCCGGAACCCGGCCGTGACGGAACTCGTCGTGCAGCATGAGCACCGCCTCGGAGAGCCGGTCGACCGCGATGGGCAGACCCGCCGGCAGTGGCTCGTTGTCCTCGATCAGTCCGACCGCACGCCGGGCCAGGCCGCGACTGCTCCACACCGCGTGGTCCATGTGCTCGGCCCCCTGGGCGAACAGCGCCAGCGTCTGCCGCCGGTGCCACCGTGCGGGCGAGAGCTGGACCACCTCCTTCGCGCCCTCCACCGCCGTCTTCAGGTTCTCCAGATCCGACTCGATCGCCCCGAGCCCCTCCACCGCCTGACCGAGCCGGGCCTCGTTCCGGTCGCTCAGTGCCTGCGCGGTCACCTTCAACTGCCGGGCCAGCTCCTCGATCGGATAGCTGGCCGCCCGCTGCACCACCCGGCGCGGGTTCAGCGGCAGGAGCAGGAGAACCACCACCAACCCGACCCCGCCACCGATCAGGGCGTCCACGAACCGCGGATACTCGAGCTCGCCCACCTCGGGGGAGAGGGCCGCGATCAGCACCGCCGTACCGCCCGCCTGTGCCACCAGCACACCCCGGCCACTGAGCAGGAGCGCGCCGATCACGGCGAGCCCGACGATCACCCCCAACTGCCACGGACCATTGCCGGCGAGCAGCATCAACAGGTCGCCGAACCCGATGCCCACGGCTACCCCGAGGATCAGCGCGATGGTCCGGGGCAGGCGCTGGCCCACGGACGAGGCGATCGTGCCCACCGCGGCCGCGGGCGCGAACACCGGTTGCGGGGTGTTCAGGACCTCGTGTGCGATGCCCCAGGCCAGCGCCGCCGCGACACCGGCCTGGACCGCGACCATGATGTTGATCTCGAGCTGACGGAACCGGTCGCGCAGTTTGGTCCTGCTCGCCTCCGCCCAGCCGGCGAGGATCCCGTCGATGCGTTTCGTGATCGAGTCGGCCGGCAGCGCGGGGGCGCGCTGACGGACGGAGCCGATCCGGACCGAAATCACGGCGGGGGTTACCCGCTCAGGGTGAGCTGAACCATCGCGACGGGCTGCCGCAGGAGGCGAGGCGGGTGGCGGGCCGCTCCTACCCTCGGCCGTATGGCAAACAACGTCACGTACGACCGGCGCGAACAGTTCCAGCAGATCCAGAGCGGGCTGCTCGACGGTGAGCAGATCATCGCGGTCTACGACGCGATCGGCACCGGCACCGGCTTCATCGGCCTGACCAACCGCCGGGTGATCATCCAGGACAAGTCGTTCGTCGGCAAGAAGTTCGCCATCACCAGCATCCCGTACTCGAAGATCACGAGTGTCAGCGTGGTGAGCAACAAGTCCTGGGGCGGGTCCTTCTTTTCCACCGGCGCGATCGCCATCCACGTCGGTACGCACACGTACGAGGTCGAGTTCCGCGGTGACCAGAAGAGCCACCACGTACACAACGTGATCCTCCAGTTCATCTCGTGAGATCCCCGGAGCGGGCCGGCTCAGATCGGGGCGGCACACTTCCAGTGCCGGAAGTCCCCGGTACGGCTCCACACGGTCCGGGCCGCCTGCACGTTCCACCGCAGGTCCAGCGCCACCCGGGGCTCGACCCCGAGCGCGATCAGCTCCCGGTCGGAGAACTGGAAGAGCCCCCACCGCCGCGACCCGTCCGGAGCACCCTGGATCCAGTACGGGTCGAGCTGTGACAGGCAGGTGGCAAGCTGCACCGCAGCGGTCGGGTCCTCCGGGAACGCCTCCCGCAGAGTGCGCTTGATCTCGCTCCTCGGCCAGGAGGGGGCGTTGATCGGCTCGGCGTACAGGGCGCGTTTCACCCGCTCGTCCACGATCGCCGTCGACGGCAGCCCGGACATGACCTGGAACGCCATCACCCGGGTCCCGGTGTACGGCCCGAACCAGCCATCCGCCGGCAGGCCGAAGCCGTGGGCCTGCAACCGCTCCTGCAACTCCTGTACGCAGCGACTGTTCGCCCCCATCTCCAGAGCGGCCGGGCAGGAACCCGACAGCAGCAGCGGAACCTCCGTACGCCGAGCGTTGGCGGACGGCCCGACCGCCACCACAAAAACAGCCGCCAGGGCGGTGAGCAGCACACACGTCATGAGGATCGCCGCCCGCCGACCACGCAGCCGCCAGCGCCGCCTCCCAAGCTCCGCCGGGGTCGGGGCCGGCGGGGTCGGGGCCGCCGAGGGCGAGCCTGTCGAGGGCGGATCCGCCGAGGCGGCGGTTGCCCGCTCGACCTGGCCGACCGCGATCCGCTCCCGGACCGACAGCCAGCGCTGCACCTCCCCCGGCTTTCGGCCGCAGGCGGTCAGCAGCGCGACCACCAGGTCCTCACGGGGCAGGGTGGCGCGACCGAGCGAGTTCGCCAGCGTGCTCCGTGGCAACCAGTGGCCGGCAGCCGCGGAGCGGCGCTCGATCTCCCGATAGGTCAGTCCGGACTCTTCCCGGATGCCTCGCAGCAGTGCGACGTAGTCGCCGGCCGTGGCCACCGACGCGACATCGGTCCGGTCGGCGTCGTTGCGCGACACGCGTTCCCCCCGAGGTACTGGTCACCGTCAGACACCCTTCCGCACCAGTACACGTCGATGCCCGCCACCCGCGCAAGCCGGAGCGCCGGCCCGCACACCCCCTCCGGTCGTCCCGGACAGATCGTTTACACCCGTCCTGAGCAGGCCGGACAGCCGCCGACATGTCCGGGACAGGGTCAACCCATTCCGGATTCCGACCGAGTTGGTCAAGCTGGTTCCAGTACCGACGAGCGCTGTCGGGGGCGAAGGGCCGGCACCATCCTCCTGGTGCCGGGGGTGTGGTGTCGGGGGGCCGGCACCGGCCGCGAGGGTGATGGTTCCGGCAACTAACGGGGGCGTCGGAACCGTCACCCCGCCCGTACCGGCTAGCGATCCGACGTACGCCAGACGAACAGTTCACTGTCGGGCACCCGCTGCGCGAACCTGCCGTGGTCCGCCGCCCGATGCAGCAGGCTCCGGAGGTCGTCCTCGAAACGTTCCCGGCGCTCCCCGAAGAGGTGGGGCGCGGAGAAGGAGAGTGAGTAGACCGTGGCGACCACGTCGTTCACCGACCGCTCCAACACGGCGCCGGCCGGCACCCGCAACCGCAGTGGAGCGGCAAAGCCCGCCCGGCTCAGCACGGCCGCCTCGTCGCCGGGTGTTCCGCTGCGCAGCACGCCCTGACCGGCTCGGCGTACCGGTCCCAGGTAGTCGCGTACGAGTTCGGCGATGGCTGCGTACGGGGGCGCCGGGAACGGGAGGTCGGTTGTCGACACCGGCTCCTTGACGTCGCTGAGCTGGACGAAGGCACCGCCCGGTGCCAGCATCCCGCGAATCGTCGTGGCCACCCGGTCACGCGCCATCCAGTGGAAGGACTGCGCGAACATCGCCACCCGGAAGGTGCCGAGACCGGCGGGCAGGTCCTCGGCGCGGGCGCGTACCCATCGGACGTTGCCGGCACCGTCGCGGACGCTGCGCCGCCCGGCCTCGGCCAGCATGTCCTCGTCCGGGTCCACCCCCACGGCCTCGGCGAACGACCCGGCCAGCAGCAGGGTGACGGTGCCTGGCCCGCAGCCCACGTCCAGGAGGCGGCCGGTGCCGTCGAGCGAGAGGGCGTCGGTCAGCGCGTCGACCACACCGGGGGCGTACGGCAGCCGGCCCGCCTCGTAGTAGCGGGCACTGCCCTGGAACAGGGTCTCGTCCCACTCCCAGCCGTCGGGCATGCGGGACTCCTCAGACGTCGAAACGGAGATTCACCAGCATGCGACATCGGGACGGCTGAGTGCAGCAGGCCATGCCGACGTTACCGAATGCTACGGTGACCGCATGGCCGCGGTGCCCGAGTGGATGCGCCCGCCTCGCCTTGAGGGGTGGTACGCCGACGACCTCGACCACCTTCCCGAAGCACCGCGTCACACCGAGCTGATCGATGGAGCGCTGGTCTTCGTGGGGTCGCCTCAGCGGGCCTGGCATGCTCGGCTCGTCACCGCGCTGGTGCTCTCCCTGAGCGAGCAGGCACCGGCGGGCATCGAGGTCGAGCGGGAGATGACGATCCGACTCGACGAGCGGAATCGCCCCGAACCGGACCTTCTCGTCACAACGGCGCCCTACGCCCCGAACCGCACCTTCTACACGCCTGACCAGGTCCTTCTGGTCGTCGAGGTGGTCTCGCCGGAGTCCGCGCACCGTGATCGGACGGTGAAGCTGCGCAAGTATGCAGAAGCCACTATCGCGAACTACTGGCGCGTCGAGGAAGAGGACGGGGCGCCGGTCGTCCACGCCTACGAACTCGCCGGGCCAACCCGGTCGTACGCACCGACCGGAATCCATCGCCACGAACTGCGCAGTTCCACGCCGTTCACGATCAAACTCGACCTGGACAGGCTGGTGCCCGGCCGCAGGAGCTGAGCCGGGAGCACCCCCACCGGCGGTCGAACCGGGACGTCACCAGACGTTGAACCCTGGATCGACCAAGTCGCGTAACTGATAAACGGCTGGGCCGAACACACGGGCTTGTTGAAGGATGACGCCGTGAGCTGGGTTACCAACGTTCTGCTGTCGGTAGACATCACCGAGGACAGCGCACTGGTCGACGAGTTCGATCGATGGCTCCAGACCCTCGCCCCACGACAAGGGCAACCCGAGGGCAAGGGCGTCGGTTCTCTTCGCACCCTGCACGGCAGCCCGGAGGCATGGGGCGGCGTGAAGCATCCCGAGGCATTGCTATGGGCCGGCGTGTTGAACAAGGCCGACGTTACGGCTGTCGTTGGACGATTCGGCGCCACCGGCTGGCGCGTGCCCCACCTCGTCCAACTCCTCGTCCAGGACCAGGAACAAGGTGCGTTCCGGTTATGGATGATCCGCGACGGAGGGGCCCGTCAGTACGCACCCCTCCCGGACTTCGACGCGGACGAGTGAGTCTCACGCCGGAGACGTCGAACCGGAACTAGACGTTGAAGCGGAACTCGACCACGTCGCCGTCCTGCATGACGTAGTCCTTGCCCTCCAGCCGGACCCGGCCGGCCGCCTTCGCCGCCGCCATCGACCCGGCGGTGACCAGATCCTCGTACGAGACGATCTCGGCCTTGATGAAGCCGCGCTGGAAGTCGGTGTGGATCACTCCGGCCGCCTCGGGCGCGGTCGCGCCGACCGGGATGGTCCAGGCGCGTGCCTCCTTGGGACCCGCGGTCAGGTACGTCTGGAGCCCGAGCGTACGGAAACCGATCCGGATCAACTGGTCCAGCCCCGGCTCCGACTGCCCGATCGACTCCAGCAGCTCGCGGGCTTCCTCCGCCGGCAGGTCGATCAGCTCCGACTCGACCTTGGCGTCCATGAACACCGCCTCGGCCGGTGCGACCAGCAGGCGCAGCTCGTCGAGGAACTCGGCGTTGCCGAGCTCGGCCTCGTCGACGTTGAAGACGTACAGGAAGGGCTTGGTGGTGAGCAGGTGCAGCTCGCGCAGGTGCTCCACCTCGATCCCGGCGCGGGCCGCGCCGGAGTAGAGGGTCACGCCGGTGTTGAGCAGCTCGGACGCCTTCTTGGCCGCCTCCACCGCCGCCGCCCGGTCCTTGCGCATCCGGGCTTCCTTCTCCAGCCGGGGCAGCGCCTTCTCGAGCGTCTGCAGGTCGGCGAGAATCAGCTCGGTGTTGATCGTCTCGATGTCGTCGGCCGGCGACACCTTGCCGTCGACGTGCACCACGTTCGGGTCGGAGAAGGCGCGGACCACCTGGCAGATCGCGGCCGCCTCGCGGATGTTGGCGAGGAACGCGTTGCCCCGGCCCTGACCCTTGGACGCGCCCCGGACCAGCCCGGCGATGTCGACGAACGTCACCGGCGCGGGGAGGATCTTCTGCGACCCGTGGATCTCGGCGAGCTTGTCCAGCCGCTCGTCCGGCAGTCCGACCACGCCCGTGTTGGGCTCGATCGTCGCGAACGGGTAGTTCGCGGCCAGCACGTCGTTCTTGGTGAGGGCGTTGAAGAGCGTGCTCTTGCCGACGTTGGGCAGGCCGACGATGCCAAGCGAGATAGCCACGACAGACCAGCATACGCAAGGGTCCCGGCACCCCCGCCGGGACGGCCGCACGGTGACGTCCGAATCCCGCTAGCAGGGGACCGGATCACGGGGCACGATCGGTGACATGGAGTTGGACTTCGAGCGGTGCTACCGGGCGGTCGACAGCCGTGACCAGCGGTTCGACGGCTGGTTCTACACCGGCGTACGGACCACCGGGATCTACTGCCGGCCGTCCTGCCCCGCTGTCACGCCCAAGCGGGAGAACGTCGACTTCTACCCGTCGGCGGCTGCCGCGCAGCGGGGCGGGCTCCGGGCCTGCCGCCGGTGCCGGCCGGACGCGGCACCCGGCTCACCGGACTGGGACGTCCGCGCCGACGTGGTCGGCCGGGCCATGCGACTGATCGCGGACGGGGTGGTCGACCGGGACGGGGTGCCGGGACTCGCCACCCGGCTCGGTTACACCGAACGGCACCTGCACCGGATGCTCACCGCCCAGGTCGGCGCCGGACCGCTGGCACTGGCCCGGGCCCAGCGCGCGCAGACCGCCCGGATCCTGATCGAGACGACCGACCTCGGCCTGGCCGAGATCGCGTTCGCCGCCGGTTTCGGCAGCGTACGGCAGTTCAACGACACCATCCGGGAGGTGTACGCGGCGGTCCCGTCGCAACTGCGGGCGACCGCCCGGCACCGGCCGTCCGGTACCGGGGCGGGCACGGTCTCGCTGCGGCTCGCGTACCGGGCGCCGTTGCACGTCGACGCGCTGCTCGACTTCTTCGCCCTGCGGGCGCTGCCGGGGGTGGAACGGGTCGGCGAGGGGTCGTACACCCGGGCGCTGCGGCTCCCGCACGGTCCGGCCGAGGTGACGCTCACCCCGCTGCCCGGATACGTGGCGGCGACGCTGCGCCTGAGCGACGTACGCGACCTGGCCCCGGCGGTGGCCCGCTGCCGGCGGCTGCTGGACCTGGACGCCGACCCGGAGGCGGTGGACGGCACGCTGGCCGCCGACCCCGCACTCACTGCCCCGGTCGCGAAGGAACCCGGGGTACGGGTACCGCGCGCGGTCGACGGCTTCGAGATGGCGGTACGGGCGATCGTCGGCCAGCAGGTCTCCGTCGCCGGTGCCCGAACCGTCCTGACCCGGCTGGTCGACGCCAACCCGGTCGACCGGGAGCAGCACCCCGGACAGACGGAGCAGTCTGAGCAGACTGAGCCGACGGAGCCGACGGAGCCCGCCGGAACGGGCGAGCGGGTGCTGCGGGCGTTCCCGTCGGCGGCGGACCTGCTGGCACTGCCCGATACGGCGTTCGCCATGCCGGCCGCCCGTCGGGAGACGATCCGTACGGTGGCCCGAGCGGTCGCCGACGGCAGCCTCGACCTCGATCCGGGTGCGGACCGGGAACAGCTCACCGCCCAACTCACCGGGTTGCCGGGCATCGGCCCGTGGACCGCCGCGTACGTCCTGCTGCGCGCGGTCGGCGACCCGGACGCGTTCCTCCCCACCGACCTCGGCGTACGCCACGGCGCGACCGCGCTCGGCCTACCCGACACCCCGGCGGCCCTCGCCGAGCACGCCACCGGATGGCGCCCCTGGCGCTCCTACGCCACGATCCGACTCTGGAGAGCAGCATGAACGAGCTGAACAGCAGCACCCTGGTCACGCCGGCCGGTCCGCTGACCATCCTCACCGGCCCCGACGGGCGGGTACGCGCCGCCGGCTTCACCGCCGACGTCGAGCCGCTGCTGGCGGTCGTACACCCGAGTCTGCGCGCCCCGGTCCGGGCCCGCGCCGACCTGGGTGCGGTGACCGTCGCGGCCCGCTCCTATCTCGACGGTGAGCTGACCGCGATCGACGAGGTGCCGGTCGAGCAGTACACCGGCGGCGAGTTCATGACCCACGCCTGGCAGACGCTGCGGGAGGTGAAGCCGGGTGAGCCGGTGACGTACACCGGTTTTGCCGAACTGGCCGGCCGGCCGCTCGCGGTCCGGGCCGCGGCGGCGGCCTGCGCCCGCAACGCCGCCGCACTCTTCGTCCCCTGTCACCGGGTGCTGCGCACCGACGGCACCCTCGGCGGGTTCCGGTGGGGGCTGGAGGTGAAGCGGTGGCTGCTCGGTCATGAGCGCCAGTTGACGGGAAGCTGACCTCCACCGGATCGGCAGTTACCGATACCGTTCAGTAGTGCCTCCGGACAGTGACAAAGACACCACTTCCCGAGCGGGCACCGGTCCGCACCTCCTGCACAACCTCTGGCGCCTGCGACGCTACGTCCGCCCGTACGCCGGACGGCTCGGCTGGCTGCTGATCGCCGCGTTCACGGCCACCGGGGCGAGCATCTCCGTACCGCTGGTCATCCGGGAGGTGGTCGACGGTCCGATCGCGGAGCACGACTCGGACGGCCTGTTCCGGCTCGGCGCCCTGGCCCTGCTGTTCGGGCTGGCCGAGGCCGCGCTGATCTTCGTACGGCGCTGGGTGCAGTCGTCCACCGCGCTCGGCATCGAGTCCTCCATCCGCGACGACATCTACGCCCACCTGCAACAACTGCACGTGGGGTTCCACGACCGGTGGCAGTCGGGTCAGCTCCTCTCCCGGATCACCACCGACCTCTCGGTGATCCGCCGGTTCCTCTCCTTCGGACTGCTCTTCCTGATCGTCAACACCGTCACCTACCTCGCCGTGGTGGTGCTCCTGACCCATCTCTACTGGCCCCTCGGGCTGCTGGTCGCGGCGAGCGCGGTGCCGTTGTTCGTGGTCAGCCGCCGGTTCACCCGGTCCTACCTGGCCGCCTCCCGGCAGATGCAGGACGAGCAGGGTGATCTGGCCACCCTGGTCGAGGAGTCGACCCAGGGACTGCGCACGATCAAGTCGTTCGGTCGGCAACCGGAGATGGCGCGGCGGTTCGCCGTACGGGCCCGGCAGTTGCACGACACCGCGACCGGCAAGGGCCGGCTGCTCGCCCGTTCGTCGGCCGAGTTCGACCTGGTGCCGAACCTGACCCTGGCGGTGGTCCTGGTCGCCGGGACGGTCGCGGTGGCACGGAACGCGTTGACCATCGGTGAACTGGTCGCCTTCGTCACCCTCCAACTGATGCTGATCTGGCCGATCGAGTCCCTCGGCTGGATCATCGCCAACGGGCAGGAGGCGATCACCGCCGCCGACCGGATCCACGAGGTGCTCGACACCGAGCCGACCATCGTGGACCGCCCGCACGCGGTCACCCTGCACCCGCCGATGGTCCGCGGCCGGCTCCGGTTCGAACGGGTCGGCTTCGGTTACCCGGGAGTCGCCCGACCGGTGCTCCGGGACGTCACCCTGGAGGTCGAACCGGGCGAGACGATGGCGATCGTCGGCGCGACCGGCTCCGGCAAGACCACCCTGCTGTCCCTCGTACCGAGGCTCTACGACGTCACCTCGGGGCGGGTCACCCTCGACGGGCGGGACATCCGCGACATCCGGCTCACCGGGCTGCGCCGGGTCGTCGGAGTGGCCTTCGAGGAACCGACGCTGTTCTCCATGTCGGTCTGGGAGAACCTCACCCTGGGCCGGCCCGACGCCACCGAGGACGAGGTCCGCGACGCGCTCGCCGTGGTCCAGGCCGATTTTGTGTACGACCTGCCGTGGGGCCTCGCCACCCGGGTCGGCGAGCAGGGGCTCTCCCTCTCCGGCGGGCAGCGGCAACGGATCGCCCTGGCCCGCGCGATTCTCGGCCGACCGGGGGTACTGGTGCTCGACGATCCGCTCTCCGCGCTCGACGTACACACCGAGGCGCTGGTGGAGGCGGCGCTGGCCCGGATGCTGCGGGACACCACCGCGCTGCTGGTGGTGCACCGACCGTCGACCGTGGCCCTCGCCGACCGGGTGGCGTTGCTCGCCGACGGCCGGATCGTCGCCGTCGGCACCCACTCGGAACTGCTCGCCACGGTGCCGGACTACCGGGCGGTCCTCTCCGCCGCCGGGGAGCCCGACGACTCCGGCCTGATCCGCTCGTGACCGCCACTGTGCCGGAGGGCGGCCGAGACCGTGAGGCAGCCGCCGCCGGATCGATCGCGGACCCGGACGGTGGGCGTACCGGTTGGCGGGGCATCGCGACCGACCCGGACGCCGAGCGGACCGCCGCCGAGCAGAGCGGCTCCCGGGCGCTCGCCCGGCTCCGGTCCCGCAGCCGGGCGTTGCTCGGCTCCCTGCTCCGGCCGCACCGCCGGCTGATCGGGGCGGCGGTGCTGCTGCTCCTGCTCCAGAACGCCGCCGGGATGGCCGGCCCGTACCTGGTGATGCTCGGCATCGACCGGGCCATCGAGCCGCTGCGCGAGGGTGACCCGCGGATCCTCATCGCGGTCGGGATCGCGTTCGCCGCCGCCACGGCCGGCGAGTACGTGGGCAAGCGCGGCTTCCTCACCCTCTCCTCGCGGATCGGCCAGGCCGTCCTGATCGACCTGCGCCAGCGGGTGTACGCCCATTTCCTGCGCCTGTCGGTCGGCTTCCACGAGCGGTACACCTCGGGAAGGGTGATCGCCCGGCTGACCAGCGACATGGACTCGATCGCCGAACTGGTCGACGGCGGCATCGACGATCTGGTGCTGGCCGGGTTGTCCATCGTCTCGGTCGCCGGCATCCTGCTCTGGCTCGACGCCCCGCTCGCGGCGGTGACCCTGCTCGCCTTCCCGTTCCTGCTGTTGATCTCCCGGTGGTTCGCCCGCGCGTCCGGACTCGCCTACCGCCGTACGCGGGAGGCGGTCGCCCTGGTGATCGTGCACTTCGTGGAGTCGCTGGGCGGGATCCGGGCGGTCCAGGCGTTCCGCCGCGAGCCCCGCAACCAGCACATCTTCGCCGAGGTCAACGACGAGTACCGGCGGGCGAACCTGCGCGCCTTCCGGCTCATCGCCACCTACTCCCCGGGCATCACCGTGATCGGGAACGTGACCGTGGCGGTGGGACTCACGTACGGCGGGTGGCGGGTGATGGGCGGGCACGCCGAGATCGGCGTACTGGCGGCGTTCCTGCTCTACCTGCGCCGGTTCTTCGAGCCGATGCAGGAGCTGAGCCAGTTCTACAACGCGCTCCAGTCGGCCACGGCCGCGCTGGAGAAGCTGTCCGGGGTGCTCGACGAGAAACCGGGCGTACCCGAACCGGAAACCCCGGCGGCGCTGCCGGCCACCGGCGGCGGCGCGATCGAGTTCCGGGGGGTGACGTTCGGCTACCGGGACGGGACCCCGGTCCTGCCGGAGCTGACTCTGCGGATTCCGGCGGGGCAGCTCGTGGCGCTGGTCGGTGCGACCGGGGCGGGCAAGTCCACCGTGGCCAAGCTGGTCGCCCGTTTCTACGACCCGACCGGCGGTACGGTCAGCCTGGACGGGGTCGACCTGCGCCAGATCGACGACGACCGGTTGCGCCGGGCGGTGGTGATGGTGACCCAGGAGAACCACCTGTTCGCCGGCTCGATCGCCGACAACATCCGGTTCGGGCGTCCCGGCGCCGCCCGGCGGGACGTCGAGGCGGCGGCCCGGGCGATCGGCGCGCACGACTTCATCACCGCCCTGCCCGACGGCTACGACACCGACGTGCACCGGCGCGGCGGGCGGCTCTCCGCCGGGCAGCGCCAGCTCGTCGCGTTCGCCCGGGCCTTCCTCGCCGACCCGACCGTGCTGATCCTGGACGAGGCGACCTCGTCGCTGGACGTACCGAGCGAGCGGCTGGTGCAGCGGGCGCTGCGGACCATCCTGCGGGGGCGGACCGCGCTGGTGATCGCGCACCGGCTCTCCACCGTCGAGATCGCCGACCGGGTGCTGGTGGTCGACGCCGGCCGGATCGTCGAGGACGGCCCGCCGGCCGGACTGGTCCGGACCGGTGGCCGGTACGCGGTACTGCACCGCCAGTGGCGGGACTCCCTCGTCTGAACCCGGCTCCTCCCCACCCGGCGAGTTACGGCCCGGTGGTTACCTCCGGTGACCGTACGCCGTCCCGGATGTCGGTATTGGCGGCCACGATCCGGTCCGCCGGCTCGGTAGCATTCGGGTCATGACGGATACGGCGAAGAACCAGCGCGCCGGTGTCCCCGAGCGTCCCACCCTGGACGGACTCGAGGAGACCTGGTCGCGCCGTTGGCAGGAGGAGGGCACGTACGCGTTCGACCGCTCAAAGGAGCGGACGAGCGTATACGCCATCGACACTCCGCCACCGACCGTATCCGGCGAACTGCACATGGGTCACGTGTTCTCGTACACCCACACGGACACGGTGGCCCGGTTCCAGCGGATGCGTGGCCGTACGGTCTTCTACCCGATGGGCTGGGACGACAACGGCCTGCCCACCGAACGCCGGGTGCAGAACGTGTACGGCGTCCGCTGCGAGCCGTCGCTGCCGTACGACCCGGACTGGCAACCGCCGCAGCCGCCGATCACCGCCGACGCGCGGAAGAACCCGATCCCGATCTCCCGGCGCAACTTCGTCGAGTTGTGCACCCGGCTCACCGGTGAGGACGAGCAGGTCTTCGAGGCGCTGTGGCGGCGACTCGGCCTGTCGGTGGACTGGTCGTTGACGTACACCACGATCGGCGCGCACGCCCAGGCGACCTCGCAGCGGGCGTTCCTGCGCAACCTGGCCCGGGGTGAGGCGTACCAGGCCGAGGCGCCGACGCTCTGGGACGTCGGCTTCGCCACCGCGGTCGCCCAGGCGGAGTTGGAGGACCGGGAGCGGTCGGGTGCGTACCACCGGCTCCGCTTCGCGGTCGCGGCCGACGGCACCGGGCCCGCCGACGGGTACGTGGAGATCGACACCACCCGACCGGAGCTGCTGCCGGCCTGTGTGGCGCTGGTCTGCCACCCGGACGACGAGCGGTACGCCCACCTGGTCGGCGGCACCGTACGGACACCGGTCTTCGGGGTCGAGGTGCCGGTGCACGCGCACTCGCTGGCCGACCCGGCCAAGGGCACCGGTCTGGTGATGGTCTGCACCTTCGGCGACCTGACCGACGTGACCTGGTGGCGGGATCTGCAACTGGACACCCGGGTGGTGATCGGGCGGACCGGTCGGCTGCTGCCCGAGCCGCCGGCCGGGGTGGACCCGGTGGCCTACCTGCCGCTCGCCGGCAAGAGCGTGAACGCGGCCCGACGGGAGCTGGTGGCCCTGCTGACCGCCTCCGGTGACCTGGTCGGCGAACCGAAGCCGATCACCCACCCGGTGAAGTTCTACGAGCGGGGCGAGAGCCCGCTCGAGATCATCTCCAGCCGGCAGTGGTACCTGCGCAACGGTGGCAGGGAGCCCGAGCTGCGGGCCGACCTGATGTCCAGGGGCGAGGAGCTGAACTGGGTGCCGGCACACATGCGGCACCGCTACGAGCACTGGGTGGGCGGTCTCACCGGCGACTGGCTGGTCAGCCGGCAGCGCTTCTTCGGGGTGCCGATCCCGGTCTGGTACCGGCTCGACGACGCTGGCGAGCCGGACTACCGCCACCCTCTCACGCCGGACGAGTCCGCGCTCCCGATCGACCCATCCAGCGACGTGCCGGCCGGCTATGACGAGGCACAGCGCGGTAAACCGGGCGGTTTCACCGCTGATCCGGACGTGATGGACACCTGGGCCACCTCCTCGCTCACCCCGCAGATCGTCGGCGGTTGGGAGACCGATCCCGACCTGTTCGACCGGGTTTTCCCGATGGACCTGCGGCCACAGGGGCAGGAAATCATCCGTACCTGGTTGTTCTCCTCGATGGTCCGCGCGCACCTGGAACACGGGGTGCTGCCCTGGCGGGACGCGGTCCTCTCCGGCTGGATCCTCGACCCGGACCGGAAGAAGATGTCGAAGTCGAAGGGGAACGTGGTCACCCCGATGGCGCTGCTGGAGTCCAGCGGCGCCGACGCGGTGCGGTACTGGGCGGCGAACGGGCGTCCCGGCACCGACCTCGCGTTCGATCCGGCCCAGATCAAGGTCGGCCGGCGGCTCGCCACCAAACTGCTCAACGCGTCCAAGTTCGCACTCGGGCTGGGCGCCGCCGACTCGCTGCGGGCCGAGGTCACCGAGCCGCTGGACCGGGCCATGCTGGCCGGGCTCGGCACGGTGGTCGCCACCGCCACCTCCGCCTTCGACGCGTACGACCACACGGCCGCTCTCCAGGCCACCGAGTCCTTCTTCTGGACCTTCTGCGACGACTACATCGAGTTGGTGAAGGAACGGGCGTACGGGTCCGGTCCGGCCGCCGATTCGGCACGGGCCGCCCTGGCCACCGCGCTGTCGGTCCAGTTGCGCCTCTTCGCCCCGTTCCTGCCGTACGTCACCGAGGAGGTCTGGTCCTGGTGGCGGTACGGCTCGGTGCACCAGGCGCCGTGGCCGACGACGTACGAGCTGGATTCGGTGGCGGCGGACGGCGACCCGGAGTTGCTCCGGCTCGCCGGCGCGGCGCTGACCCAGGTCCGCCGGGCCAAGTCGGACCGCAAGCTCTCCATGCGGACCGATGTCCCGCTGGCCGAGGCGCTCGGTCCGGCCGAGGTGCTGGAGCGGTTGGCCCTGGTCGGCGATGACCTGCGGGCCGCGGGCCGGATCGCCAAGCTCGACTTCCTGCCCGACCGCGCCCCCGACCTCGTGATCGCCTGCACCTTCTGAATTGGGAAAGGGCCGCTTCCGTGTCTGCACGGAAGCGGCCCTTTCCTTATGGCGCGGGGCGGCGGGACAGGTCGGCTCAGTACGGCCAGTCGCCGCGCAGGAAACGCAGGCCGAGCAGGAAGGTGATCACCGCCGGCCCGAGCAGCAGGGTGATGGCCTGCAACCGGTACGGGATCCGGTGCCGGGTCAGCTCCACCGCGTTCAGGAAGACGATCACACCGGCGAGCATCATGAACCCGCCCCACCAGTCGGTACCGCCGAAGTCGACCCGGCCGGCATGGATCAGCAGGAAGGTGGCCCCGAGCGCCACCCCGCCGAGCGCCAGCATGGCGACCGTACGGTGGGCGGCGCGGGCCAGCGGGTGCACCGCGTGCCAGCCGTACGTACCGGCGACGGCGAACGACGGCAGGATGATCATGAGTGGCCAGCCCTGGCCCATCGCGCCGAACATGAGCAGGGCGCCCACGGTGAAGACCAGCGTGCCGATGCAGGCGACCAGGTATCCACCGAAGGCCCTCCCCCCACCGCGCATCAGCAGCGGGCCACCGGTGGCGGCGATCAGCGCTCCGGGCACCAGGATGAAACCGGCCCACCAGTGGAACCGGTCGATCGACTGTGCGGTCACGGTCACCGCCGCGACCGCCAGGGCCGCCACGGCCACACTCCCCAGCCAGCTCGCCGCCGCTCCCGGCCGACCCAATCCCACGGTACGGATGTCTGTGCTCACCCCGCCGACTCTGCCCCCTCAAACGCCCCCATACCATCCCGCCAGCCCTACCATCCCCAGACGGGCTAACCCGAACCCACCCCGTTGATCATGAAGTTAGCGACGCTCCGGGGCCCTTGGAGCGTCGCTAACTTCATGATCAACGAGCGGG